>JBJFGK010000211.1:0-6444 GCA_051892655.1 Prevotella sp. | reverse complement strand
AGTAATATGCGAGATTATGCTGATGCTTGCTTCCGATACTTGCGTGCGACAGGTCTTGTAAATGTATCACACGTCGGAAAATCGTTAAGCATTGTGCCGGAGCGCATAGAGGATGTAGATTACATTTTGCAAACAATAGACCGCAACCCTTGTTTTATTGGTAGTGAAAGAGACTATGTTGAATATCTTGGAAATGCAACAGTGCCACAATTACTTACGGACGACAGGAAGAAACTTGTTGCAAAATTACATACAGAGTTTCCCCAAATTGAATTCAATCAAAAAGCGAAAATAGCTGAGTTGAAAGATTTGTTGGCAGACCTCACGGCGCAAAGGAAAACAGAAACATTGAGCAGGCAAGTGGTTGAAATAAAAGACTACAAGCTCTATGATGACATCCAAAATACATTCAAGCAAATTGAAAATAAGGAATTATACGATGCCCCATTGATGCTTGAATGGAACACTTGGCGTGCCATGACTATGCTTGATGGTGGAGACATCAAGGCGAATTTGATTTTTGACGATTTCGGAAAACCTCTTTCCACCGCACAAGGAAATATGGCTGATATAATATGTGATTATGGGGATTATATACTTATTGTTGAAGTTACAATGGCAAGCGGCCAAAAGCAATATGAAATGGAGGGCGAACCAGTAAGTCGTCATTTAGGGAAAATGAAAAAGGCGAGTGGTAAGCCTTGCTACTGCCTGTTCATTGCTCCTACGATAAATGAAGCCTGTATTGCTCATTTTTATAATCTGCATCGAACTAACATATCATATTACGGAGGAAAATCAACAATAATACCATTATCTTTGAATGTTTTTCAGAAAATGCTTGAAGATAGTTATAAAGTGAACTATATACCGGATTCTCATCATGTACGTTGTTTTTTGGAACATTCAAATGAACTGGTGGAAAATTGTACGGATGAGAATCATTGGTTTGAGGAAATTAATAAATCGGCAGTTAATTGGTTAAGATAAACATTCTTCCCACAGGGATTTGCAATGCGTGCGGAAGGCTTGTGCGGATTTGACTGTTGTCTTCTCCTTCGAGATAAACTATACCAAAATATCGTGCCAACGAGTGGAGAACCGAGCATGCTTGAGTTATTCCGAGTGCAGCTGATATTTTGGCATAGTCACATTTGACTTTGTTAAAAAACAATACTATGCTGTTTAGGGATCGTAAATAGCTTTTTTACAACATAAAATAAGCCTTTCTACGAGTCGTAAAAAGGCTTATTGCAACACCTGAAATGCTTAGTTGCGAAATAGGTTTGACTATTTTAATATCCACCGTTCGGTTCTTATAGGGCTTTCGGTTAGAAGGGCGTATTTCCCGTTGTCGGTAATTTCTACCCGCTTATACCACTTTTGAGTAAGCAGATGGCCCGTCCGTGCAATCAATCCATACATATTGGGTGCGAGTTCACATATAGCATATTTGCCAACGAAGTCATAAATATGCCTGTAGATGGGTCTTATCACAACGGTATCGCCGGAGCGCAACCCCCAACGTTGGTTTTGTTCGTAAGGTGTGACATTGGAAAGAAAAGCCTCACGCTCTTTCTTGTCATTCGTTTTGCGGTCATTACGCACGACAAATTCCATATTCTCAACTGCCGTTGGCTCTATTGTGACATCTTTCCTTATGCGTCTGCCTGAAGTACCTTTTCCTGCAACAAATCCGTTGAACATACGTTGCCAATTACGTCGTTTGTCGGGAAGTCCGAAGGAGCGATAGACACCGACATTATCTATAATAACACAAAGTTTTTTATGCTTGTGAACCCTAAGTCCTCTGCCTACCATTTGCAGATATTTAGACAACGACAGCGTAGGTCTTGCTATCTGTATATACTCTACATCAGGACAGTCGAACCCTTCGTCAAAGAGATTGACATTTACCATGCAGTCAAGACGTCCGTTTCTGAAATCTTCCACTGCTTCGGCACGCTTTAGCGCCGGAGTTTTTGAATCCAATGCTATTACTTTCAATCCCATGTCAGCATAGTATTCGGCAATGGCTTTGGCATGGTCAATGTCTATTGCATACACTATTCCTTTTTTCCCTTTTGCATATTTCATCACGCTGTTATACAGTCGCATTATAGACGGTTTTACATTCAGTTTTTCGTTCATTTCAGCTATATTGTAATCCCCGTCGGCGGCACGCTTTTTCAAATTATCTATTATAATCTGTTCGTGCGAGTTACGACCAATAACCACATAGTCGTACAGTGACAGATAACCACCCTTGATAAAATCTTTTACAGGCATTGATGTCAGCAGTTCTCCAAAAATTCCGGTAAACGGTTGTGCTCTGAGGCGACACGGTGTAGCAGTCATGCCAACTCGCATGGCGAGCCTGTATTTCACCATTACGTTCTGATATATCGGAGCAAGCGCATGATGTGCTTCGTCAACGATGATTAGACCCGGTGTTGTCTGCATTTCGTCAAGATGGCGGTTTAGCCACTGTATGGAATAAACCTTTATTCTGGAGAAACGTTTTGCAAATAGTGATGTCTTTGGAACATCAAGTTCAAACTTAACGAGAGTCCTTTCTATCTGTTCAACAAGTTCCCGGCGATGAGCCACAATCCACACTTCGCCGTCATCGGTATGTTCTTCTGTTTCAAGAAACCATTTCACAATTGCAGCCATGACAAATGTCTTACCCGTTCCGGTAGGCATCTGTACCATGACGGAATTACCGTATATCTCAACTTTTTCCCCTTTATGACGTACTACACTGCATGTCATGGGACCGGACAGAATGTTGATTACATCGTCAACCATCTGCCGTTGATAATCAAAAAGTTTGTATTTGCTCATGATTTAAAGTCAAATCATTTGTTACCGTTATGCCAAGCCTCATTCAAGTCTTTATCCAACTCTTTCGCCTCGTTTTTCGCCATGACAATAACTACGGCAATAAAGGCAAAGACTAAAAGACGGATTCAGACAAATAGCAACAGCATAAATGTTAAAATTATAAAGCCGGATAAGTCGTTAAACTTTTGATATTAATTATCCTTGTTCAACAATACAATTTGTTAAACATTGTCTTGCAGAGATGTCATAGGGTGTGCAAAAAAGACCTTGATACAGTAGGGTAGAAGTTGTTTTCTCAAAGTGTTGCTAAATCAAGCTATCAAAGAAAACCATTTATTATATATATCCCTTTGAAAGTCTCCAATATAATGACATATACTGAAGATTTTTATTATTTCTGCATAGAAACACATGTCAGTCGGTCTCTCATAACATTATCTTTCAATGCAACAACCTCCATATCAGATGATAAACTCTAAATACCGGTTCCCACAGAGCTTCTTCCGGATAACTGCCGATAAGTCGCATTATCCTTTTCAGCTTCCATAATCCGTGTTTGACGAAACCTCCTCTCTTCAGCGCGGCATCACGGGTGTCATATTGTCCGAAGTTACCGCCCTGCATGATTTCAGCCAGCAACCTGCGACCCTCTTTTTCATTCGGCTCACATATATAGTAATGTGTAGGCATGGCAAACACTTCATGCAGCACAAACATTACTGCAGCAGAGAACTTTCCCATGCCGAATGAAAGAAGAACAGACATAACCTCATCCTTTGACATAACAGGCGTACCAAGCCCTTCGCTCCACATCCCTTGCGACTGCAAGTCTTTACGTTCCATCACATCGTTGTGCCATACACGCAAGGCAAAATAATAGTCCATGAGTTGACGCAAGCCCACACCCTCATCAAAGTAATGAGAGAACAGATGGCACATCAGAAACACTACATTTACTGAAGCCGTAGGCACTGCAAAACCCATGTAGGTCTTGTTCTTCATGCATACGTCAGTATTATCCTTAAACCATCGCATCATTCTCCAATTTCTCAAAGGCGAATTGGTATATCCTACCCTGAAATGAACTTCAATCTCTGTTCCATCTATCTTCGGAGCCTCGATATGATGATACCTAATAACAGGTTTCTTATTGTTTCCTGCCAACCGATGCTGCATCAAAACATATTCCATTACAGCATGATATCCTTTATAGTTCACATACTCTATCTCATCTTTACCAGACTGAACGGCAATATCTAATCCTTCATGTGGAGGTACACACCACACATCAATGTCTCCGCTCTGTCGTCTCATCCTCAATTCCTCTGGATAGTTCAGCATATTTCCCTGACCTTTCAGAATACAAGTTGCCAACCCGTCATGCCCATATTGTTTAGTCAGTATTTTGCACTGTTCATTCAGCAAAGCATTATGTTTCTCAATTTGCAATGCCAATACCATCCATTTCATCCGCAACTGTGAAGGACATACTACACCATCAGCGTGCAATTTCTCCACAGCAGTGAATCCAATACCAATCAATGCCTGCTTCTGGAATAAATCAAAAAGCCTTTTCCAATCGCTATCATAAATACCAACTGACAATGACTTCCTGTTTCCTACAGCTATCTGTAAAAATTCAAAGAACATGTTCTCCATTATTACATAAACTTTGCTTTTATAAACTGCGGTAACTTCCACATCATCTTTTCAAGCTTTGTTATTGTCGGATTCATTCCGTGCGAACGATACATGCGTACATCCTCTTTCCACATCATTTTGCGGCGTGCGTTGTCAGTACTCATTCCGCCCATACGCATACGAACGATATATTCATTGAGATACGTCACGGTCATATCACCGCCTAAAAGGTATCTGAATAGCAGGTCAGAGTCAGCGGCAATCTTGTAAGTCTCGTTATACAATCCTCTTCTCAACATTGTCTCCCTGCTGATGTAGCATGTAGGATGCAGTGGCAGCCAACCGTGTCTTACTTTCCACAGACGATAGTCGCCGCCAATCCAGTTGCGTATTACTTTGTCAGTGTTTTCCTGATTGACAAAAAGACCGTCGCCATAGAAGAAATCTGCATGTGTCTCTTCCAGTCTTTTAGCTATTTTGCTTATCGTATCATTGGCAAAAAGATAATCATCAGAGTGTACAAGACCAATATAATCTCCGGTAGCCAGACGTATTCCCTTATTAATAGCCTCATACATGCCGGTGTCAGGTTCGGAGATAAGTTTTACTTTCTTTTCCCTACCTTTAATTGCATCACGTATTATCTCCAACGAACCATCTGTTGAAGCACCGTCAACAATGATATACTCTATATCAGGATAGTCCTGTGACAAAACACTTTCTATCGCTCCGCATATAGTCTCCACACGGTTATAGCAACTTGTTATAATTGATATTTTCATAATTAATCAATTCTACTATGAGTTTAATATACACTTTAAAACTCTATAAATCAAAGGTTTGCTTCTAATAATGAATACGTTGATAAGGCCTATCCTCTTTTGGTTGTATTGCTCGGAAGGAACGGAAGATTTGAATGATGTTCCTTCCAAACCAATGATTCTAAAGTTATTACAAACAATATCTTGACATTCAATGGTCCATGCACATTCAATACTATTGTCGCTTTAACTTATATGTCTTGCCTTATTAACTGCTGTCTCATTATCCTTCACATGGCAAGTTGCATTCTCAACTGATTCATCAAGTAAGTGTTGTAAGATAAATCATATATCTCCTCAACAATATTACCTTAGCATAAGCCATACTGTCAGTAAGACCATTTATGTCCTTGACGCAAATATCAAGACTACTCTGAACTGCACTATGGTTATACATACATTCTATAGTTAAGGAATCACATAATTTAAAGAAATTTTATATGTTCAAAATCAATTCTTGATTATTCTTTCTCTCACTTTTATCGCAGGATTTCCCTGATATATACAATTTTCTTCCATATCCTTTGTTGCCACGCTGCCTACTGTAAGGATAGCATTGTGATGGACAGTCACACCAGGACAAACCGTTGTTTGCGCACCAATCCATGCCCCATCTTCTATTGTTATCGGCTCATTGCGGTAGGGCATAGCATGATTGGTAAAGTCATGATTGCCCGTCAGGAGCATCGCACCTTGTGATATACATACATTGCTGCCTATAATCACCCTGTCCAGATTGTCAATCCAGCACTCTTCACCTAACCAACAGTCATCACCTATAGTCAGATACCATGGAGACTTGATTATTACATTGTTCTTAATTACCAAGCCTTTGCCAATCTTTGCCCCAAATGCTTTAAGCAATGTAACCTTGATTCCCATAAAAGGATTCCATGAAGCACGTACAAACAATGCATTCACTAAATACCATAATGTAATTTTCAGAAAGCTAGCTCCTTTATTGAAATCAGAGCCATCAAAGGAAGCAAGAGACACATTACGCTGCATACAACCTCCTTTCTGAAGGAATGTATGCTATAGTACGTAAGGTAAATTTACAATTTACCCCCCCCCGTTTTATTTGTTATGTAATTATCAGATATAAACTCTTTTATTCTATCTTCATCAAAATCAA
>JBJFGK010000210.1:0-27411 GCA_051892655.1 Prevotella sp. | reverse complement strand
CCGCCCACAATGGTTAAATCGGCATGTTTTGTCGATAAATCCTGCACTAAATGCTGACACAAATCTTTGCCGTAAGCCGAAACTTTTCGCGTGCCTACAACAGCCAAAAATTTACCCGAATTAAAATCGCAATTACCACGCACATACAACATCAAAGGAGCGTCTAAACACTCTTTCAGACGATACGGATAGGCCTTGTCGGTAAAAAATACGGGACGAACATCGCGTTTTTGCAAAAACTCGATTTCCTTTTCAGCCAACAACAATGCCTTGTCGCGCTGTTCCACAATCTCTTTTGCCAACATGGCACCAATACCTTGAACAGCCGAAAGCAAACGCATACTCTCTTCGAAAATCGGAACAACATCGCCAAAATATGCCAACAAATTTTTCGCCAAAACAGGCCCAATACCTTTAAGTTTGGTTAAAGCGATTCTATATTTTAAAGTGCTTGTTTCCATCGTTTAAAAAAAATAAGATAACACAACAAAATACCCATACAAGCACCCAACACATCGGCTGCGAAATCCACCACATCGCCCGAACGATGCACCACAAATTCTTGTATCAACTCCATTGCTCCGCCATAAAAAGCAGGAAACGCCCACACAAACATTTTTTTTAAAAACGTAGAAAAACGAACCTCATAACAAAGCAAAAATCCCAATACAAAATACAGAACAAGATGAATCCATTTGTCGATATACGGTATTTGAAACAAATGCGGAGCGTCAATATTCGACACATTCATTACCGAAAGCACAAAAATAACAACACACCAAACGGTTGTCAGGCAATATTTTCGCAGAAAAGACAAGATTTTTTTATTTGCTTGATTTCAAATAACGTTCCGCCTCGATAGCAGCCCTGCAACCGCTTGCTGCTGCCGTAATAGCCTGACGATAGTGCGGGTCGGCCACATCGCCTGCGGCAAAAACACCTTCGATATTCGTTTTTGGCGTACCTGCTTCGGTTTTGATATAACCCAACTCGTCGGTCTCGACAAAATTTTTGAAAACATCGGAATTCGGATGATGTCCAATGGCAAGGAAAAACCCGTCGATGGCAAGGCTCACCTCTTCCTCGTCGGCTTCTCCGCAGCGTTTTACCAAGCGAACACCCTCAACACCGTTTTCACCAAAAAGTCCCAACGTTTGATGTTCGTAAAGCACTTCGATATTTTCCGTTTCGGCTACACGTTCCTGCATGATTTTCGACGCACGCAAAAACGGTTTTCGCACAACGAGGTAAACCTTTTTGGCCAATCCGGCAAGGTAAATTGCCTCTTCGCAAGCCGTATCGCCGCCACCAACCACAGCCACCGTCTTTTTACGATAGAAAAAACCATCGCATGTGGCACAAGCCGAAACACCCATACCGGCATATTTCTGCTCATCGGGCAAACCAAGATATTTTGCCGAAGCGCCTGTTGCAATAATTACCGTATCGGCTTCGATAGTGGTTTCGTTGTCAATAGTTACCTGTTTGGGAGTAACACCGAAATCGACCGACGAAACCATTCCAATATGTATTTCCGCACCAAAACGTTCGGCTTGCGAACGCATTTTTTCCATCAATTCCGTACCCGTAATTCCATCGGGAAAACCGGGGAAATTTTCAATCTCGGTAGTTGTGGTAAGTTGCCCTCCGGGTTGAATGCCCTCGTAAAGAACAGGCGACAAATTTGCTCGCGAAGCATAAATTGCAGCCGTATAGCCGGCAGGTCCCGAACCAATAATCAAACATTTTACTCGTTCCATAAACAGTTTATCTTAAATCGTTAATCATCACATTGGGATATTTCGATTTGTCGAACGTAAAAGCCGAATCTGCCAACGTTTTCAACATTTGATAATTTTTTGTCGAAAACAAGGTCGAAGTTCCGTTTTTAAACGAAATTTTAATCGAAACAATCTGTTTTGTATTCTCTTTCACCACCAAAGCCACCTTAAAATGGTCAACACTTTTGTCTAACGGATAAAGGTTCAACAAACGATTCGGCGATGTAGCCGCATCGTCAGCATCGAATTGCACCATGTGTGTTTTGCGAAATTCTTTTACCATCAATATCGGGTTTATTTCGCTCAACTCTTTTCCCGTAGGTTCGGATACGGACACCTCATCGACATCTTGCATGTACATCCATTGTGTTTTCCCGTCGAAAAACAGTTCCATATTTTCGAGGGCAAAATAAAATTTATTGCCTTTTAGGAGCAGTTTTCCTTGTTTTGTTTCATGCTCATCGGTTACGGCATTTTCATAAACAACCGAAAAATCGGTTTGTATCGGAGTGTTTTGCAAAACGGCTATCGTTTTGTCAAAAAATGCTTTTGCCTTCGAATCGGTTTGTGCCGACATCGCCAACGGCAAACAAATCATAAATATTGCCAAAAATTTTTTCATTTTTCACACATTTTTTAGTTCATATTCTGCAACATCTGATCCAAATCGAACTCCGATGCCACTAACACTTTCCGGGGTTTGCTACCCTCTTGCGGACCAATAATACCTGCATGCTCCAATTGGTCCATTATTCTGCCGGCACGATTGAAGCCAACACTGAATTTTCGTTGAATATTCGACGTGGAACCCTGTTGCGTAGTTACCACCATGCGGGCGGCTTCTTCGAACAACGGATCGCGTTGCGTCATATCCATTCCGCTTACATTGAGGTCGCCCGAATCGGATATTTCACACTCCGGCAACATATATGCCGACGGATACGATTGCTGTTTGCTCACATATTCCACTATTCGCTCTACCTCTGGAGTATCCACAAAAGCACATTGCACACGCACCAAATCGCTTCCGCCCGAATAAAGCAAATCGCCCTTGCCCACCAATTGGTTGGCACCCGGAGCATCGAGTATCGTACGCGAATCCACCATCGACGAAACGCGGAAAGCGATACGGCTCGGCACATTTGCCTTTATCACTCCGGTAATGATGTTCACCGAAGGACGCTGCGTTGCCAAAATCATGTGCATTCCTGCGGCACGACCTTTTTGTGCAATACGGGCAATCGGGGTTTCCACCTCTTTGCCTGCCACCATTATGAAATCGCCAAACTCGTCGATAACTATCACAATGTAAGGCAAAAAACGATGACCTTTTTCCGGATTTAATTGCCTGTTGACAAACTTTTCGTTGTATTCCACAATGTTTCTACAATGTGCCGACTTCAGCAGTTTGTAACGATCTTCCATCTCTATCACAAGCGAATTGAGTGTTTGTATCACTTTTGTAGAGTCGGTAATAATAATATCATCTTGGTCGGGCATTTTTGCCATATAATGCTTTTCGAGTGCCGCATAAATACTAAACTCAACCATTTTGGGGTCGATAAGCACAAATTTCAATTCCGACGGATGCTTTTTGTACAACAACGATGTAATAATCGCATTTAATCCAACCGATTTACCTTGACCTGTAGCTCCTGCCACCAAAAGGTGCGGCGTTTTGGCTAAATCGAACATAAACACCTCGTTCGTTATAGTTCTTCCAAGTGCTACAGGTAAAACATATTTTTCTTCTTCTTGAAACTTTTTCGAAGCAATAACCGAGTGCATCGACACGATTTGCGGTTTTTCGTTAGGCACTTCAATACCAATCGTACCCTTACCCGGTATCGGAGCAATAATACGAATTCCTAAGGCTGCAAGACTCAATGCTATATCATCTTCCAGATTTCTTATTCTTGATATCTTTACACCTTCCGCCGGAGTTATTTCATACAAAGTAATTGTAGGTCCGACAGTAGCAGTGATTGTGCGTATCTGTACACCGAAACTGTTAAGTACTTCAACTATCCTGTTTTTATTGGCAGTCTGCTCTTTCATATCAATATATGGTTTCCCATCACTATCATATTTTTTAAGCAGACTTAATGTAGGATAATGATATTTTGTGTATGGCTCAAGGGGATTAATCGGCACAGACAAATCTTTTTCTCCTGAAACATCACGAGAGTCAGCAGCCGTCTCTGTCTTAATTTTATTAATTGTCAGTGTCGTATCGCCAGCAGTTGAAAATTCATTGATATTGTTTTCTTCATCCTCCTTTTCCACATTCACCGGCCCTGTCCCGGCTACGACAGGTGTTTCTTTACCATTTCCGAAATCTACGGTTTGTGTCTTGGGATCATCAAACGTCGTAGGATCTTCCTCTTGTACGACAGAGTCGTTCTTGTCATCATTATTCTTCCCTATATGAACAGTAAACGACACTTTGTTAGTTATGGCACTTACGGGATTAAGTATCTTTCTCACTATATTTATTGTTTCCCGACTTAAATAAGTAAGGAATAATAATGCTGTAAGGACAAGGATTACGGAAAGTCCGGGCGTACCCACAATATTTTCTATCCACTGACAGCAGTACAATCCATGATCGCCACCGGGATTATATACCATACTGCCCATTATCGGAGTGAGGATTTTTGCCGATGTTACAGACACCCAAATCATAATAATTGTCAGACAGACAAACATCTTTAGCAAATTAAACGAATATGCCTTGACAAGCTTTAGTCCTACCATCCCCATAAACAGCGGCACAATAAAAGCCGAATATCCGAAGCATCTTGATATAAAGAAATATGAGAGAAATGCTCCGAATGACCCGCAACTGTTTTTGAAAGTCCTGTCAGAATTAAGAATTTCACCCGGTCTTAAATCAAGTACCAGGCTTTGGTCTGCATTGGCAGTGGAAAGAAATGACAAAAAAGCGATTATGAAATATGCTGAAAGTAATATCAGTATTATACCTACAATGAAATTGATTATATCATTCTGTAATATATTGTTTAACCCCAGAGCTTCGCTAAACGACTTGCTTGCGGGCTTGTTCTTTTTCTTTGGCATGGTTATTATTAGCGGATATTATATTTATTAATGTGTTGTGTGCCTACTTCTTATAAGCATAAAAGAGCCTGGAATTTGAAGTCCACAAATTCCTTTTATTTGCAAAAGTAATTGAAAAAAGTCAGAACAGACTACAAAAGTCACCTTTTTTTTATATTTTTGCAAACCATTTTTATAAAGAATTAATGGAAAAAGTCATATATAACAAGTTTGACAAGAGTTGTATCTCTAATCTGCCAAAAGTTATCTTCAATGGCAGGATTTTCGTTATCAACACTGCAGAAGAGGCAAATAAAGCAATAGAATATCTGTTGACACAAAAGATATTGGGCATTGACACAGAGACAAGACCTTCATTCAAAAAAGGTCAAATTTATTATGTGTCATTGCTGCAAGTATCAACGCTTGACACTTGTTTCCTTTTCAGGCTTAACCTTATCGGCCTTACCGAATCTATAATAAAACTATTAGAAGACACGACTGTGCCAAAAATCGGTCTGTCTCTACATGATGACATCTTGTCATTGCATAAGAGAGAGATGTTTACACCCGGAAACATGATAGATTTACAGAAAATCGTAGGCATGGTAGGCATAGAAGACCTTAGCCTACAGAAAATATACGCCAATCTCTTTCATCAGAAAATAAGCAAATCGTCAAGACTAAGTAATTGGGAAACAGACATCCTGAGCGAAGCACAAAAACAATATGCGGCCATTGACGCATGGGCGTGTATCATGATATATAATGAGCTTGAACAGCTTTTAAGAGACGGGAACTACAAACTTATAATCAACGACCCTGTTTCTACTGAAGAATATCTGACATAATTAAGATAATATAACCGTTTATGTATAAAACAATCGTATTAAAGAAAGGGAAAGAAGAAAGTCTGAAAAGATTTCATCCATGGATATTCTCTGGTGCCATAGCATATGCAGACAACAACTTGGAAGAAGGAGACATAGTAAAAGTCAAGACTTCTGAAGATAAATTCATTGCTTTAGGACATTTCCAAATCGGTAGCATTGCTGTCAGAATCCTGTCTTTTGAAGATATCATCATTGACGAACAGTTCTGGTACAACCGACTTTCGTCAGCCCTTAACATGAGACTGCAAATAGGCATTGCCGACAATCCGGCGAACAACACCTATCGTCTTGTTCACGGAGAAGGAGACAATCTGCCGGGACTTGTTATCGATTGTTATGGGAAAACGGCAGTAATGCAAGCTCACAGCGTGGGTATGCACATGTATCGTCATATAATAGCACAACAACTCAACAAGGTCATGGGCGAGAGAATAGACAACGTCTTCTATAAAAGCGAGACAACACTACCATACAAAGCCGGACTCGGGCAAGAGAACGGATTTATCATTGGTGGCTGTGATGATAATATCGCTATTGAAAACGGACTGAAGTTTCATGTCGATTGGTTGCGAGGACAGAAGACCGGTTTTTTTGTAGACCAGAGAGAGAACAGATGTTTGCTGGAACGTTATTCCAAAGACAAGACTATACTCAACATGTTCTGCTACACCGGAGGATTCTCTTTTTACGCAATGAGAGGCGGTGCCAAAGCGGTACATTCAGTAGACAGTAGCGCCAAAGCCATTGAATTGACAAACGCCAACGTAGAGCTGAACTTTCCGGGTGACAATCGGCATCAGGCTTTCTGCGATGATGCGTTTAAATTTCTTGATGCCGCAGACAACAAGTATGACCTTATAATTCTTGATCCTCCTGCATTTGCAAAACACAGAGCTGCATTACACAATGCGCTGAAAGGTTACACACGTCTCAATGTCAAAGCCTTTGAACGTATCCGCAAAGGTGGCATACTCTTCACTTTCAGTTGCAGCCAAGTGGTAACGAAAGACAATTTCCGCAATGCGGTATTTACAGCAGCTGCACAAGCAGGTCGCAATGTCAGAATCATGCATCAGCTACACCAACCTGCAGATCATCCAATAAACATATACCATCCTGAGGGTGAATATCTCAAAGGACTCGTATTATATGTAGAATAGACACAGATTGTAACGTTCATGTCACGTCTCATGCAAAGTCTTTTTATCAATAAGGTTTCTCAATTCATAAAGGAACGTCATTTGCTTAAAGCAGATGATAAGTGTCTCGTTGCCTTATCGGGCGGGGCAGACAGCGTGGCTCTTCTACTGTCTTTGCTGCAGCTCGGATATAATGTAGAGGCTGTCCACTGTAATTTTCATCTGCGTGGAGAAGAGTCTGATCGTGATGAGATGTTTTGTCATAAACTATGCCAGGACAAAGGCATTACACTGCATAAAGTTCATTTTGACACACACGCCTATGCGACACTGCATAAGATAAGCATTGAAATGGCAGCCAGAGAACTAAGATACGACTATTTTCGCAAACTGGCAAAAGACATCAATGCTTCGGCTATATGCGTAGCTCATCATAGAGACGACAGTGTAGAAACCGTATTGATGAACCTGATAAGAGGTACGGGTATTCATGGACTTAAAGGTATATCACCCAAAAACAATAACATTATCAGACCGCTGCTTTGTGTTTCGAGACAAGAGATAGAAGACTTCCTTTCTGTTGCCGAGCAAACTTTCGTTACCGACAGCACAAATCTTCATGACGATGTTGTAAGAAACAAAATACGCCTTAATCTTATTCCGCTGATAAAAGAAATCAATCCCTCCGCACAAGAGTGTATATCACGCACTGCACTACGTGTGGAAAATGCTGCAATGATATACGATGAAGCCGTAAACCGGTGTATTTCTTCGGTAACATGTCATGACTTCGGGAGAGATTCTCTACGTATAGACATTCAGGAACTGAAATCCATGACATGTATGTCTGACATTGTTTTCAACATAGTTAAGGATTACGGCTTCACACCCTCACAGTCTGAAATAATACATAATGCTATAGATGTCGCTCCCGGCCGTGTCTTTTATTCTGATAGATACCAGTTGCTCATTGACCGGAATTATATATTCATAGAGCCAAAAGAGCATGTCAAACACAAGGCAATGAAGTTTCCGGAAGAGGGAATCTACGTCTATAACGAAAGATTAAAATTTAGAATTACGAGTTTTGACTTTTCCGACAATATTCCCATAGACAAACGTTCTTGCTGTATGTCTGCAGATTTTGACAAGATAAAGTTTCCGCTTTATTTACGCAATATTGAGAAAGGCGACCGTTTTGTACCTTTCGGCATGAAAGGGTCAAAACTGATAAGTGATTTCCTCACAGACAGAAAGACATCTCTATTTGACAAACAACGACAACTCGTTGTAACCGATTGTGACAACAATATCATCTGGCTCGTCGGACTACGTCCAGATAACCGAGTCCGCATTACAGGTAAGACACAACGAGTACTCATGATAGAGATTATTTAACCCTATCGGTCATTAATAAATGTGTATGTAAGCACAAGACAAATCCGACCAAGTCGGTTTATACAGAATAAACCCATAATTGTTTTAGTCATAAGTCATTGTTTTTAGTGTCTAAACATAGTTTTTCCATCTGAAAAACATGATAGTTAGCAGACTTTACTATAATCACTATTCTCATTGTGCTCCATTATCTTGTATTTTTCTAACATTTTCTCCATATAGTGACGACTATGTCAGATATTTTTCAGGTATTAAGTTAAATATTCTATTGAGCGACAACTCAGATTGTTCATTATTTACGTCAGGGAAAGAATTTATGTCGGCTCTATTTTCATTTAACATTAAGACTTGCGACTGCTGTTATCTTTAATGATACAGACTTTTTTCCTTCTAATGAAGAAACATTCTTTTTATTGCATATTTGATAGTGTTTTATCATACTATGACGAGAGAAAGATTAATCATTTTTTATAGTCCACATATATTTATTTTTTATTACTTTTGCACCAAGAAACATTCCTGTGCAATGAAGAGGAATGTTAAAATGCAAAAAAAGATTGTAAAAACAGGTTTTATCATGAGTAATAAGTATAATGTTCGGAAATCGACCAAACAGATGGCCGAGTATTGCACAAAAATCAATGACAAGGTCATAGCTAAATTGAAAGTCGGGATTATAAACATAATTGTAAAGAAAAAGAAGTATCTCGACAAGGACTACTCTGTAAAAAAGCTCGCTGCCGATCTTGATACTAATACAAGGTATATAGCGTCGACCATGAGGATAGCTTTTGACATGAATTATGCATCTTTTGTTAACAAATGCAGAGTTGAGGCCGCATTACCTATACTGCGAGACAAGAAATATGCTAAGTTAAAAATAGAGGAGGTTGGTTATATGGTAGGCTTCTCTAACCGACAACCGTTCTATGCTTCGTTCTATAAATATTATGCTATGACACCTAGACAATATCGTCTCTTAAGTAGAAGAATTGAAGCTAAATCAAAAGTAAAAACAGAAGCCAATCTATAAAAGTCATGGGAAAAGACAATTTTCAATATATTGTTGAGGATTTCGCTGACATCAGAATATTGAGATATCGGCTCGATAACTTCGACAAGCTGTCTGTCAGACAAAAACTTCTCGTATATTATCTGTCGGAAGCAGCCCTTTCAGGAAGGGACATCACAACAGATCAATTTGGCAAGCACAACCTACTGATACGCCGAATATTAGAAGCCATATATACCCATTACAAAGGTAACCGCGAAACGGCTGATTTCAAGAGTCTGGAAGTATATTTGAAACGTATATGGTTCTCTAACGGCATATATCATCATTACGGCTCTGAGAAATTCAAGCCTGACTTTTCAAAAGAGTTTTTCATTAAAGCCTTGCAATCACTGCCGACCGAAGTGTTGCCACTAGAAGATAAACAGAGTGTCAGTGAGATTACTGACATCTTGAAAACTGTCATCTTTGACACATCTGTCAATCCCGTCAAAGTCTGCAAAAAAGATGGAGAAGACATAGTTGTCTCTTCAGCTTGCAACTTCTATGAGGGCGTAACGCAACAGGAGGTGGAAGACTATTACGCTGCCCAAAAAGATACCGAAGACAAAAAACCCGTTTCATACGGGCTTAACACAACCGTTTGCAAGACCAATGGAAAGATAACCGAAGTAACATGGAGACTAGGAAATAAATATGACAGAGAAATAAGAAACATCATAAAATGGCTAAAAAAAGCTGAAGATGTAGCTGAAAACCCACAACAAAAGAATGTAATACAACATCTTATAAAATTCTACGAAACAGGTGACCTTAAAGAATTCAATCGATATTGCATAGAATGGGTAAGAGAAGCAGAAGCTGAGATAGACTTTATCAATGGTTTTATTGAAGTATATGACGATCCTCTCGGACTGAAAGGTACATGGGAGGGGCTTGTTGAATATCTGGACATTGAAGGCACCAAACGTACACGCCTCATCAGCGACAACGCACAATGGTTTGAAGACCACTCCCCCATTGACCCACGTTTCAAAAAAAAGACCGTGAAAGGTGTTTCTGCCAAAGTTATATGTGCCGCAATGCTCGGAGGAGGAGAATATCCTGCAACAGCCATTGGCATTAACTTGCCTAATGCAGACTGGATAAGAGCAGAATACGGCAGCAAAAGCATAACAATAAGCAACATCATCTCTGCATACAACGAAGCGGCACGAGGCAACGGCTTTGACAAAGAATTTGTCATTGATGAAGGGACTTGCTCGCTGATAAATAAATATGGTAATATCTGTGATATTATACACACCGACCTGCATGAATGTTTAGGACATGGCAGCGGCCAACTGCTCAAAGGTGTAAGTCCCGATGCACTGAAAGCCTACGGCAACACCATAGAAGAAGCCAGAGCCGACCTCTTTGCATTATATTACCAAGCCGACAGCAAACTTGTAGACTTAGGACTCATGCCCGATAAAGAAGCATATAAGGCGGCTTATTACTCATTCATGATGAACGGCTTGCTCACTCAAATGGCAAGAATACAAAAAGGGCATGACTATGAAGAGGCTCATATGCGCAATCGGGCATTAATAGCAAGATGGTGCCACGAACACGGTAGCAAGGAAAACATCACGGAACTGACAGTCATTAACGGTAAGACATTTGTCCGCATCAATGACTATGAAAAACTGCGTAAACTCTTCGCCCGACTATTAGCCGAAATACAAAGAATAAAAAGCGAAGGCGACTTTGAAGCGGCAAGACATTTGGTAGAAAAATATGCCGTAAGACTTGACCCTCAACTACACGAAGAGATTACAGAAAGATACAATCGGCTCAAAATTCCTCCATACAAAGGATTTATCAACCCCACCCTCAAGCCCATAACCGACAGCAAAGGCAACATCATAGATATTGATGTAGATTATACAGAAACATACACACAACAAATGTTGCGTTATGGACGTGAATATTAAACACTTAGGCATTGAAGCTGGCACAGACATGACAGACGCGAAAGAAAGACTGAAAGCCATAAAAGCATGGTATAGACTACGGATGAACGGCATTGCATCACGCTCAATGCGTGACAAAGGACTTGAATATAAAATAATCTGGGGCATAAGTCTGCCGGAACTGTCAGCCTACGCCAAAGAACATGGCAAAGACTATGACCTGTCAATACTTTTATGGCAAGAAGACATACGCGAATCAAAGATACTTGCCATCATGATGATGCCGCATGAAAAGATGACAGCGAATCTGACAAAGACATGGACGGGAGAAATACCCAATCAGGAAATTGCAGAGATTGCTGCCATGCATCTGTTCCAACACCTGAAAGATGCAAAAAATATGGCAATGGAATGGATTTCCACATACAATGACATTGTCCGTATATGCGGCTATCAGACACTTTCAAGACTTTTTATGAAAGGCATAACTCTTGAAAAGCATGAAGCCGAAGAGTTTTATAGCCAAGCCCAAGCCGCTATGCACCACGACAATTTAGCTGTCAGACATGCCGTTGCCAATGCACTTACACACCTACGACAGACAGAATAAAGAGCAGAAAGAAGCTCCATTTCTTGACATTTTATTCGTTTATTCCATAGTTTTGTTGTAATTTTGTCAAATATTCATAAATGCACATGACAATCAAGCATGACACAAAAGAAACGGTAAAAAACATTCTGTATAAGTATCTGGAGCAAAATCATCTAAAAAAAACCCCCGAGAGGTTCGCCATACTTGATGCTGCATACAGTTTTGACAGATATTTTACGATAGATGAACTTGATTGTGTGTTATGTAAAGATAATTTTCCAGTAAGTCGGGCAACGTTATACAACACCATAAAGTTGCTGATGAGACTGAAACTCATCTCTGCAACAAAACTTGAAAACGGAGTCAGATACAAAGTAGGCTTTACAGGCAACGGATGTTTCAGCGTGTGTACAATATGCGGTAAAATGTCAGAAATAACAGTTCCTGAAATAGAAAATATATTCAGCAACATACGCCTCAAACGTTTCCGTAAGGAAAATTTTTCCATGTGTATCTATGGAATATGCAGCACATGCCAAGCGTCTATAACACGCAAGAATAAAAAAACAAGGTAACAAGACCTATCAAAATAATACTAAAAAATAATTTATAGAATTTCTAAGAATCATGAAACAAGGCAAAGTTGATGTATTGCTCGGTTTGCAATGGGGAGATGAAGGTAAAGGTAAAGTTGTTGATGTACTGACACCGCAGTATGATGTCATCGCCCGTTTCCAAGGCGGTCCCAACGCAGGACATACTCTTGAATTTGAAGGAGAAAAATACGTGTTGAGAAGCATCCCATCAGGAATATTTCAAGGAGGCAAGACTAATGTCATCGGCAACGGAGTTGTTCTAGCTCCTGATCTCTTTATGGACGAAGCCAAAGACTTGGAAAAGAGCGGACATTCCCTTAAAGAAAGACTATATATATCAAAGAAAGCCCATCTGATAATGCCTACCCACAGAGTTTTGGATGCCGCATATGAGGCTGCCAAAGGCAAAAACAAAGTAGGTACAACAGGTAAAGGCATAGGACCGACATATACGGATAAAGTATCAAGAAACGGTTTGCGAGTAGGAGATATCTTTGAAAACTTTGAAGAAAAATATGCCGCCCATAAAGCACGTCACGAAAAAATGCTGCAATCTATGGGATATACAGATTACGACATAAGCGATGTAGAAAAGAAATGGCTTGAAGGCATCGAGTATATCAGACAATTCAACATCATAGACTCCGAGCATGTCATAAACAAGAACCTCAAAGAGGGCAAAAGCATACTCTGCGAGGGAGCTCAAGGCACCATGCTCGATGTTGATTTCGGCAGTTATCCGTTTGTAACATCCTCCAACACCATTTGTGCAGGTGCCTGTGTAGGATTAGGCATAGGCCCTAACAAGATAGGAGATGTATTCGGTATAATGAAAGCCTACTGTACCCGTGTAGGTGCAGGACCATTCCCCACTGAACTGTTTGATGAAACAGGCGATAAGATACGTGCTATAGGTCATGAATACGGAGCTGTTACAGGTCGTGAACGCAGATGCGGCTGGATAGACCTTGTTGCCCTGAGATACTCTATCATGGTAAACGGTGTCACAAAACTTATCATGATGAAAAGCGATGTCCTTGACGGATTTGACACGATTAAAGCATGTGTTGCTTATGAGCGTGACGGCAAGCGTATAGAAGACTTTCCCTATAACATAGAAGAAGGTATTACGCCCATATATACAGAGTTGAAAGGCTGGAAGACCGACATGACAAAAATTACTTCTGAAGATGAATTTCCTAAAGAGTTCAAAGACTATGTGAAATTCCTTGAAGAACAGCTTGAAACACCTATCGCAATCATTTCCATCGGTCCTGACCGTGATCAGACAATTATAAGATAAACGATTGAAAAGGTAAAAGACAAGGATTAAACATTATGAACACACCCAAGCCATCAATACCGAAAGGTACGCGTGATTTCTCACCTGTAGAGATGTCAAAGCGCAACTATATATTCGACACGATAAAATCAGTCTACTCTCTTTACGGTTTTAAACAAATAGAAACTCCGGCTATGGAAACCTTGCAAACGCTACTCGGAAAGTACGGAGAGGAAGGAGACAAACTGTTGTTTAAGATACTCAACAGCGGAGACTACTTAAACAAGATAGACAAAAATGAACTGTTAGAAGGGAATTCTCTGAAATTATCTGCCAAATTGTGCGAGAAAGGTTTGAGATATGATCTTACTGTACCATTTGCACGTTTTGTCGTAATGCATCGTGATGAGCTGCAAATGCCATTCAAACGCTATCAGATACAACCTGTGTGGCGTGCAGACAGACCACAAAAAGGACGCTATCGCGAGTTTTATCAGTGCGATGCAGATATTGTAGGCAGTAACTCTTTGATGAATGAAGTGGAACTGATGCAAATAATTGACACAGTATTCACGCGTTTCGGTATTAAAGTGTTGATAAAAATAAACAACAGAAAGATTCTGACCGGCATTGCCGAATATATCAATGAAGCTGATAAAATAGTGGATATTACCGTTGCAATAGACAAATTGGATAAAATCGGCCTTGAGAATGTCAATGCTGAACTTGCTTCTGACGGACTAAGTACCGAAGCAATTGAAAAGTTGCAGCCAATTATTACTCTCAGTGGCAGTAACGAGGAGAAACTTGCCACCATGAGCAATATACTAAAAGAGTCGGAAGCAGGCATGAAAGGTGTTGAAGAACTCAACTACATCCTGAATATGCTTAAAGGATGCGGTCTTAACAACGAGGTAGAATTTGATCTTACACTTGCCCGAGGTCTCAACTATTATACCGGAGCAATCTTTGAAGTTAAAGCCTGCGATGTGCAAATAGGCAGTATCACAGGTGGAGGACGCTATGACAATTTGACAGGAATATTCGGCATGCCCGGATTAAGCGGAGTTGGTATTTCTTTCGGAGCCGATCGCATATATGATGTACTTAACACGCTGAACCTTTATCCCGAAAACGCAATGACAAGCACACAGTTGCTCTTCATCAACTTTGGAGAAAAAGAGACTGCTTACTGCATGCCAATAGCAGCAAAAGCAAGAGAGGCAGGCATTGCGACAGAGATTTATCCCGACTCAGTAAAGATAAAAAAACAGATGAGCTATGCCAACAGTAATGGCGTTCGCTTTGTTGCAATGGCAGGAGAAAACGAAATAAACGAGCAGAAAATCACATTGAAAGACATGACAACCGGAGAACAGGCTCTCGTTTCCGTTGATGAACTTATAGCAAAAGTCAAATAGAATACGTAACATGAAGAAAAAGAGAAACATTGCAAGCAAAACTTTTACAATATTGGTTGCCTTTGTAGCAACAATAATACTTTGTTCTGCTGACAAACAAGACACCATTACCATATTTACCATAGGTGATTCTACTATGGCAAACAAAGATATTTCCGGTGACAAACAAGAACGAGGTTGGGGAATGATGCTGCAAAATTTCTTTACCGATGATGTAATAATTGAAAATCATGCCGTCAACGGACGTTCTTCCAAAAGTTTTATTTCAGAAGGTAGGTGGCAAAAGGTTCTTGACAGAATGAAACCAGGTGATTATGTTTTCATACAATTCGGGCACAATGACGAGAAAGCTGATACTTTAAGGCATACGGAACCCGGATCTACTTTCGATGAAAATCTAAGAAGATTCGTTGAAGAAACAAAATCTCGCGGTGCACATCCCGTATTATTCAACAGCGTTGTAAGACGTTCATTTGCAAAGAGCAAGACAGCCGTTACTGATGATGACTTGCGGACAAATTCTTCAAGTAATCTTACTGAAGGTGATAGCCTAATTGACACACATGGAGCCTATCTGATATCTCCAAGACTTGTAGCGGAAAATACGGGTACTCCTTTTGTCGATGCAAATGCCATAACACACAATCTCGAACAAGGACTCGGCAGAGAGAAATCAAAGTCACTGCACATGATTTTCGCTCCGGGAGAAACGCCTTCATTACCTCAAGGAAGGCAGGACAACACTCATTATAACATAAAAGGAGCTATGACCGTAGCCGGTCTGTTAGCAGAAGCCGTTATAAAAGAAGTTCCTGCATTGGCAAAATATTTTGTGAAATATGACATTCAAGTTGCAAAAGACGGCAGCGGTCTTTATGACAATTTACAAAAAGCTGTCGATGAAGCTCCGACAGATGTAGAAACAGTAATTTCTATCGGTAACGGTATCTGGCAAAAACCGACAATTCCCAAAAACAAACTCATCAAATTTGTTATGAGGAACGGTGCAAAATGGGCAGACAATGCACCTCTTACACTTGTTAAAGAATGTCCCCAATATTCATTCAGCACAAATATACCTCCGGGCAACTACAGTGGAATAACACATATAACCGACAATCTATATGCCGTCGTCTCTGACAAGTCTGAGAATGACGGTTTTTTCATTTTCAGTATTTCCTTAGACTCAATCTCCGGAGAAATAAAAAACGTCAGTAATATCGGATTTAAAGGCAATGACAATCCATCGGCAGATGCTGAAGGAATTGCATATGTACCTTCTTCAAAGACGATATTTATAAGTCGTGAAAGTGACAATCGTATTGTTGAATATAATCTTGAAGGTATTCCGACAGGACGGAATATAAATATACCTGATGCCTACACAAAAAATATTGTACCAAACAAAGGTCTTGAATCACTGTCTTATGATATAGAAAGCGAAACATTTTGGACAATTAACGAAAGTCCACTAAAAACAGACAACGTTACAGACAAAGAATCCGGTAATAAAAAAAATATATTAAGGCTGTTATCCTTTGATAATAATCTGCAGCAAACCAATATGTATTTTTATGAAATGGATAAAACTACCACTTCAAAAAAAGCATCACAATATGCTTTGGGAGTAAGCGAAATAACAGCTATGGGCAAAGGACGCATTCTTGCACTTGAAAGAGAGTTCTTCGTTCCAAAAACAAAATTAGGTGCATTTGTACAATGTAAGATATACGAAATACATCCTGACACATCAGATTCTTATCCATGCGACACACAATATCAAATAGGAAAGACAAAAACATTGAGCAAACACTTGTTACATTCATTTTGTACACGTCTTAGTCTCTTCAACCATGCCATTGCCAACTATGAAGGGATGTGCAAAGGTCCTACATTAGCTGACGGTAGCCAAACACTTATACTTATAAGTGATTCACAGAATCAATACGCAGGAATAATGAAAGATTGGTTTAAAAGCCTAATCATTAAGTAGAACACATTTAACGACTTTATAAAAATTACCAATATCCGCATCTAATCTGTCAGAAAACGAATGTAACAACGGTCATCAAAAGACTTGTTACCATACATAACCCCTTTCGTCGCCTTAAAAAAAGAAATACACAAAGGATCTTCTTCTAACTGACGGGCAAGAGCTTTTTCACTTTCTGACAGCGTATTACACAGAACAGGATATCCATCTGAAGCCAATACAACTTCCACACCGTCTGGCACATCAATAATCTTGACTTTATCTAAAGGCACTTCAAATCCATCAATTACAGAATATTCTATATTCTGTTTCATACATCCTTCTATAATATCGTCAATTATAATATCCCTTCCTATATCATGCTTGCGCACTTCATCTATTGTCAATCCGCGAGACAATCGGTCTTTCAAAAAAGCCGAGCGTCTTGCAGCAAGCACAGCCTCCAACGGTTTACTGTTTTCATAATATTCTCCGGCAACAAGACACTGACAGTCACCAATCATCCAAATTTGCCGATAATACTCCGAATATACAGCAACACTCGCTGTAAGTCTCTCAACAGGTTTGTCTGAAAGACGATGAAAGTCAATATTATATGTTTTATATACACTGCTAATGGTTTCCGTCAACTTACGGCACAGTTCAGGAAGAGATATGTCTTGCGGCATACATTCTATGTCACAACTTATACATTGCATACAATAGCGACCATTAGTTGTCCCTGGCACTATCATTAGCGGAGATTTGCTTGTGCTACCATCTATAACGGCCAACAGACCATTACCTATGGCTATTCCGTCTTCGCATGTTTCCTGATTTTTCTTTCCTTCTATTGCCTGTTCTACTATTTTCATTTGATTGCGTTAGTCGTTTGCGTTGATTTTTTGTTGCAGCATTTGCATTTGGCTTGACATCATTATATAACTTGCCAATAAGATCACGACGTCCTATAATAGTAAGTTCTTTCTCTATATTACGCCGTTCTTCCGGTTTATACCAAAAAAAGAACTGTCTTTGAGCTAATTTATCACGAGGAGTCTTAGCTGAAAAGACTTCTTCCAACGTATAGGGCTCATAACCTGTATACCAAGTCTCTGTACTTACGGTCATCGGTGTAGGAGTAAAGTCCTGAACTTGCTCAAGATGGAAATTGAGACGTTTAGTCTTGACGGCTAATTCCGCCATATCTTCCTCATGACATCCAGGGTGACTACTGATAAAATAAGGTATTAACTGTTGGTTCAGCCCTTCTTTCCGGTTTATATCATCAAATATACGTTTAAACTCCTCAAACTGGCTGAATGAGGGTTTGCGCATGAAACGCAATACAGTGTCCGATGTATGTTCCGGCGCTACTTTAAGCCTGCCACTAACATGATTGCATATAAGTTCTTTGGTATATTTACGTGCAGAAATATTGGAAGCTTCATCTTTACTCTTATACAATAACAAGTCATACCTGACACCACTACCGATAAAACTCTTTTTTATACCGGGTATGGCATCCACCGACTTATATACGTCAAGCAGACGACTATGGTCTGTATTAAGATTCGGACATATTTTAGGATTGATACATGACGGTCTTCGACATTTTTCACACATCATCTTATTGTGCCCCGACATACAATACATATTCGCCGAAGGGCCGCCAAGATCGCTGATATATCCCTTGAAATCCGGCATTGAGACAATCTTTCTGACTTCCCTTAAAATACTTTCTTTGCTACGTGACACAATGAATTTCCCCTGATGTGCACTAATCGTGCAGAAAGCACAGCCTCCAAAACAGCCACGATGTATGTTTACAGAATGTTTTATCATCTCATATGCAGGAATACGCTTACCTTTATATTTAGGATGTGGAAGACGGGTAAACGGCAAATCATAAATATCATCTATTTCCTCCGTTGTCATTGGCGGATATGGAGGATTGACTACTGCAAATAAGTTATCAACAGACTGTAACAGACGATGTGCATGCAACATGTTTGACTCTTCTTCAATATGCCTGAAATTCTCTGCTTGGGCCTTTTTGTTCTTTAGACATTCTTCATGAGAATGAAGTATTATGTCCGCCTCTGTTATTCCGCCAGGTATATCATCTTTATCAGAAAGCCACACGGTTTGCGGAATATCCTTAATATCATGTATATCCCTACCCTTTTGCAACTCGTGACACAATTTCACTATTGGCTTTTCACCCATTCCATAAATAATCATATCGGCACCGGAATCACACAATATACACTTTCGCAAGCAATTCTGCCAATAGTCATAATGTGTCAAACGCCTGAGCGAAGCCTCTATTCCCCCAAGAACAACAGGGACATCAGGATATATGCTTTTAAGAATCTTGGTATATACGACTGTCGGATACTCCGGACGACATTCATGACGACCATTAGGGCTGTATGCATCTTCCGATCTCAGTCTTTTATTGGCTGTATATTTGTTAACCATAGAGTCCATACAGCCCGGCGCTATACCAAAGAACAGGCGTGGCCTACCCAATTTTTTAAAATCGCGATAGTCTCCATGCCAGTCTGGCTGAGGTACTATTGCGACTTTTAATCCTTCCGCCTCAAGAACGCGTCCAATGACTGCCGCACCAAAAGAAGGATGATCGACATAGGCGTCTGCAGAAAACAAGATGACATCCAATTCATCCCATCCTCTCAATTGCACTTCTTTCTTTGTCGTAGGCAGCCAATCAGTCAACAACAGCGCCATTTTCTGCTTCTTTTTCGTTCTCCCACCTGATAAAAAGCATTATCAGCTGGTAAAGGCCATAAGCCTTCATGTTATTACAATATATCACATCAAGACATAAATCCAACAGATCTTTATCTGTCTCTTGTGAAGATTCCAAAATAGATCTTATATTTAATTTTAGCTTGTCAAGAACCTGCTCTTCGACAATGCCATTGCTGTCGATAAGATTTTTCAACAACGAATATTTCTTTATTGTCTCAAGATGAGTTTCTGTCACGGTAATACTACGCGTGCCGGAAGTATTTGCTGTTATTCTATATGTGTTCATAATTTATGATGTTTTAATCTGTTCAATTGTCACGACGGCTGGCTTTATTATTGAGTAGGAATGTCATTATTCCTCCCATGACCGCATTACGCTTACTCTCTTGTTTTATACATTCAAAAGGAAATCCCATTACTAAAATATTGCCCGATTGACCGGAGAAAGCGACGCACAGGCTGTTACCTTTATTGTCTGTCAGAGAGGTAAATGCCGGAGATATCGGAGAAATAACATCTACGGATGTAGCGGCATAATGTTCTTCATTAAGCGTGGTGTATATATCAAAAAACGTACCCATACCCATAATAGTGCCATCATCTCCCAAACATCTTGTGCCTTGTGGTATTACATGCAAAACCGAACGTAAGAAATCTAATGTCTCAGGTTCTAAATTATTGTTACAAACATTGGCACCGCTTACAAACAAACCGCCTCCTTTCAAGACATAATCTTTTATTTTTCTTATCATGACAGGCGAAAATGTATGTTTATCCTGCCGCATGCCCAATATCAAATCAACTGCATCATAAGAATCAATATTGACCAATCCCTTTTCTATTGATGTCATTGAGCTTGTGGCAAAGCTATATTTACCTGACGTTACCAACGATTTGGCATGTGTCGAAACGTTGTCGTTATCCAAACCTTTTATAATCATGCCTTCCAATTCTCCACCGCAGTATCCGAGAGCATCTGGTCCTTCTTTTCCCGCCATAGATTTATCGTAGCATAGTTGTGCACCGGCCAGTCCTACATGCTTATCTTGCCATACTCCGGGATTTTCATACAAATCAAATCCCGCTTTCTGTGCATCCTCAATAACGGCAGGTGGAGCTGATCGTGTGAAGCCGTTAACTATCATCAGCCTTTTTTCGCCTTGCGGATTATAATATGCTGACACTGATTCCGTTTCCATACTCTCACCTCCTTCGTTAACGGCTGTAACCTTAAAAGAGTATCTGACTCCCGGCGACAGTCTTAATTTACACGCTGTTCCATTAACGACTATACCATTATCATATCCTGAATTATCTGTAGATGTATAAAGCACATAAGAGGTTGGTATAGAGTTAGGCTCGGTAATATCTTTTTGCATATTCCAACGCAGCATCAATGTGTCGGAAGATATGAAATAAGAGCATAAATCCTGTGGTGGCAACGGAGCTACAACATACGGCTTGCCATGATTTGTAGATGTATATTTCAAGATAGACTTGTATATACTTCGCGCCATAATGAACCTGAAATTAGGATCCAAGCCATATTTCATATCTAAAAAATTCTGATGAGACAGAGTCTCTATTATTGCTGACGGTACATACGGACATCTTGTTTCTGCATAATTGCGGTCATACAGCTCACGTCTATTCCACTTACCATACGTCATGGATATATCTCTATACACATTGTCCAATAATGTATTGGCAAAGTCAAGTGAGCGAGTACGTGATAGACCGGAGTCATACATACCATTATTGGTTGATGTAGTACAAATAGTAAGAGTTCCCACTGGCGTAGATGAATCTTCTGAAATTCCCGCATCGCTATGTACAGCAAGCGCAAGTTCGATAGGAACACGCAATCCTGTTGTTTTCGGAACAAAACAAGAACCGCCTGCCAACCAATTTGTCATAAACGGTCTGGCATAAATATCTTCTTTATAATCATCCTGTCCTTGTTTCGCAAGATATACACTATCCGGAGCACCAGCCCATTGTGCATAATATCTTGAGCCTTCCAAACATCTCGGCAGACCACTTACACTCCCATTTCTTGCGATATTTCCCATTCCTCCACCTAAACGAACGGCATCAGTAGTAACAACTCCCTTGTGTTTGCTTTTATTGGTAACAATTATACGATTATCCGACGAACATCCTTTCCCGAAATCAAATGTGCCAAGATACACCCATGTTCCGCCACCCATCTGTTGATTTACTCTAAACTCCGTCTTACGGCCTTTATGAACCACAATATATTGAGCGTCTGTTATGCTCTTATGATGAGTAGGATAGCTGACATATACCGCATATGTACCTTCTTTTGATATTGCCGGTTGATAATACACCTCGCTACCACCGGCCTCATCGGTTTTTACCATGCGTGTAGAACCCAATTTAAACGGATTAAAGCTATCAGAAGTTATTCTCCCTGTATAGGCAAATCCTGCAATTCCTGCATCCCGCCATTCGTGACCAATATTTACTTCAGTATAATAAGGCAGTTTCTCCGCGTCATCATTATCAACAATAATCTCCTTTTTCTGCCAATCACGCTCACGCGGAGTAAAGACTATTGCTCCTGATCTTTCCAACATCGGGATGAGATAAGGCACTACAATGGTCTGTGTAAACAAATCTTCATTAGTACAAAAAAGGTTTGGACGTTGCCACTCCCATCTGTTCTTAGCCAGATTGAAATATCTGCCATGACTTGCCCATACGGAGAGATGTCTGTTCTGCAATCCTTTGGTAATGGTAAAAGGTTTTGAGGTATTGGTTATCCAAGCCGTTCCTGAATATTCAACATCATCTATTGGTTTCTTATGCTCTTCTTTTTTCTCACGACTTGTCTTTCCCTGTTCTGAAACCGTTTTCTTATGTGAGGCACATGAAGCCAACATAACAATACATATAACAAAAAAAACAGTTCTCTTCATCGTACAAATCTTACACAAAAATTCGTGGTTCATTGGAAGCTTTTTTATATGTCGATCGAAAAAAATATAAAGTCTTTAATCCTCATTCAACGGCAAACAGTTCAGGATGACGGCCTTTAAAATTTTTATAATATGCCATTACAGATTTCATTTCCGTGTCAATATCTCCGTTAGGTATAAAGCTCTTTGTACATGTTATCATTCGTTTCTCATAATCAACGCCATATAGCAATACCGGTATTTGGGCTTTTTGGGCTATATGATAGAAACCTCTCTTCCATTCTGTCGTTAAAGAGCGTGTACCTTCAGGCGTTATACATAAACTGAATTTATCGGCATCAATAGCCGCTTGTGCCAGCTGGTCTGTCATACGCACATGTTTAGACCGATATACAGGTATTCCGCCCATGCGACGGAAAGCATATCCTAACGGCCAGAAAAACCACTCTTTCTTCATCATAAAGTTTATATGCATGCCCTCCGCACGCATGTACAACTGCCCTAAGATGAAATCCATGTTGCTGGTGTGGGGTGCCAGACATATTATATATTTATCCGGATGTTCAACCGTAACATCCTTTTTCCACCCCAAACGTTTATACAAAAGCCATTTGCAAAAATTCCGGAACATTCTATTCTATATTAAAGAACTACAGGTTACCCAAAACATCTATTATTTCACAAATCTCTTGTTCAAACTTATCTCTAAGATCTTTGAAATACAGCTTGGGAGGCATTCCCTGTTCCGGATGAGACACACGACTTATAGAATTACCATAAATACTGAAAATGGAAGAAATGATTGCATTTATATTGTCAGCCTCTTTTTTTCCATCATACAACGACATTGCCACACACTCTGACAACAAGTCACAACATACCATACGGATGCTTTTTTTTAGTTCCCTTTTGTTTGCCATGATATTACATACATGTTTTGTCTAATACTATAATGCCTTTATAATAAGCAAAAAATAATTTATAGACATAGTCTTAATTGCCATATTAAACATTTTACTAATATGACAGACAAAAGCCATGCCTCTAATTGGCAAATATAATGATTAATATCTTATGCGCAAAATTATTCATTCCAAAAAACGCACATGCAGACAATTTTCACGATTTTCACATACTGATATCATCATAGTCATAGTAGCTTAATACTATGTTGGTCTTTTTAAGCTACAAAGCACATTATTAAGCAATCGGCGTCCCCATACCAATACCAATGCCGATACGACACGAACCGTCACCAAGCATAATGCGGATATTCCGGCAACAGAAAAAACAATAGTATCTTCCAATAAAGAATGATTCATTATCAAATGATAGTTAACGTCATTTGCCTCTTCTTTGCTGATAAGACCTTTATCTTCCAGCTCAACCATGACCGCCGAGCCATAACTAATACCTAAGACATTGCCTACAAGCCACATATATGCAGTAGCGCGTGGCAATCCGAAAGCTGTCATCAATGGAGCAAAAAGCCGTGACAAAGGTACGAGTAACGAGTATTCTTCTATAAGACGCTGGACAACCATTAGAGAATATACTATCACAAACACTATGACAGACATTTGTATCTGCGATATAATCCATGTCTTCATAAGGGCGGAAAAAGAAGCATCCGAGCTAACTCCTATATATATGTACCGTGCATTATCTTCTGACAACAGCATATTCAAGACAATAGCACAGACAAAAGCCATTATTATGCGTATAACCGCCATGCGCCAAAAAGAGGATCCGGTCTTTTTATTTACGGCACACTCCATCGGCAACGCATGACACAAGGCTATCATCGATGCAATTATCGTTGCCTGTTTCATGGTAAGCGGCAACGACATCATTGCTGCTATTCCCGCATAAGTCCCTGCTGCCGCTCCCGACATAAATATAACCGCAGAAGAACCGGGCAGACCAATATAGACAAATATAGGATTAAGATAGGATGCAAGCCATTCCAATATACCCCAATAATCCATAAGTGTAACCACCAAAGATATGGGTATCATCAGTTTCAACAACCACTTGACACTTTTCCATGCCGACGGTATGGCTGTATGCAAGCAACGCAAGAATGTATTTATAACGTTTGAACGTATCATCTCAAATAGAATTACCGTGCAAAGCTAACACTTTTAATCGATATAAAGCAGTTAATCATAAGTGTTTTGGCTAAAAAATAAATCGCTAATAGGCTTTTTATGTACAAAAAGTATTATATTTGCACATGTTATTCATAATAGTTAGCAATGCTATTTATGATTGTTATGAATTACTCTTAAATATATTACTATATAAACTATGGAAAAAAGCATACTACAGCAAATAAGACTCGCATACGAGCCGAAACTGCCTAAAGCCTTAAAAGGCTCCGTAAAAATCAAAGAAGGTGTCGCAACACAAAGTGTAGATAACCAAGAAGAAATCAAAAAGCTTTTCCCTAACACATACGGAATGCCTATCATCGAGTTTGAAACTTGCGACAACGCAATGAGCAAATCAATGAATGTCGGCGTTATTCTTAGTGGAGGACAAGCTCCCGGAGGCCACAACGTAATCACCGGAATATTTGACACAGTAAAGAGACTTGACCCTAACAACAAGGTTTATGGCTTTATCTTAGGTCCCGGCGGACTGGTTGACCATAAATATATTGAAATTACAAAAGACTTTATAGACGAATATCGCAATACCGGAGGCTTTGATATGATTGGTTCCGGACGTACTAAGCTTGAGAAAGTCGAGCAGTTTGAAAAAGGATACGAGATTATTAAGCAGCTTGACATTAAGGCTATCGTCATTATCGGAGGCGACGACTCTAATACAAATGCCTGCGTATTGGCTGAATACTATGCAGCCAAGAACTACGGAGTACAAGTAATCGGTTGTCCGAAGACTATTGACGGCGACTTGAAAAACGATCAGATTGAGACGTCTTTCGGTTTCGACACGGCAACAAAGACCTATTCAGAACTGATTGGCAATATAGAGCGCGACTGTAACTCGGCACGCAAGTATTGGCATTTCATTAAACTTATGGGACGTTCGGCAAGCCATATCGCTCTTGAATGTGCATTGCAATGCCAGCCAAACGTATGTATCATATCAGAAGAAGTTAAGGCCAAGAACCTTACACTCAATCAAATCATTGACAATCTATGCAATGTAATAGCGTCAAGAGCTGCGGATAGCAACAACTTCGGCGTTGTCCTTATACCAGAAGGCCTTATCGAGTTCATCCCGTCTATAGGGAAACTGATTGAAGAACTCAATGATTTGCTCGCGACACATGGCAACGACTATAAAGGACTTGACGAAGATGCACAGCGTGAATATATAATTTCTCACTTGAGTGATGAGAACAAAGAAACGTTTGCTACCCTTCCTAAGGCTGTTGCACGCCAATTATCACTTGACCGTGACCCACACGGGAACGTTCAAGTTTCACTTATTGAGACTGAGAAACTCATCTCTGACATGTGCGAAGCCAAACTGAACCAAATGAAGAAAGAGGGAAAATACAACGGTAAATTTGCCGCTTTGCACCACTTCTTCGGTTATGAAGGACGTTGCGCGACACCATCCAACTATGACGCTGACTATTGTTATGCATTGGGAACAAGTGCAGCACACCTCATAGCAAACGGAAAAACCGGTTACATGGCAATAGTTAAAAACACGACCAAGCCTACTGACATGTGGATAGCAGGCGGAGTGCCCATCACAATGATGATGAACCTTGAACGCAGAAACGGTGAAATGAAGCCCGTAATAAGAAAAGCGTTGGTTGACTTAAACGGCAAACCGTTCAAGACTCTTGTTGAGAACAGAGACAAATGGGCAAAAGACACCTGCTTTGTATTTCCCGGACCGATACAATATTGGGGACCAAGTGAGGTTTGTGACCGTCCTACAAAGACCCTTGCTCTTGAACAAGAATAAAAAGGAGCATCATTGGAAGCAATAAATCCTAAAAAGGAATAACCATAATATAAAAAGGAGATAAACCGGCAAGCATTATCCTTACCATTATCTCCTTTTTTAGTTAAATCACACACGAACACTACATGCCACACAAGCGCCATATAAGAAGAAAAAAAACAAGTCATAGACACAGTATGCTTGGCGGTTTGTTCAACCGTCGCCCCCGTTGGGCATGGATTTTAGGGGCATTAGCGGTCGTATCCTTATATGTTTGGGTTTTCTATTATGTGTTTGTGGGGCCTTTCGGCTTTCGTTGGCGTGCTTTATATGGAGATGTAAAATATCCGGAAGGCTATGAGATAAGAGGCATTGACATAAGCCATTATCAAGGTCATATAGATTGGGAGCTGCTAAGAAACGCGATGATAGAAAAATGTCCCGTACGCTTTGTTCTCATCAAAGCCACAGAGGGAACAAGCAGGATAGATCCGATGTTCAAAGAAAACTTCAGCCAAGCATTAGACTACGGATTTATACGCGGCGCTTACCATTTCTGGAGCAACAAATCTTCGGCACGGGACCAAGCATACTTCTTCCTTCGCAACGTTAGACTTAAAGACGGCGACCTGCCACCGGTGCTTGACATCGAACATAAAC
>JBJFGK010000209.1:0-6553 GCA_051892655.1 Prevotella sp. | reverse complement strand
CCCAATCGGTCTGTTGCCTCAATGGCATTACGTGCAAGGAATTCGGTTGTATCGCAATCATCGCTGAGCGGGAAATCGAAATCGTGGTTACGCATTTTGTCTTTCTCCGCCTGCTCTGCAATAGCAGCCATTGTAGTAACAGCCTCTATAGGATATTTTCCGGATGCCGTTTCGCCACTTAGCATAAGGGCATCTGTACGTGAATATATGGCATTTGCGATATCCGTAACCTCTGCACGTGTCGGTCTTGGATTGTCAATCATGGTATGCAACATCTGGGTAGCTACGATAACAGGCTTCTTGGCAAGAATACACTTGCGTATTATCTTGCGCTGTATTCCCGGTATTTTTTCTATTGGAACCTCTATTCCAAGATCTCCGCGCGCAATCATGATACCATAAGAAGCTTCGATAATCTCGTCAATATTGTCAACACCTTCCTGATTCTCTATTTTTGAAATGATCTTAATATCACTTCCATGTTCATCAAGAATCTTTTGCACAGCCATGACATCGGCCTTGCTTCTTACAAACGAATGTGCAATAAAGTCGATATCTTCTTCGATTGCCAGCAAGATATTGGCCTTGTCTTTCTCTGTAAGTGCAGGTAAATCTATGTGAACACCCGGAACATTGACACTCTTATGCGACCCGAGCTTACCGTCGTTCTGTACCTGAGCAATTACCGCCGGGCCGTTGATACCTATAACTTTCATATCTATGGCTCCATCATCGAAAAGTATATCATCTCCGACATGAACATCATTTGCAAAGTTCTCATAGGAAAGATTAACAATATCGTGTTCGGTATCCATTTCCGGCCTTCCGAAGATTTTCACCACATCACCCGTCTTGTAAGATATAGGTTTATCATTGCCTGTTGTTCTTACTTCCGGTCCCTTAGTATCAATAAGAATACCGATATGTCTGCTTACTGTCCTTGTATTTCTGATAATGGTCTTTATACCTTCGGGAGTTGCATGGGCAGTATTCATTCTTACAACATTCATACCGGCATCAAATAGCTTGCGGATGAAGTCAACATCACATCTGCGATCGCTGACAGAGGCTACAATCTTGGTCTGTTTCATCTTTAGTTTGTTTTCTTAATAGTCGTATCCTAAAACTTTATGAGCCCGTCTTGCGACGAACACAGTGCAAAGATAGTAAAAATTTTGTTACTGCAGCGTATGTCCGTCTACAAATGCTCCGAACTTATCCTTATAAGTTTCAGATACAGGTATAAAATTGCCGGCAATGATGACCCTTCCTCTGTCTATCATATCCACGCATGTTGTATTAATAATGTATGATCTGTGTATTCTCATGAACAAAGAAACAGGTAATGCTTCTTCCATTGTTTTAAGATTCATAAGAGAAACTATGGGCTTGCGTCCGTCTTTGAGATACACTTTAATATAATCTTTTAGACCTTCTACATACGCAATGTCATTGAAATTGACCTTTACCAGTTTATATTCGCTTTTCAAGAATATGTAATTGTCGTTGTCAGAAAGCTTCATTCGGCGTGATGAATCAAGAGATTCAAACACTTTGTTTACAGAGGCGACAAAACTTTCAAAACTTACAGGTTTAAGCAAATAGTCAACTGCATTGACTTTATATCCTTCTATGGCATACGAATCAAACGCTGTTACAAACACGACTTTGGTCTCTTTGGGCAATATACCGGCTAATTCCAGACCACTCAACTCGGGCATCTGTATATCCAAAAAGAGGATATCTGCCGGTTGCTCTCTTAAAAGACTCATTGCTTTAACGGCACTGTTGAAAGTTCCTATCAGTTTCAGTTCAGGCATTTTTAGCGCATAACTTGCCAACAAGTCGGCAGCCAACGGCTCGTCATCAATAATAGCACAAGTTGCAATCATAATTTTAACTTTTTAGTAATTAGTTTTTGTTGTATTATCTTTATAAATATAATTTGAATTTGTTTTTTGTATCATACGAATATCTCTATTCTCGAACGATAGACATTAGCTTCCTTATCAACGCCTCTTGTCCATTTGTATCGTCCGCTATAAGCAAGATCAAGACGTTTCTGCACCTGTTCCAATCCTATACCGTGTCCGCTCTTGTCTGTATCGTTTTTGGGATAATTACTGTTGGTTATCTCAAAAATACGCTGCTTGTCATTGGCAACGACAGACAACGAGACAAAACTCGGCATGGTGGTACTTATACCATGCTTGAAAGCATTTTCCACAAGCGATATCAGTATAAATGGTGCTATGCGCACATCTTCGTGTCCTGCTGTATCTATATTGAAATCTATCTTTACATTGTCACTGAGGCGTAAACGCATAAGTTTGATGTAATTCTCAATAAAGTCTATCTCGTCTTTCAGGCTTACATCACGTCCCTGCGCCCCATATAGCATCTGCCTCAACATGTTACTGAGTGCAAGAATGGCACGTTGAGCCTTGTTTGTATCGAAATTTACAAGAGCGTAAATATTGTTTAGAGTATTGAGCAAGAAATGAGGATTGATTTGGTTTCGCAGATTTTGCAGTTCAGCTTCTGCCTTTTGCGCCTCTGCCTCTGTACGTGCCTTTTCCGCTTTCTGCCACCTAATGGACAATCTTAACAAAGTAGCAACCACAACTGAAAGTGTTATAGGCACAATGTCACGTATGATAAAAAAGAAAAGATTTCCGGGATTAATCGCCTTTGTCACACGTGGCGGAGCATAACCCATTTGAGCTTCCAGATGATGCAAATGCATAACAGCCCAATGATTTAAAATAGAGAACAAAAGTATTATAACAATGTTTATCAACAAACATGTCTTAATGTGTCCTTTAAGATAATATGCCGGCATTATCCATAAATAGTTAAGATAAAATGACAAACACATCATCAGAGGCAAATATAGTCTTAGCATATACATCGTGGTGTTTTGAGCTACCGGATGCGGCACAAAAACCACAGGTATCATTATAAACATCCAAAACAGAAAGTGAAAAAACACTATTTTATATTTCTGCCTCATATCTTTATCCATTTACCAATGCTGTTATTCGTATCTTATGGCATCTATAGGGTCAAGCATTGCCGCCTTTTTTGCAGGATACCATCCAAAAAAGACTCCGGTAGCCGTGCAAACAAAAAAACTAAGCAATACGCTCCATGCTTGTATCAGCACAGGCCAATGGGCAATTGCATTTACAGCGAATGTAGCTCCGACACCAAGAAGCACACCTATAATTCCTCCTGTTACGCTAAGCATTACCGATTCTATAAGAAACTGACTGAGAATATCTATACCTCTTGCACCGACACTCATTCTCAACCCAATCTCCCTTGTGCGTTCAGTCACACTTACATACATTATATTCATGATACCGATACCACCTACGACAAGAGATATTCCGGCTATACATGCCAATAAAATTGTAAGCAGGTCAGTAGTCGAGTTCATCATGCTTGCCAATTCTTCTTGCGATCTGATATTAAAATCGTCTTCATCCCCTTCACTATCTTCTGTGGCATCTCTCAGTTTATGTCTGCTGCGCAACAATGATGTTATCTCATCTACAGCCTTATCGGTAAGGCCTTCGGTAATGGCAGAACACGATATGCTTTGAACATAGGTTATTGCCAATATACGCTTCATAACTGCAGAGTAAGGAGCCAATACAATGTTGTCCTGATCTACACCCATAGAATTATAGCCCTTACTTTTTAGCAATCCTACCACTCTGAAAGGTATCGTATTAAATCTTATGACATGCCCTACCGGATCTGTGCCATCGGGAAATAGATTGTCAGCAACTGTCTTGCCTATAATACAGACTTTGGCACCTGACTTAATATCTTCATCCGTAAACATCTCTCCTTCTTCCACTTCAAGTTTTCGTATATCCAGATAGTCTTGATTGACGCCGTATATGGTAGAAGGTGTATTGTTATTGCCGTTGATGAATTGTCCTGAACTATTGACCACAGGGCTTATTGCACTAATATACCTGCATTGTTCCTTCAGAGCCTGATAGTCGGTGAGTTTTAATGTTTCCATAGATGAAGCATCTTGTCTCACACCTCCCCTCATATCTTGTCCGGGCATTATCATTATCATGTTTGAGCCCATTTCCGATATTTGGTTCCTTATACTTTCCTTACTGCCCTGCCCTATGGCAAGCATGGTTATTACCGATGCCACGCCTATAATAATACCAAGCATGGTGAGAAACGATCTCAACTTGTTGGAGGCTATAGCTCTTGCAGCAATCTTAAACAGGTTAGTTATAGACATACGTTTATATATTGTTAGTCGTTATCTTGTGTCAACGGCAGTTGTTTTAAGGCTTCTTCTGCCGACTGTATATTATTGTTTATAATGTCACTTCTTATCATACCGTCTCTCAACACGATATTGCGACTGGAATAGGCTGCAATTTCAGGGTTATGCGTAACAAATATTATTGTTCGTCCCGCAGCATGCAGTTTCTGGAACAACACGAGTATCTCAAATGATGTGCGCGTATCAAGGTTACCGGTAGCCTCATCAGCGAGCAATACGGCAGGATTATTGACAAGAGCACGCGCTATGGCAACTCTCTGCATTTGTCCACCTGACATCTGATTTGACTTATGATATAATCTATTACCAAGTCCAACTGCTTCAAGAGCCTTTATAGCTCTTTCACGACGTTCAACCGCTGAAATACTGCTGTTATACATCAATGGCAACTCGACATTTTCCACACTTGTGGTCTTAGGTAAAAGATTATAGTTCTGAAAAACAAAACCTATCTTTCTGTTTCTCAACACAGCCCGTTCGCTTTTTTTCATTGTTCGCACCGATATACCGTCAAGTAGATATTCTCCACTTGAAGGTGTATCAAGACATCCCAACTGATTGAGAAGCGTGGATTTGCCTGATCCGGAAGTACCCATAATGGTGACAAACTCTCCTTCATGTATTGTGAAAGATACGCCTCGCAATGCATGTACAATTTCGTCACCAACCCTAAAGTTGCGCTTCACATCTTTTAATTCTATTACTACATGTGGATTCATAGTCATTATTTTTTCTTTCCCGGATGTTTAGGGGCAAAAGGACTTGCTTCTTGCTGTTGGGCTTCGGGCTTGTTCTCACCTTCAGCCTGCTTGACATCGACAACAACTTTCTGTCCACGTGTCACACCTTCAAGTATCTCTGTATTTATACCGTCTGTGAGTCCGGTCTTCACAGGATATGCCTTAAAGATTTTTCCGTCATATGTCCATACTTTTTTTGTTCCTTTACAGTCTTTAATAGCTGCTTTACCAACCAATTCCTGTGTCGGTGTAAAACGTAGAGCTTTATTGGGCACACTTGTTACGTTTTTCTTTTCGTAGGTATAAATAGTGACATTTGCCGTCAGTCCGGGTTTGAGTTTAAGACTCTTGTTTGGAGCACTTATCACTACTTGATATGTCACAACATTATTGGTAGTTGTCGCTTCTTGTCTTACTTGTGTCACCACTCCGTCAAAAGTATCATTAGGGAAAGCATCAACCGTAAAGGTAACCCTTTCACCCTCTTTCACTTCGCCTATATCAGCTTCGTCCACATCGGCAATAACTCTCATGTCGGTAAGATCTTGGGCTATAGTAAACAAAGTCGGCGTATTAAAACTTGCCGCGACAGTCTGACCCTCTTCAACCTCTTTCGCAAGAACTACTCCATCAATAGGAGACGTGATCGTTGCATATCCTAAATTGGTCTGTGCTTTGGCTACACTCTCTTTCTGTTGGCTCACGGCGTCTTGTGCTTGCCGATAAGCGAGTAGCGCAGTCTCATACTCATCAGCACTGACAAGTCCTTTAGTATACAGAGTATTGTATCTGTCATAATTGGCTTTCTGATATTTCAGTTTGCTATGTGCATCGTTTAGAGCTGCCTTTGCTATATTCAGCTCGCTTATCAAATTTGTTTTGTCAAGTTCGGCTATTACTTGTCCTTTTTTTACTACACTATTATAGTCTACATACAGTTTGGACACAATGCCAGAAACCTGCGTACCTACATCTACTTGTGTAACAGGTTCTATGGTTCCCGTTGCCGTCACGCTGTTGCTTATGTCGGCCGCTCCTACCGTTGTTATATCATAATGTAAATTAGGCTTGTCTTTTGCTCCGAAGACAAGGAAAACCACTATTACAACAGCAATTACTGCTAATACAGATATAATGACTGTTCTCTTTTTCATGTTTTTATATGTTTGTATATTATTATTTTTTACTGTTTTTCTCAATGTCCGCCGTACAAATCAAGCAGGCGCAAATATAATAGTGCCGTATATTTGCTTTCCAATCTATTTTGCTGTGCGTTAAGCAATGCGGTCTTGGCATTGGTAAGTTCCACAATATTCTTAAGTCCGAGTCTGAATTGTTCACTTAACAAATTATAACTGTCCTGTGCGCTTTCCACACTTGCCTGTGCCGAAACATATCTCCTACTGTTTGCTGTAGCATTAATCCAAAATCCTTGTATGTCGGTAGATAGTGAGAGACGTGTATCTTCATGTTTCAGTCTTGCCTGTTC
>JBJFGK010000208.1:0-6609 GCA_051892655.1 Prevotella sp. | reverse complement strand
ATGGACACTTTAAGTTACAAGACTATTTCCGCAAACAAGGAAACTGCAAAAAAGGAGTGGGTCGTAATTGACGCTACAGATCAAGTTGTGGGTCGTCTCTGCTCTAAAGTCGCAAAAATACTACGTGGAAAGTATAAACCTAATTTCACACCTCACGTAGATTGTGGCGACAACGTTATCATTATTAATGCCGATAAAGTAGTTTTTACAGGCAAAAAAGAGACAGATAAAGTATATACACGCTATACCGGTTATCCGGGAGGACAACGTTTCAATACTCCCGCAGAGTTGCGTAAGCGCAAAGACGGTGCTGAACGCATATTGCGTCACGCTGTAAAGGGTATGCTCCCTAAGGGTCGTCTAGGCCGTCATATACTTGATAACCTTTACGTTTTTGGAGGAACAGAGCACAACATGCAGGCTCAGAAGCCAAAAGCAATAGATATTAACCAGTATAAATAATTAGATAATGGAAGTAGTTAATGCAATAGGTCGCCGTAAAAGTGCTATAGCACGTGTTTACGTAAGCGAAGGAACAGGCAAAATTACAATAAACAAGAAAGATATAACAGAGTATTTCCCTTCAGCGATATTGCAGTATGTGGTAAAACAGCCGCTGCAGCATCTTGAAGTTGAGGGTAACTACGATATTAAGGCAAATCTTGATGGTGGAGGCTTTACCGGACAGAGTCAGGCTCTGCGTCTTGCGATTGCTCGTGCTCTCGTTAAGATTAATGCAGAAGACAAGAAGAGTCTTAAAGATAAAGGCTTCCTTACACGTGATGCACGTGCTGTTGAGCGTAAGAAGCCGGGTCGTCCAAAGGCACGCCGTCGCTTCCAGTTCAGCAAGCGTTAATATCAAGACCTTGTGTCGTGGGGCAGCCGTTGTGTTGTCGTTCTTTGAATGTTACATACATGTATGCCCGACACATCCCCGTTTAGTATCTAAACCGATAAGATTCCTTTAAAGGGACTACTTATCGGCTGATTCTAACAAACAGAATTAAAAAGAAAGTAAACAAAACAATTAAAAAATCAAACAAAATGTCAAGAACAAATTTTGATATGTTGCTTCAGGCCGGATGTCATTTTGGTCATTTGAAGCGTAAATGGAATCCTGCCATGGCTCCTTATATCTTTATGGAGCGTAACGGTATTCATATTATCGATCTTCATAAGACTGTTGTAAAGATAGATGAAGCTGCTGACGCTCTTAAGCAAATAGCGAAGTCTGGCAAGAAAATACTCTTTGTTGCTACTAAGAAACAGACAAAAGAAGTGATTGCCGAAAAGGCCACATCAGTTAATATGCCTTACGTTACAGAACGTTGGCCGGGTGGAATGCTTACAAACTTCCCGACTATCCGTAAAGCAGTTAAAAAGATGACAAACATCGACAAACTGATGAATGACGGTACATATTCAAATCTTTCAAAGCGAGAGATTCTGCAGATTTCACGTCAGCGTGCAAAACTTGAGAAGAACTTAGGCTCTATAGCTGATCTTACACGTTTGCCCTCAGCTCTCTTCGTTGTAGACGTAATGAAAGAGGCTATTGCAGTAAGGGAAGCAAATCGTCTCGGTATTCCGGTGTTTGCTATCGTTGATACAAACTCTGATCCTAAGAACATAGATTTTATGATTCCTGCCAACGATGATGCTAAAGATAGTGTAGAAGTTATACTTAATGCATGTTGCGCAGCTATAGCTGAAGGTCTTGAAGAGCGTAAAGTTGAGAAAGCAGATGAGAAAGCTGCAAAAGAGCAAGCTGAATCAGAAGCTGTAGAAGACAAGCCTAAGCGCACACGCAAGGCTCGTAAAGAAGCTCCTGCAAAAGAGGAAGAAACTCCAGCAGTAGAAGAAACAGCAGAAGAAGCACCTGCTGAAGCTTAATCAGTCCTTAATTTATTCATTCAAAATCTTAAATTTAAAATGGCTTACAAACCAAATATGGAAGACATCAAGAAGCTACGCACTATGACAGGTGCCGGTCTTGCTGATGTCAAGAAAGCCCTCACAGATTCAGAGGGTAATTTCGAGAGAGCTATGGAAATTATTCGTGAGAAGGGACAGGCTATTGCTGCAAAGCGTTCTGATCGCGAGACTTCAAACGGATGTGTCCTTGTTAAAGCAACAAGCGGTTTTGCTGCAATGATTGCTTTGAAATGTGAGACAGACTTTGTTGCTAACGGAAAAGATTTCGTTGCTCTTACACAAGATATCCTTGATGCTGCTGTTGCTGCAAAGGCTAAAACTCTTGATGAGGTTAAGGCTCTTGCTATTGCAGATGGTACTAATGTTCAGGATGCTGTTGTTGCACGCTCCGGTATTACAGGAGAAAAAATGGAACTTGATGGCTATCTCTTTATAGAGGGAGACAATGTTTCTGTTTATGACCACATGAACAAGCACCTGCTTTGTACAATGGTTCAGACAAACAAGTCCGCAGAAGAGCAGGCTCATGCTGTTGCTATGCAGGTTGCAGCAATGAATCCTGTAGCTTTAAACGAGGCAACGGTTCCTGAGTCTGTAAAGGAAACAGAGATGAAAGTCGCTATTGAGAAGACTAAGGAAGATCAAATCAATAAGGCTGTTGAGGTTGCACTTAAGAAGGCAGGCTTTAATCTTTATATCGCAGAGAATGAGGAGCACATAGCAGAGGGTATTGCTAAAGGTAATATCACAGAGGCTCAGGCTGACGAAATTCGTGAGATAAAGAAGACAACAGCAGAACAGAAAGCAGCCAATATGCCGGAAGCGATGATACAGAATATCGTTAAAGGACGTATGGCAAAATTCTTTAAGGAGTCATGTCTGCTTAGTCAAGAGTTCATTCAGGACAGCAAACTCAGCGTAGAACAATATTTGCAGTCTGCAGACAAAGAACTTACAGTTGTAGATTTCAAGCGCTTTACTCTCCGTGCAGAGTAATTCGTAATTCTTTATATACAATTTAAAAGAGGCATTGTTTAAATTAACGATGCCTCTTTTTGTTTTTGTCCTTTTAAGTCATAATTATAAGCAATAAAAATACTTGTTTTATCCATTAAAGGCGCATTAAATATTCATAAAGGTCTTAGTTGTATCCATTAAGTTAACATGTTTACTTAATGGATTTGTTATTATGTTTTACACTTTAATTAAAGCGTTACTTTTGCAAATACAAAAAGAGATCTGTTTTAAATAGATAATTGATAAATATATGCAGAATAAAGTATGTAAATGATATTTATCATTAATGTAAGATACATTATTAATTAAAAATAAGTTACACTTTTTTATGCTTCTGCCTGTGATAGGTCGAAGCATCTTTTTTTATGTGTCTTTGATATCGGATAAATCCTGTATTAAAGAGCCTTTTTCGTTTGTGCAGTCTAATTGTTGACTGAAATGTTTGAAAAAGTCATATTCCAACGCCATAGATATCCTCATTAATGTAGCGGTATCTATAGACTTTTTGTTGTAAATTTTGTAGATATTGCCCCTGCTATAAGGTATTTGACGAGCCAACCATACAGAGGTCTTGCCTTTCTCTTGCAATTTCTGCTTTATCAATTCTCCTATCTTTTCCATAAAAATGTCTGTCTATTGCTTTCGGCTTTTTGAGATATGATATACTTAAACATTATTATTAATGTAGTTCTCTATTATTGCCGGAAGAACAATATATAAAGATAAATATAAAGGCGTGCAACCATTCTCTTGCCTGTCTAACCTCTGGTTACCGCCAAGTGACCGCACGTGTAACAAGCAAAGAATAGTTCACGCCTATTAGCGTGAACTTTCAGTCCACTTGTTCCCACACGTTGAATATTGGCGGTATTCGAGATTAGAGAACAAGAGCTAAAAGCTCAAAATCTATATTGTATGTTTTTATGTAAAGCCTTTAATGGAGAAAACGCCTAACTGTCAATTATAAATCAACCTAATTAATGTTTTATACAGGAAAAATTGTCTTTGACAACTTGTCCCAAAGCGTTTACAAATCCTTTTTTCTGTTTCTTTAATAGTTTTTTAATAGTTATACATTGTATTCTGTTTATATCTTGATACACAAGAGTGAATACATGCTCTTGTGTAAAAGTAGGGCGTACCTAAATATAATATTTACATACTATCTGTATTTAAGGTATATTACACATATTATAAATATTTATTGTATGTGTTTTTTATATGTATTTGATCTTCTAAAGATTAGATGACACTTTTTCTTGCGAATATACAAATAAAATCTGAATATATTATACAAACATATTTGTTTTTTATTTCCGCTTTTTATCCTTGCATCCAATATGTAAACATGTTTACTTAATGGAGAAAGAAACGTTTCAATAAATTAATATGTGAATTTAATTTTGTAAAAAATCATTTTGTATTGTACAAATCTTTGAGATTACAAATAGAAAATAGCAAATAAAGTATAGATGACAGATAATAACAGCCAAATAGCTGATAATAGAATATCAGCTGTAATAAATACATATAATGCATCTTTATATTTGGAACAAGTCCTTGACAGTCTCGCCGGATTTGATGAGATTGTCATTTGCGATATGGAAAGTACGGATACAACGGTCTCAATAGCAAAGAAGCGAGGCTGTAAAATAGTAACATTCAAGAAAGGTAATATAAACATCTGTGAACCGGCAAGAAATACCGCTATACGTGCAGCAAGTAATAAGTGGGTGTTAGTAGTAGATTCTGATGAGATTGTTACACCACAACTGAGAGATTATTTATATGCCCGACTAAACGAAGGCAATTGTCCGGAGGGGCTTTATGTGCCTCGTAGAAACATGTTTATGGGACATTACATCCATTCTTCGCCCGATTATCAGTTGCGATTCCTTCAACGAGACAAAGCTGATTGGCCTTCTGTCATTCACCGTCCGCCACGTATTGATGGCAAAACAGCCAAGATACCACTTGGAATTAAAGGCGTTTATCTGTTACATCTTGATGATGCTTGTTTGTATGATAGGGTTTCTAAGCTGAATGTATATACTAACTATGAGATAACCAAACGTGCGAGAAAACAATATGGCTTTGTTGCGATGATATTTCGCCCTTTATGGTTTTTCCTTCGTTGCTATTTTTTACAAGGAGCTGTCAGGGATGGGATGCGCGGACTTATTCGTTCTTATATGTCTGCATGGTATCAAGTATTGCTTTTGTCAAAAATAAAAGAGAACCAATGGAATAATGAGAAAGATAAAAATAAGACTTAACGATAATTTCTCATATCTTTCGGCTTATATAAAACGGATACCTGATATTTTTGATGATGAGGGTAAAACTATTTATAAAGAGCGTAATGAGGTGAAACTTATGATTCTCGGATGTCAGAAAATGGCAGTCAAACGTTTCAAACATTTGGGGTTATATAAGAAGTTGATATATTTTAGAAGAAAGAGCAAGGCAGAAAAAGCATATAACAATGCCTGTTTGTTAAAAGAGCGTGGCATATGTACTCCTGAACCAATAGCATATATTGAAACCAGAAACTTCTGCGGTTTTCTTCTTGATGCGTATTATATATGCGAATATGTTGATATGCCCCCGATTTCTGACTATCTTTTACCTTCTGAGAAACAGTTTGACAAACTTTTTTCCAAAAGTTTTGCGCTGTTTGTAGCACAACTACATGACAAAGGTGTGTTACATCATGATTTAAATTCTACAAATGTGAGATATAGACGATGTTTGACAGGCTTTGAATATATGTTGATAGACATCAATAGAATGACTATTTATAAACACGGACATAAGCCTTCTTTACATCAATGTTTCCTTAATATGACCCGTTTTTCACATCTTTCAGATATGTTTAAATGTTTCGTGTCGGATTATTTACATGAAAGAAGTCTTGACGAAACACTTTTCAACGATGCTATAGCCGTTAAAGAGAAACACGATAAGGCATATAAACGTCGTAAGATTGTTACGGGATATTTGAAAAGACTTATGTAGAAAAATATAAAAACTGATTTATGATACCAAAAATTATACATTATTGCTGGTTCGGTAGGGGCGAAAAGCCTGAAGAAGTCAAGGCTTTTATAAACTCATGGCATGAGTTGTTGCCTGATTATATCATAAAAGAGTGGAATGAAGATAATTTTGATGTCAATATATGTGCGTTTTCAAGAGAAGCGTATATAATGAAAGACTATGCTTTTGTTTCGGATGTGTGCCGTTTGAAAGTGTTGTATGAGTATGGAGGAATATATCTTGATACTGATGTCGAGGTCATTAAGTCTTTCAATCCCTATTTGCATCATCCTTCCTTTTGCGGATATGAGGCTCGGCAATATATCGGAACGGGTATAATAGGGGCTGAAAAAGGTTGCGAATGGATAGGTTTGTTTCTCGCTTACTATATGAAACACCATTTCGTAAACATAACAGGGCATCCTGTACGTACCGCAAACACCAAACTTCTTACGCTGTATTTCATGCCTAAAGTGCCCGAGAACAAACGTCCCGTAATGTTTCCCATAGATTATTTTAGCGGTCATGACTGGGAAACAAATGAGATTATTAAAACTGAGAATACAGTTTCAATACATCATTACCATTGTTCTTGGAAGCGTAAAAAGAAGACTTTAC
>JBJFGK010000207.1:0-6629 GCA_051892655.1 Prevotella sp. | reverse complement strand
TCAAGTCGATGACTATCGCGCTTGTGCCACGTCTGCAATGCGCGATGCAGAGAATGGAAAGAAAGTGATGCGCATGATGAAAGAGGATACGGGCATCAATCTGGAAATAATAGACGGTAGGGAAGAGGCGATGCTATTGTGCAACAATATAGTGGAAAACGTTGGCAGCCTTAACGGAAATTATGCATATATTGATGTTGGCGGTGGTAGTACTGAAATTTCGTTGTTGCATGACGGGCAGTTGGTTTACAGTTACTCATATAATATTGGTACACTGAGGATGCTTGGAGGTAAGGTAAGCAAAGAAACGATTGAAAAGATGAAATCCGAGTTGAAAAGTGTGGCAGCCGATATGCCCGAAATAAAGATGATAGGTTCGGGAGGTAATATAAACAAGATATATAAACTCTCACGTTCAAAGACTCAAGAGCGCACGGTGTCGGTGTCGGATATCAGAGATATTTATGAGAAGCTAAGAGTGTTGGGTGTGGATGAGCGTATAGAGCAGTTCGGTCTAAAAGCCGACCGTGCCGATGTCATTATTCCGGCAGCTGAAATCTTTCTTACCATTGCCGATGTTCTTGGTTGCAACGAAGTCCAAGTGCCCAACATAAGCCTTGCCGACAGCATAATAGACGGCATGTATAAAGATATTGGTACTAAATGAGGATAATGAAAAACCGCTACATTCACATAGGTTATTACCGGAATGTAGCGGTTTTGTTTTTCGAATTATGATTATTCTCCGTAAATCTCTTTTAATTTCTCTCCGAGAGCATCGCCTCTAAGGTCAATGGCTACAATCTTTCCCTCGCCGTCAAGCAGAATACTTGCCGGTATAGAGCTGATTCCATATATCTCACTGGCAATACATTTCCAACCTTTTAGGTCACTTAGTTGTGGCCACTTCATTCCAATATTCTTAACAGCACTCTTCCATGCATCGGCTTTGGAGTCGAATGATACTCCTATAACCTCAAATCCTTTGCTGTGATATTTCTCGTAATTTGCCACAACATTGGGCATTTCCTTGCGGCAAGGTCCGCACCAGCTTGCCCAGAAGTCAACAAACACATAGTTACCTTTGCCACACCATTCACTAAGTTTGCGCATTTTGCCGTCCATGTCAGCCATTTCCATGTCAGTAAACATTGTGCCAGGCAGTCTCTTCTTTAACGCTGCATATCTTTTCTTTACTTTTTCCATGTTCGGATGGTTGTAATATGGAGCGTCTTCTTTCATCAACGGAGTAAGATCTTCGTAACTGTAGTCATAAACAGTTAATGGAAGGTAAAGGGCAGGGATAATGTTGTCAGTGTTTTGTCTGATAATTTCTCTAATATTGTTTTGATATTCATCCAAGATAATTTCAATTTGCTTTTGCAGTTCTTCCTTTCTCTTTTTTGCAATTTCTGTCGTGTCTTTTAGTATTGCATGATATTCTTCAATTAAAGACGAACCTGTTTTATATTTTTCTTCTAACGGCAACTCGTAGGTATTGAGTTTCTTGTTAATTTCTGAGCCTTCTATAACTTTTGAAGATGCGTCTAACACGATAGGTGTACCGTCGTTGAAGAAATCATAGTTTGTCTTGTCAAATCCCACACCTATTATTTTATTATAGGGTTGTGTTCCTTTCAATTCAAATTTGCCGTCAATGACATCAACACTGTCCGCTTTGATATTCTCTCCCGGCAGTCTGAAATATACTTTTTTCTCGTTTCCCGGCACCTGTCCGCTAATGGAGTATGCCGTATCTTGTGCCTGAGTGATGACAGAACACATTATTGCAATGATAATAAAAAGTGATTTTCTCATAATAACATTATGTTTTAAGATATTGTTTGATTATTGCAAAGTTATCAATTTATGCCAATACAACAAAGAAATTAAAATAAAAAGGAGCTTATTCCACAATTTATATTTAATTTTGCAGCCGTATAGAGTGCTTGAATAACCTCTTTAAAAACAAGACAATGAATAATAACAAACAACAGGTAAGTGTGTTGTTTCTGATAATCAGCACACTGTTTTGCGTTTGTCTCATTACGGCAAACGTGCTTGAAACGAAACAAATCCAGATAGGAAACGTCAATATTACCGGCGGATTGCTGGTTTTCCCTATTTCATATATTATTAACGATTGCGTAAGTGAGGTATGGGGGTATCGTCGTGCCGCATTGGTGATATGGTTAGGTTTTGCCATGAACTTGTTTTTCGTGCTGTTTGGCGCATTGGCAGATGCTATACCGGGGGCACCATATTGGCATAATGAGGCGGGATTTCATGCAGTATTCGGACTTGCGCCACGTATTGCGGTAGCATCTTTCGCTGCTTTTATAGTCGGCTCATTCATAAATGCATATGTAATGGTAAGGATGAAACAACGTTCCGGAAACAAACACTTCTCGTTGCGTGCCATAGTAAGTACGTTGTTTGGTGAAGGTGCCGACTCGTTGATATTTTTCCCTCTTGCGTTATATGGTATTGTACCCAACGCGGAACTGCTGTATCTCATAGTGTCACAAATAATACTTAAGACTCTGTATGAAATAATAGTGTTGCCGCTGACGATAAGAGTGGTGAAAATAGTGAAGGACAGGGAAGGCTTGGAATGAAAAATCAAGAAATCAATACATATATGGACAGAATAAAAGACGGCTTGCAAGCACTTGGCAAGAAGACGGAATACAAAACAGATTATGCTCCGGAGGTATTGGAGACGTTTGTCAACAAACATCAGGATAACGACTATTGGGTGCAGTTTAACTGTCCGGAATTTACATCGCTATGTCCCATTACCGGTCAGCCTGATTTTGCCGAGATTGTGATAAGCTATATTCCCGATGAACGTATGGTGGAAAGCAAGAGCTTGAAGCTATATCTTTTCAGTTTTCGTAATCACGGCGATTTCCACGAAGACTGTGTCAATATAATAATGAAGGATCTTATCAAGCTTATGAATCCTAAATATATAGAAGTAACAGGCTTGTTTACACCTCGTGGCGGCATAAGCATCCATCCTTATGCCAACTATGGACGTCCCGGAACAAAGTATGAACGGATGGCAGAAGAGCGGTTGATGTCACGTAATATGTGACAATGATTGTTACTTTCTGTAATAAGCCTTTATTCCATCGTTGAATTTCAAGCGCAGACTGTCTTTCATCATAAAGATAAATTCGGCTGTATCGACTTCCGTCTTGTCTTGTTTTCGTTTAGACTTCTTCATTGATTTTGCGATAAGCAGTAGTTTGCCGTTGTATATACCCCAGTCAGAGTACATCTTGACCTTTGGATATACTACAGGAGACGTTTCGTCATTAGAGAAGAGCATTCCTATTGGTGATGCCACACTGTTGCGTTTTAGTGCAAAACCCTGTTCCATCGGCACCATGAGACTTTGTATTATGGAGTCTTCTTCTGCTTGGTCAACGTATATGTTCAGTTCTTTCTTCTTGTTCTCGCGACGTTGTGGCATGGCTTGATAAACCCATGAACCTTTAAGCTGGTCAAGATCTATTACCATATCGGCTTTTTTCTTATCCTTGCCGTTTACAATGACACCTACCCAATCGCCTGTGGCAGGACGTCCGATAATCTTCTTTTTCTTTGAAGCCTCAATGATATCAAATGTAATTGGGTCTCCACCTTCGAATGAAAGAAAGATAAGTACCGAGTCTGTACATCCGTCACATGCCAATCCGTAAAGTGTAGAGTCACCGTTGCTTCTGTCCCGTTTGCTAAGAGTGTCGTTTTCCCATTCGTTCATCTTGGTCTTGTTGCCACAAGAGAAGAGCATGGTAACTGCCATGACTATCATAAATATGGTAAGTTGTCGCATATCAGAAATTTTTTGTTCAAACGTTGCAAACTTAACAATTTTATTGAAAATACACAAATCTTTGATGATTGTATTATAAATATCAAATGTTGTACTCACATGACAGGCATGTCAGAAACAACAAAAGCTCCCTTTGTTTAGGGAGCTTTTGTTTTGATATTAAATAAAACTACATTTTGTTTTTAACGACATCTATTATTTCGTCTACTGCAACGGAAAGACCATTAACATCTTTTCCACCCGCAGTTGCAAAGTGAGGTTGTCCGCCGCCGCCACCTTTGATGTGCCGTGCAGCCTGACGTACAAGTGCACCTGCATTGAGAGAACCGTCGGCAACGAGATCGTCGCTAATCATCACTGTCAGTGTCGGACGGTCTTCAAAATGAGTGCCAAGTACACATAACATGTGTTCGGGCATGGCTGCCTTTATCTTGAATGCAAGATCTTTTGCCATATCCGGTCTCATGGGCATAACAGCGGTAATGGTACTTATTCCACAAATATCTTTGGCCTGAGATATCAGTCGTTCTTTAGCACGTTCTACAGCTTCTGTCTGGAACTTCTCTATACTCTTTTTCATAGAGTCATGTTCTTCTATATATTTGGCAACGACTCCTTTGAGGTCTTTTGCGTTGTTAAACAGAGCTTTGATTGCAATGATGCTGTCCTCCAGGTCGTATAGCAGTTGCTCGCACTCTTTGCCAGTCTTAGCCTCAATACGTCTTATGCCGGCAGCGACACTACTTTCGCTTATGATCTTAAACATACCTATATGTCCTGTTGAGGCAGCATGAATACCTCCACAAAATTCAACACTTGGTCCAAACTGTACAACGCGCACTCTGTCTCCGTATTTCTCGCCGAACAGTGCGATTGCTCCAAGCTTTTTAGCCTCGTCGATAGGTATGTCACGATGCTCGTCCAAACAAATATCCTGGCGTATCATGTCATTTACCCTGCGTTCTACTTCGCGAATTTCTTCTGCTGTCATCTTCTGGAAATGGGAGAAGTCAAATCTCAGAGTGTCATCAGACACATACGAACCTTTTTGTTCTACGTGGTCACCAAGTACTTGTTTCAGTGCATAATCCAACAAGTGAGTGGCAGTATGGTTTGCTGCGCTTGCGCTACGCTTGTCGGTATCAACACATGCCATGAAGTCTGCTTCAATATTCTTTGGCAATGTTTTAACAATATGTATAGATTGGCCGTTCTCACGCTTGGTGTCTATAATGTCAATAGTCTCGTTCTCGCTGACGAGAACGCCCTTATCACCAACCTGTCCACCCATTTCTCCGTAGAAAGGAGTGTTGTCTAAGACAAGTTCATAGAAGGAATTCTTTTTTTGTGTAACCTGACGATAACGTAATATGTGACATTCATATTCGGTATAGTCATATCCTACAAATTTCTGTTCGCCGGATTTTATCTCAATCCAGTCTCCGTTTTCCACAACAGCGGCATTGCGTGCGCGTGCTTTCTGTTTCTGCATTTCTTCATCAAACTGCTTCTCATCTACGGTAAGACCGTTCTCACGACATATAAGTTCGGTAAGGTCCAAAGGGAATCCGTAGGTGTCAAACAGGCGGAAAGCTTTTATGCCATCCAATTCCGTCTTGCCTTCGGCTTTTATTCCGTTCATGGCTTCTGTCAGCATTGCGATACCGTTGGACAGCGTGCGCAGGAAAGAATCCTCTTCTTCTTTCATTACTTTCATTATCAGTTCACGCTGAGCCGGCAACTCTGGATATGCATCTCCCATCTCTCTGATAAGCGTTGGGATAAGACGGTAAAGAAAGGCCTCTTTTTGTCCGAGAAAAGTATAGGCATAACGCACGGCACGACGTAATATGCGTCTTATGACATATCCGGCTTTGGCATTGCTTGGCAATTGTCCGTCAGCGATTGAGAATGCTACGGCACGCAGATGGTCCGCAACAACTCGCATGGCGACATCCACTTTCTCGTTTTTGCCATATTCCAGTCCTGACAAGTTGCAGATTTCTTTTATTATAGGCTGGAATATGTCTGTATCATAATTTGAATGTTTGTTCTGTATCGCCCTTACGAGACGTTCAAATCCCATACCGGTGTCGATAACTTTCATCGGCAACAGTTCCAGCGAGCCGTCAGCCTTACGGTTATATTGCATGAAGACAATATTCCAGATTTCAATTACTTGAGGGTCGTCTTTGTTTACAAGTTCGCGTCCCGGAACTTTTGCTTTTTCTTCCGGTGTACGAGAGTCAAGATGAATCTCAGAGCACGGTCCGCAAGGTCCGGTATCGCCCATCTCCCAGAAATTGTCATGTTTGTTGCCGTTGATGATATGGTCTGCAGGAACATGTTTCAGCCAAAAATGAGCAGCCTCGTCGTCACGTTCCAGATTCTCTTCATCAGAACCTTCGAATACCGTAACATAAAGGTCGGCAGGGTCAAGATGCAAAACGTCAACAAGATATTCCCATGCAAAGTCAATGGCTCCTTCTTTGAAATAGTCGCCGAAACTCCAGTTGCCAAGCATCTCAAACATTGTATGGTGGTAAGTGTCATGTCCTACTTCTTCCAGATCATTGTGCTTGCCACTTACGCGAAGACATTTTTGAGAATCAGCTCTTCGGCGTGGATCCGGTTCACGTGTGCCGAGAATAATGTCTTTCCATTGGTTCATGCCGGCATTAGTAAACATCAGAGTTGGATCATCTTTGATTACCATTGGTGCGGAAGGGACTACCTGATGCCCTTTGTCTTCGAAAAATTTCTTGAACGATTCGCGAATTTCGTT
>JBJFGK010000206.1:0-6629 GCA_051892655.1 Prevotella sp. | reverse complement strand
GTAAACAGCATGTTTACGACCTCAAAACGGCATAGTTACGACTCATAAACAGCATAGTTATGTTTGCTGACTATAACATTACGGCTTGGTGGCAATGTACGTGGAGAGTGCTTTACATGTCAATCCATTCTACCAACATGGCTGCAATCTCTTTGCCGTGATGGTCGTTTTGTGTCATGGAACGTATTGCCGCTGACTTCAAGTCTTCCGGTTCGTCGTCGGCAAAATTGTTTATGAGATGTCTTTCATAGTCAACGACATATTCGGGATGTCCTTGAAACGTGATTATATTATTATCTATGCGGAAGCTTTCTATTGGACAGAAGTCGCTTGAAGCTATAAGAGTGGCTTTTTCCGGTAGTTTTACGACTTGGTCGTGATGATTGTAGAGCATTCGCATCACGCCCTTTCCGAGCATCTGTTGCGCCATTTTGTCTGTCACAACGGCTTCTCTGATACCTACGCCCCAGCCGTTGGCGGCTCTTTCAACCCTTCCTCCCAACGCATGGGCTATGATTTGATGTCCGAAACATATACCTGCCAGCTTAATACGGGCCTTGTCCGCTTCCTTTATCCATGATGACAGTTGTCTTATCCATGCTATATCGTCGTATGCGCTCAGGTTGCAGCCGGTGATGACATAGAGTTCGTGTTGTCCGAGTGTTGTAGGCAAATGTCCGTTCATGGCTTCATAGACATGGTATTCGGCATTGTTACAAACCGAGTCGAACAATGTAGTGAACATTGAGACGTAGCTTGGTATTGACGGAGGTAGCAGTCCCGGAAAGGTATCACATAGAATGATGTTTATTTTTGTGCTCATCGAGTGTCGCGGTCATTATGTTTATAGCTCTTCAATATGTCGGTGTAAAGTTATAAACAATAAATATGATATCTGAAAGGAAGACAGATTAAATGTGTTTGTAGGCATGTCGGGCTGAGAATATTGCATGTAAAGCGGCTTTGAAATATCATTTTAGAGGCAAAAACAATGAAAAAGGTGTCATTTTTACATAATGGATTGTTTTATGAAAAAGTGCGAAAAAAACTAAAAAACGCCCTTTCTTTTTTACTTTGACATGTTATCGGGGTCTTATTAACAGAGCGTTTCCAATGACGCGTAAAGTGATAAAAGATGAAGAACGAAGATATAACAAGCCTGAAATTCCACGATCCGGACAAAGCGTTCCGCATGCTTTTCGACAAGTACAAGGAGCCTCTCTATTGGCATATACGCCGTCTTGTGGTCTCACATGCCGATGCTGAAGATGCCGTCCAAAACACTTTCGTGAGAATATACCGTTCGTTGGGCACCCTGAAAAAGGCCGACTCGCTCGTGGCATGGGTATATCGCATAGCCACCAATGAAGCTTTGAGGGTCATAAAGGATGAAAAACTTGTCCTTTCGAGGCTTGATGAGCCTGAAGCCGGCGAAGTTAAGGCCGATGACTATGTCGATTACAGCGACCTTGAGGCCGTGCGTCTGCAGAAAGCCATACTTTCGTTGCCTCAAAAACAGCGCATTGCGTTTACCATGAGATATTATGACAACCTCGATTTCAGCGACATAGCAAAGGTAACAGGCTCATCGGCTGCATCGGCAAAGGTTAATTACCATGTTGCAAAAGACAAGATAATAAGTTACATGACATCAACAGACTGAATTATGAAAAGAGATTTTGATTTGGAAAACATAGGCAAGAAGATGCCATATACGGTTCCTGAAGGCTTTTTTGACACTATTGAGCGGGAGGTTCTTGCCGCTACGACATCAGAGAAAGTATTGTCTAAGTCCGTTTCCAACCACAGATTTAGGTTCAGAACGATATTTGCCGCAGCCGCCGGTCTTGCATTGATACTCGCGTTTAGTATATATAACAAGGTTTACGATAACGAAAGCCGTCAAGAAACAAACTTTACAGCTGTTGAACAGGCGTTCTGTAACCTTTCCCCGACCGATCAGGACTATCTGATAGAAGCCTATCAAGACGACATGTTCCTGCAAGATGCCATAACAGAAGATGCTCAATAGCAACAGCAGACAATAAAGACAACAATATTTGCAATAATGATAAACAATTAAAACCATCAATTTTTAAACACAGAAATCAATATGAAAAAGATTTTAAACATGCTGATACTATCAGCCGTAATGGCAGCATACAGCCTGCCGGGATATTCACAGAGTGACGACAGAGAGCAGAAAAGAGAGCAGCTTGCCGATAGACAGGCAAACCATATAGCCCGCACGCTGGCTTTCGACGAGGCAACTACTGACAAGTTTGTTGCTACTTACAAGCAATATCTTAAAGAGATGTGGAGCGTATCTCCCAAACGTGGCAACAGACAAGATGCCAAAAAGAAAGACCTGACAGAGGCTGAGACGGAGCAACAAATAAAACAACGCTTTGAAACAAGCCAGAAAAGACTTGCCATAAGAGAGAAATACTATGCCAAGTATAGCGAATTTCTCACCCAAAAGCAGATCGAGCGCGTCTATCAGATAGAAAAACAGGTGATGAACCGCCTGTCTCAAAACAAGGGAAAGGCCCATAAAGGTAACAAACCGCCAAAGAAAGACATTAGGAAATAAGCGGTTATTAGATAAAATTGGTTATGACACAGTTTTCATGCAACGTCAGAGAGCTGTGTCTTTTTGTATGTTCAAGACCATGACAAATATGCCATGCAGCATTTGTAGGCGTACTTTTCGTTTGTTACATTGTTTTTTAGTAAGTTTGCACACAGGTAAGCCGATGCCTGAGCATCATGCTGCCTGTTACCTTTGTTTATAAATACAACTTATCGTTGATGAGAAAATATGTTTCAGACATGGACGTTGTTTCCGTAGAACATATCGGCCGGAAGCATGTCCTTATAAAATTGACACAGAAAGACCGCCTGCCGGAAGTCGTTCCCGGACAGTTTGTAGAAGTAAAAGTGGATGGTTCGCCCAGCACATTCTTAAGGAGACCGATATCAATTAACTTTGTTGATTATGACAAGAACCAGCTATGGCTGCTTGTTGCCGTTGTCGGCGACGGCACAAGACGCTTGTCCGAGCTGAAGAAAGGAGATGTAGTGAACTGCATGTATCCTCTTGGCAATGGCTTTACCATGCCTCGCTCGGCAGCAGAAAAGGTGTTGTTGGTTGGCGGAGGTGTCGGTGTGGCTCCGTTACTGTATTTCGGAAAATGTCTTGCAGATATGTCTTGCGAGCCTGTCTTCATTTTGGGTGCACGCTCAAAAGCCGACTTGCTTATGCTTGATGAGTTTGAAAGATACGGTAAAGTATGTGTTACCACAGAAGACGGAAGCATGGGCGAATGTGGTTTTGTTACCAATCACAGCATTCTTGACGATGTCCGCTTTGACCATATAGCCACTTGCGGACCGAAGCCGATGATGATTGCTGTTGCCAAATATGCCAAATCAAGGGGCATAGACTGCGAAGTGTCTCTTGAAAACAAAATGGCATGTGGCGTAGGTGCGTGTCTTTGCTGCGTGGAAAACACTACCGAAGGCAACGTATGCGTATGTAAAGAAGGACCGGTGATAAACATAAACAAGTTGTTATGGCAGATTTAAGAGTAAAGATAAAAGGATTAAGCTTGAAGAATCCTGTAATGACGGCGTCCGGAACATTCGGTTATGGACCGGAATTTGCCGATTTTGTGCCATTGAATGAGATTGGTGGCATCATCGTAAAAGGCACAACGCTACATCCGCGTCAGGGAAATGACTATCCCCGTATGGCGGAAACGGCATCGGGAATGCTAAATTGCGTGGGACTGCAAAACAAGGGTGTAGATTATTTTTGCAATCATATCTACCCCGAAATAAAGGATATTGACACCAATATGATTGTCAATGTCAGCGGTTCGTCACCTGATGACTATGCAGAGTGTGCTTCACGCATATCCGAACTTGAAAAGATACCGGCCATAGAACTAAACATTTCATGTCCTAACGTGCGTCAGGGCGGCATGGCTTTCGGCGTTACGTGTGAAGGTGCGGCAAGCGTTGTCAGAGCCGTAAGGGCAAGATACGACAAGACACTCATAGTAAAACTGTCTCCAAATGTCACGAATATTGCCGATATAGCAAAGGCTGTTGAGGCTGAAGGTGCTGATTCGGTCTCGCTAATCAACACTCTGATGGGCATGGCAATAGATATTGAGAGGCGAAAGCCGTTGCTCAGCATTGCTACAGGCGGTCTTAGCGGCCCGGCTGTCAAGCCCGTAGCTTTGCGAATGGTATGGCAGGTAGCCAAAGCCGTGAAGATTCCGGTTGTCGGACTTGGTGGTATCTCTTCTGCCGCTGACGCTATCGAGTTCTTAATGGCCGGAGCGACAGCCATAGAGATAGGCACGGCAAACTTTATTGACCCTGCTGTAACCGTGAAGGTTAAAGACGGCATAGACAAATGGCTTGATTGTCACGGCTGTAAGTCGGTAAAAGAAATAATAGGAGTGATATAGACAATGCGAATCTGCTGACTTGAGTCACTTGTCGGTTATTGAAAGAGATAACATCTATATAATGAAGAGAGGGCAACTAACGAGTTGCCCTCTACCAACACAAAAACTAAACTAGACTTAATTAGATGATTGGGATTTTCACAAACCCCTGATCACCGATGCAAATATACTAAATAGAAACATACATGCACAAATAATAGTGCTTAAAATATATTAAATACAAAAACTTTTTTGCTTTATATATTTTTTTATGTATGTTGTCTTCCAGTAAAAATCATATTCTTGCCGATTTTCCGATAAGGCAATAGTCCAATATTGTCATTGCCGCCATTGCTTCTACGATAGGTACGGCACGTGGCAACACGCAAGGATCGTGTCTTCCTTTTGCCTTTAGCGTGGTGGCGTTTCCGTTAATATCAACTGTGTTCTGTTCTCTTAGCAATGTTGCAACAGGCTTGAACGCAATGCGCATGACTATGTCTTCGCCGTTGCTCATGCCGCCTTGTATGCCTCCGCTGTTGTTTGTGAGTGTGGAAATATGGCCGTTGTCGGTTGTAAAGATGTCATTTACATCACTTCCGTGACATGCTGCCATGTCAAAACCTTTGCCGAATTCCACTCCTTTTACGGCATTTATCCCCAGCATGGCATATCCCAGCGCGGCGTCAAGCTTGTCAAACTCAGGTTCTCCTATGCCTGCCGGACATCCTTTTATTATGCATGTGATGGTGCCGCCTATGGTATCGCCTTCTGCTTTTACGTTGGATATTAGCTTTTCCATTTGTTCTGCGGTCTCTATGTCAGGACATCTCACGATGTTTGTTTCAGCCGCATCAAGGTCATATTTGTTGTAATCTCTGTCAATGGCAATGTTCCCGACCTGTGAAGTGTATGCTTTTACCTCGATACCCATAGTCTTGAGAGCCATTTTTGCCAGCGCTCCGCCTACACAACGGCTTATTGTCACTCGTGCAGACGACCGTCCGCCACCGCGATGATCGCGTATGCCGTATTTCATATAGTAAGTATAGTCGGCGTGTGACGGTCTGAAGAGGTCACGCATATTATCATAGTCTGCCGATCTTTGGTTGGAGTTATGCACAACAAAGCCTATCGGGCATCCTGTGGACTTACCTTCAAAGACTCCGCTCAGCAGTTCTACCTTGTCATCTTCCTTGCGGTCGGTGGTTATCTTGCTTTGTCCCGGCTTGCGTCTGTCAAGTTCTGCCTGTATAAAGTCGGTATCTATGTCTACACCGGCAGGCATTCCGTCTATTATACCGCCTACTGCCGGTCCGTGACTTTCTCCGAAAGTTGTCAGTCTGAATAAGTTGCCGAAAGTATTTCTCATTGTCAATGGTGTCTGTTGGCATGTTGTATCATGCCGTTGTTGTAAGTAAAGACCTTTATGTAATATAGTTGTTAGTGACAGTGTCCGCAACCGTCATGACATCCGTCATGTCCGTGACATCCATCGTGGCTGCATCCGTCATCGCAATGGCATCCGCAAGAACATCCGCCGTTCATTCGGTTGATGATAGCTTGTATTTCATCGTCTGAAGCATCGCGCATTTCGATGATGTGTCCTTTAAAACGGAGTGTTTTTCCTGCGAGTGGGGGATTGAGATCAACAGTAACTTTCTCGTTGCCTACCTTTGTCACTTTACCCATAAAGCGGTTGCCGTCTTCGTTTTGCAGCGGAATGACAGCTCCTTCAAATATGTTGTCATGGTCAAAGTGACCGTTTACGGAGAAAATCTCCCTGTCTAAGTCTATCACATGAGCGTCTTCATAGTTGCCAAAGGCTTCGTCTGGTGCCAGCGTGAAGTCGAAATCGTCTCCTTCCTGCCGTGCTGTGATATGCTCTTCAAACTTGTCGAGTGCCATGCCGAAGCCACTTAGAAACTGGAAAGGTGCTTCTGCTGTGGCTTCTTCAACGAGATTTTCAATACCATTTTCAGTGGTAAAGAGTTTATAAGCCACTTTGATGAACTTGTTTCTATAATCTTCCATTGTTGTAATTCATTTAAAACCGATTGCAAAGATAATGTAATTCGGGCGCAAATACAACAAATCTTGTTTTTATTGTTTGCCTTTTGCGTGTCCTGACCGTGATAGTTACGTGTGTTGACAATAGCAGTTACGTGT
>JBJFGK010000205.1:0-28604 GCA_051892655.1 Prevotella sp. | reverse complement strand
GGTTATACTGTCTTTTATAATGTTAAATGTCATAAAGCATGCCGGTACCATAGTTATCACAACTATTATCGCAATATATCGACGCATGATTTTCTCTTTGTTTTTGTCGACATAAGCTTTTTTGCCGAATCCCATCATCTGAACTCCCAAATATGTTGAAAGCGCAATAAAAACGGTGTTAATGAAAAACAGGTAAAAAGCACCTAAAAAATAATAGATATTTCCCATTGCCAACCCGTAACCTGCAGTACATAATGGTGGCATAAGGGCTGTAGCGATAGCTACTCCGGGCAGTACATTACCTTTCCCTTTTGTGGAAAGAGCCAATATGCCGGCAGCGCCGCCGAAGAGAGCAATCATTACATCGTATAATGTAGGTGAGGTGCGTGCCAATAATTCAGATTGAGCTTCGTCAAGTGGAGTAAGAAGGAAGTATATTGTGGCGGTAAGAACGCTGATAAGAGTGGCTATTAAATAGTTGTGTATAGATTTTTTAAGCAGTTGAAAATCATTTATACCGATAGCCAGTCCCATACCGACAATAGGTCCCATCAGTGGTGATATGAGCATTGCTCCTATAATTACGGCTGTTGAATTGACATTAAGCCCTAATGAGGCGATAAATATCGCAAAGATAAGAACCCAAAGATTAACACCTCTGAAACTTACGCCTTGACTTATGCCGGCAATGATGTCATTCTCGTTCTCTTTATCTGCATTTACATTGAAGTATTTCTTCAATATGCCGGTTAATATATTCCAATCTGATGCCATATTTATTGATTTTAGAAGTTTTAAATGCAATGCTTACATGGCGTGACGGCTCAATTAATCCTATTTGAGTTGTTGTAACGCAGCTTTGACTATATCACTATTTTCGTTGATAATACGGAAATATTCATTTATGTCAAACAAGTCTCGGGCTACGAGAGCTCTTATCTGGAGATTTAACAGGTCAAGAGTCTTTTGCCGTTCTTCCTCGTCTTTTGGCCCTATCTTTTGTTCTTCAGCTTCTTTTAATATTGTATCAATGACTTTTTGCGGAACCGTAAATGATTGTTCAAATTTTTCAAAGGACGGATATTCACGATTTAAACTCTTTCTGTTGTTGTCGATATATTTTATGCTGTTGTTTATAACAAGTCCTTTGGCTATGATTTGACGGTATGATTTTGTATAGCGTAGAGTGTCTAACGGAACAAAGACATCAGGCATTATACCACCACCTCCATATACCGGTCTATGCTTTTTCAGTGTGTAGTATTTTAAAGAGTCGGCAAAGTGAATACTGTCTCTATTAGTGAGTTCTCCATGTTTTAAACGGTTCTCAAAATCATTGTCGTATTCTTTTTTATTCCCCTTTGTATAGGGTTTCTGGATACATCTGCCAGACGGTGAATAATAGTGGGCTATCGTGAGACGTATCATTGAGCCATCCGGCAGTTCCAAAGGGCGTTGTACCAGCCCTTTGCCGAATGTTCGCCGTCCAATGATGCAGCCTCTGTCGTTATCTTGTATTGCGCCGGATACGATTTCGGCAGCAGAAGCAGTAAATTCATTGGTTAGTATTAAGACTCTTCCTTGTGACATTTCGCCCAAACCTTTTGAGCGAAACTCTTTACGGAGGGCCCGACGTCCTTCTGTATAAACAATGAGTTCATTCCTTTCAAAAAATTCATTGGATATTTCCACTGCGGCATCAAGATATCCTCCGCCGTTATCCTGAAGATCAAGGATTAAATCTTTCATACCCTGCTTTTTGAGTAGTTTTAACCCTTCCATAAATTCTCTGTAGGTAGTTGCGCCAAAGTTACCGATTCTTATATATCCGATTTCCGGACGTATCATATATACGGCGTCAATACTTTTAACGGGAATTTTGTCACGTTTTACAGTAAAATGTAATACTTCTTCAATACCACGTCGTACAATGCCAAGATATACCGTTGTCCCTCGTGGTCCGCGCAGGCGTTTCATAATATCCTCTTTCTTAATCTTGACACCGGCAATAGCCGTATCATTGACACTTATGATACGATCTCCGGCCATAATACCGACTTTCTCGGAGGGACCTTTGCTTATAGGTTGTATAACCAAAAGGGTGTCATCAACCATGTTAAATTGAACTCCTATGCCGTCGAAAGTTCCCTGCAGAGGTTCGTTGAGAGCTTTTACTTCTTCAGGATCTGAATATGCAGAGTGCGGATCAAGTTTTTCAAGCATACCTTTTATGGCATCTTCCACAAGTTTCTTTTCATCAACGGAATCTACATACAGATTGTTTATTACCATTTCTGCAATTTGTAATTTGCGTATGGGACTATTTGTCGAGAAATCAATAGACATTTGTGCATTTACACACAAGGTACATATCATGCAGCCTGTCAATACAAAATAGCGTGATGTATGACATGCTGTTGATAATAGCTTCATAATATTTCTTTTGTTAAACATCATATATGTTATTCCCAGTCTTATGGTTATGGTATCGTAGCTAAATCAGTTATTACATTCAATACCGAAAAATTAATACTGTCTTTATTTAAATATATTTATTCGTAATACTCTTCTTCCGGACGATCTTCTTCAACAACAAGATTATTTATGATGAAATCCTGTCGTTGAGGAGTATTTTTGCCCATATAATATTCCAATAGCTTTTGTACTTGATCGTTTTTATGTAATGTGACTTGTTCAAGACGCATATCTGGACCGATAAAGTTTACAAATTCTTCAGGGCTTATTTCACCAAGTCCTTTAAATCTTGTTATTTCCGGATCCGGACCGAGCTCTTCTATGGAATGCAGGCGTTCTTCATCGCTATAGCAATAGTGAGTAATAAAATCCCCTTTCTTTCCCTTTTCTTTTTCTATGATATCTTTGTTGCGTATTTTTGTGCGTTTGTTTCTAACTCTGAACAGTGGTGTCTGCAAGACATATACATGTCCTTTCTTGACAAGTTCAGGGAAAAATTGCAAAAAGAAAGTAATGATAAGCAGTCTTATATGCATACCGTCAACATCGGCATCGGTGGCAACGATCACTTTATTGTATCTGAGGGAGTCAAGACCGTCTTCTATATCAAGAGCCGCCTGTAGTAGATTGAACTCTTCATTTTCATAAACGACTTTTTTAGTGAGTCCGAAAGAGTTGAGAGGTTTGCCTCGTAGAGAAAATACGGCTTGTGTATTCACATCGCGGCTTTTAGTTATAGAGCCACTTGCAGAGTCTCCCTCTGTAATGAATATCGACGAATCTTCTTTACGGTCATTTTTCACATCGCTATAATGTATACGGCAATCGCGTAGTTTCCGGTTATGAAGATTTGCTTTCTTTGCTCTCTCACGTGCCAATTTGGTGACACCTGCCATTTCCTTACGCTCTTTTTCGCTTGACTGAATCTTCTGTAGCATTATGTCTGCCACGTCTTGATTTTTGTGCATGTAGTTATCAACTTCATTTTTAATAAAGTCTCCTACATATTTGTTCACACTCACGCCGTTGGGGCTCATTGTAAGGGAACCGAGTTTGATTTTTGTCTGACTTTCAAACATTGGTTCTTCCACGTTAACAGCTATCGCTGCAACCAAACCATTGCGGATATCGGTATATTCAAAGTTTTTGTTGAAAAATTCTTTTATGGTACGTGCTATATGTTCTTTGAAAGCACTTTGATGTGTTCCGCCTTGTGTCGTATGTTGCCCATTGACAAATGAGTGATATTCTTCTCCGTACTGATTGGTATGTGTGAATGCGATTTCTATATCTTCTCCTTTCAGGTGTATTATAGGATATATTCCATCGTTAGTCATTGTATCATTGAGTAAGTCTTCCAATCCATTACGACTCAATATGCGTCTACCATTATACATTATGGTAAGTCCGGTGTTGAGATAAGTATAGTTGCGAAGCATTGTTTCCACAAAATCATTATGGAAAGTGTAGTTCTTGAAAAGAGTGTTATCCGGTTCAAAGAAAATAAGAGTGCCATTCTCGTCTTGAGTATCTTCCGTAATATCAGACTTCAATTCCCCTTTTTCAAAAGCAACAGTTCTAACTTTACCGTCTCTATACGATTTTGCTTCAAACTTGGAACTCAAGGCATTGACAGCCTTTATACCTACGCCATTAAGACCAACGCTTTTTTTGAAAGCCTTAGAATCATATTTTCCACCGGTATTCAGCACGCTTACGGCCTCAATTAGTTTTCCCTGTGGTATGCCTCGTCCGTAATCACGCACCGTAACTTTCAGATTATCGTCAATGTCTACTTCTATTCTTTTTCCGGCATTCATCTTGAACTCGTCAATAGAGTTGTCGATAACCTCTTTAAGTAATACATATATACCGTCTTCCGGCATAGAACCATCACCAAGTCTGCCAATATACATACCCGGTCTGGTGCGTACATGTTCCATGTCAGACAGATGTCGTATGTTTTCATCGGTATATTCTGTTTTGATAATCTCTTCGGCCATATATCTTATTCTTTAATCTTTAATTGCGTATTTAATTAATTGATGTGATAAAACTTGTAATGCTGACATTTATAATATGAATGCTTATCATATCCACTTTTTGTAGCAGCGTCTTCTTTTGTGTAGGATTGTTTCCAGATATTGCCATTGGCTCTGTACGTTCTCGTTGGTTTCCATTTCAACCTGACTTTCTCCCCATTCAAATCCATAGGCTTGATAGCGGGGTATCAGGTCGGAGAACATAAGGGAATTGGCTCCTTTCATGCGATATTCGGGTAGTACTCCAAGCAAGAGCAGGTCTACACCTTTTGTCTTGTGTTGTTTAAGAGCTCTAAGGATGTGCCACCAGCCTGTGGGAAACAGACGGCCTCTATGACATTTTTGCAGTGCAATAGACAGCGAGGGTATAGTTATACCTATGGCAACAAGCTTTTTCTCCGCATTCCAGTCTTCCACACCTGTTATGAGATTAAGGTCAGCCATAGGAAGATACATGTCGATATATTGTTTGATTTGTTTGTCAGACAATTCCGAATAGCCATAGATGTCTTTGAAACAGGTATTGATAAGTTCAAACATCTTACGTCCGTAGCCTCCTTCATTTATATCTTTACGTGTGAATTTTCTTATATGTAGATTGTACCGGGTTTCTATCATCTGTGATATTTTGGTATATTTTTCAGGAACTTTTTTCGGTACCATAAGTTTAAACTCTACATAATCGTTGTCTTTTTCAAAATCTCCAATGCGTTCAATGTGTTCCGGATAATATGGATAGTTATATATTGTTGCCATTGTCCCTAATTGGTCAAAGCCCCATGTGAGCATTCCCTCAGGGTCCAAATCCGTAAATCCTAATGGGCCAACCATTTCTTTCATGCCTTTACTACGTCCATATTCTTCTACAGCATTGAATAGCGAGCGTGATACTTCTATATCGTCAATAAAATCCACCCATCCAAATCTTACGCAATCACGTCCCCAACGTTTATTGGCTCTATGGTTAATGATAGCTGCGATGCGTCCGACTATTTTGCCTTTTTCGTCTTTTGCTAGAAAATATTCTGCTTCACAAAATTCAAATGCGGCATTTCTTTGCTTGTCAAGGGTTTTTATCTCATCGCTGAAAAGGTTCGGTACGTCAAATTTATTGCCCTTATATAGGTCATAATGGAAATTGACAAAATCAGCGAGTTCTTTTTTGTTATTTATTTTATTGATTGTAATTTTAGACATAGTCATCAGTAGATAAATATATTATGTGCAAAAATACTTTTTTTTATTGAAAAAAACAAATGATAAGTTGTCAGACCGACATTCGATTGTATTTACTATATTTAATAAGGGCTGTAAAGCATTAAGCCTACAGCCCTTGTTTTGATATTGGTTATATAATCATGTAGTTGCCAATAACGTTTTTTGTAAACATTCCAAATTGTCAGCCACTTGTATTGTATGGTGCCAGTCACCTCTTATCATGCTGTTTTCTTGTAATTTGTCAAGTAGATTGATAAGCGGACTCCAAAAATCCTTTATATTATATAGTATCACTTTTTTGGAATGGTATCCTATTGTAGCAGCGGCAGCTACTGTAAACACTTCGTCAAGCGTGCCGATGCCTCCAGGTAGTGCCACTACGATGTCGCTGTGTGCCAATAGTAGATCTTTGCGGTCACTTAGATTGTCACATGGTATGGTTATATCTACATTGTCGCTGCTTTTGCCTCCACGCTCGATTATTTGGGGTATTACACCTATGGTGGTGCCACCGGCTTCCCTTGTAGCTTTTGCCACACACTCCATAAGCCCCATGTTACAACCGCCAAAAACTATGGTATGTTTGTGGCTTCCTGCCCATTGTCCCAACTCTTCCGTCAGTTTAAAGAAATCAGGGTCTATATTGGCATTTGCAGAACAAAATATTCCTATCTTCATTTTTTCTTTTTCCTCCTTGCCCAACCATCCTCGCTGAAGTCAGGTTCTTCGCCTTTCAGAGAGATATCGTTGTTTCTGAAAAATTGCCTCCAATCGTTTTCTCTTTCGTTGTCCTGCTGTATATTGTCTGTTTGTTGGATATATTTGTCACGAACACGGGTCCCATTACGTTTTTTTAATTTTTTTTCAAATTTGTCAAATGGTTTTCCTTGTTCTTTTTTCTTTTCACTGCGTTGTTTTGAGGTTTCTCTTTCTGCCTCATTACATCTGACGGCTCTTCCTTTATATTCTGTTCCGTCAATAGCATTCATTACGCGTCGAGCGTCTTTCTTGGGTACTTCGATATAGCAGAATTTGTTCAAAAGGTCGATATGTCCTACTTCTTGGCGTCCTTTCAGATGCTTATTGAGATATTGCATGACTTCTCCGGGATAGAAACCATCGGTTTTTCCGAGATTGATAAACAGCCTGCAATAACCCGGCTCGGCCTTTCGTCTTCCTCGTCCATTGTCATTACGTGCAGAACGATCTTTTTTGTCACTACTGTGTGAGCTTTTACCCGGTTTCTCTATTTCAGGTGCATTAGCATAATAGGCAAGAAACTTTCCGAACTCCATACTTACCATCTTTTTGATGATATCTTCTTTATCCATAAATTCGAAGTATCGGTTTATATCTATCATGAAAGGCTCTATTTCTTCCTCATCGACGTCTGCCTTTACAATCTCATCCATAACTTTGTATAGTTGTTTCTTGCAAATATCTTTGGCAGTTGGGATGTCTGCTTCAACAAAATCTTTGCCTATTGTCTTCTCTATGTCACGCATTTTGCGACGTTCCCTTGTATGAACGATAGCAATAGACGTTCCTTTTTTTCCTGCTCGACCTGTTCGTCCGCTACGGTGAGTATAGCTTTCTATGTCATCCGGAAGACCGTAGTTTATCACATGTGTAAGGTCATCGACATCAAGACCACGTGCAGCGACATCAGTAGCGACGAGCAATTGTGTCAGATGTTGTCTGAATTTTTGCATTGTAAGGTCGCGTTGCTGTTGTGAAAGGTCTCCATGCAGGCTTTCGGCATTGTAGCCGTCATGTATCAGTTTGTCAGCAACTTCTTGTGTCTCACGTTTTGTTCTACAGAAAATGATTGCGAAAATCTTTGGATAATAATCAACAATACGTTTAAGGGCAAGATATTTGTCCTTTGCGTTGACCATGTAATATATGTGATTTACATGCTCTGCACCTTCGTTGCGGCTGCCGACTACTATTTCTTTGGGATCTGTAAGATATGTACGGGCTATCTTTTCTATCTCTTTGCTCATTGTAGCAGAGAATAGCAGTGTGTTGCGATCGGTTGGAACATCGGCCAATATTTCGTTTATGCTTTCTGAAAAGCCCATGTTCAACATTTCGTCGGCCTCGTCTAACACGACGTTTTTTACGGCTTCAAGTTTGGCGGCACCGCGATGCATAAGGTCTATAAGCCGTCCCGGTGTTGCTACAATTATCTGTACACCTCTTTTTAGGGCCCTTATCTGGTTCTCTATAGACGTTCCTCCATATACGGGAAGAACATTTATGCCTTCTATGTATTTTGAAAAGTCTTTTAAATCATCTGCTATTTGCAGACATAATTCTCTTGTCGGACTCAATACGATAGCTTGCGTCTGTCTTATTCTTGCATCTGTCCTTTGCAATAAAGGTATTCCGAATGCCGCAGTCTTTCCTGTTCCGGTTTGCGCAAGGGCAATAACATCGTTTCTGTTACCAAGTAAATAGGGGATAACTTCCTCCTGTACAGGCATTGGTTGCTCAAATCCCAACTCTGTAATGGCGTTGCGAATCTCTTCGCATACGCCTAATTCTTCAAAATTCTTCAATTCTAATAAACGTTTATTTCGTATGCAAAGATAGTGTAAGCTAAAGATAATGCAAAAGAAAAATTTGTTTTTCTTTACATTGTCATGATATGACCCTGCTAATATTTGGAGAAAAACAATTGAAAACATGGAATAAAGAATATGGGAATTAATGATTTTTGTTTTACTATGCTGTTAGCGGGTCGTAAATGGCATAGTTGGCAAGTCTAAACAATATAGTAAGCATGTGTAAATGGCATAGTTAGAGATTATAAAACGGCTGTTTTTGATTTGTAAAATGAATAGTGATATTTTTAAAAGACATCTTTATGAATGGAAATGAGTCTTATGGAGAGTCTTGACAAGCATTTTTGCAAGGAAAAAGATAGTCTGCTTATGGTATCTTAATATAAAATTCTTATATTTGCACAAATGTAAATCTAATACAGGCTTGATGAAAAGAATTGTTACTATAAGCATAACCTTTATCTTGTGTTGTGTGTATGTCTTTGCAGGCGATATATATGTATCTGTAAATAATGGCAGCGACAGCGGAACAGGTACACGCCAACAACCGTTAAAAACAATAGAAACAGCCTTGAAGACGGCTCGCGAGTGGCGGCGTCTTAACGATAGTAGAGTTGACGGAGGCATAAGAATTATACTTGACGGAGGTGTTTACCATATTGACCAACCGATTTTCATACGTCCCGAAGATAGTGGCACGGCCACATCTCCTACTGTTATTATAGGAAAAACTGGCAATCGGCCGGCTGTTATAAGCGGAGGTGTGACAGTTAAGGGATGGAAATTGTCAGACGATACCCGTCTGCCCGAGTCGGCAAAAGGCAAGATATGGGTGGCAGACGCCCCCATGAAAGGTAACCGTATGGTAGAAACAAGGCAGTTGTGGGTCAACGGGTGTAAAGCAAATAGAGCATCTCTTAAAGGAGAAGGCATAATGCAACGGATGAAAGCTTTTGATACAACGGACGAAAGTATCACCATTCCGACACCGGAGACTGATTTGACAAATGCCCGACAGCTGGAAATGATTGTACATCAACGTTGGGCAATAGCCATACTCAGAGTAAAAACGATGAAAGATATGGGTAATGGGACTACCAAAGTGTGGTTTCACCAGCCGGAAAGCCGCATAGAGTTTGCACATCCATGGCCCCAACCGGTAATAAACGGCGAAAGGGGCAACTCTTCTTATACTATTACAAACGCTTTGGAACTGCTCGATGAGGCAGGAGAATGGTATCAGGACTATCCGTCAGGCCGTATATATTACTATGCAAGAGAAGGCGAAGACATGAAAGAAGCCGAAGTTACGATGCCAGCTATCTCATGTCTTATGGAAATATGCGGTACCAGAGAGCGACAAATAAGCGGAATACATTTTGATAACATCAGCTTTGAATATGCTTCGTGGACAAGACCGTCGTATGAAGGTCATGTCACGTTGCAAGGGGGCTTTAGGTTTATAGATGGTTACAAGCTATATGAGCCGGGTCTTTTTCATAAGGCAGAACTTGAAAATCAGGCATGGATAGCACGTCCGGACGCTGCCGTGTCAGCACAATTTGCCACAAACATAAGCTTTAACCGCTGTGTGTTCTCTCATGTCGGTGCTACCGCCCTTGACTTAAAATATGCCGTAAGACAGGCGGATATAACCGGTTGTACTTTCCAAGATATAGGTGGCACAGCCATTCTTGCCGGTTGGTTCGGCGAAAAGGGTTTTGAAACGCACATACCATATACTCCTATGATAGACAACGATATGTGCGGACAGCTGAGAATTGTGGGCAATCGCATTCATGATACCGCCAATGAAGATTGGGGATGTGTATCAATAGGGGCGGGATATGTCAGAGACACATTCATATCCGGCAACGATGTAGCCCATACCAACTATTCCGGCATCTGTGTAGGATGGGGTTGGACACCACTGGAAAGCGGTATGCGCAATAACCGCATAGTAAACAACAATGTTTACGACTATGCACGCCAACTCTATGATGCCGGTGGCATATACACATTATCCAATCAGCCAGGTTCGGAAATAACAGGTAACCATATCAGTGATCCTTATCCTGCACCATACGCAACCAATAACCGAGCTTTCTGCATATATTTTGACGAGGCTACAGACGGTTATACCGTGAGCGATAATGTAATGACAGCAGGCAGTTTCGGTTATAACAGACCCGGTCCAGACCTTAAGGTTAACCAGCCGTAAGGCATCCGTGTAATTAAATAATTACAAAAACCAATATAAATAACAATGATACCTACAAACTATTATCTTTTTGATTTTCTTGATTTTGACGAACTTCTAAACCGTGATGAGTCGTTGTGGAAAGCATATCGTCCTACTGCGGTCAGAGAAGTCGATGGAGATATACTCATATCAGTACCTTTCCAGAAACAAAAGGCAACAGCAGACATGGATGCCGATACGGATGTGCCAAAAGAAGAATATACATTGGTGATAAGATATTATGCGCCAAAAATACTGCGATTGTTCATAGGTTTTGGAGAAAGCATTATGAGCGATGCTTCCGAGATGTTGCAGATGAGCGACAGGCTGAAAAAGACACCGCTTAGTGTGGACTTCAGGGACGGACAATGGACAGTGACAGATACCGAAGGCATAGTTAGGGCAATAATAAATACCAATGAGCCGGAGCTTGACAGGTGGAGTACATTGCTCCCTGACCCACAGGAGACACTTGACATAAGGTTTTATCCGGACGGGAAAAAGGAAATACGGCTTGCCGCTTACGATCATTTCTCTCCTCCGCGCTATGATGCCATGCCTCTTGCATTTTGCAAGACAGGCAAAAAGAAAGACAGAGCGACTTTGTCTTTTGAATGTAGCCATGACGAATGTTTTGCCGGAACCGGTGAACGCTTTACTAAAATGGACCTTAGCGGACAAACCTTTTATCTGAAGAATCAAGATGGACAAGGTGTAAACAATCGCAGAACATATAAGAACATACCGTTTTACATCTCAAGTCGCATGTATGGAGTGTTCTATCATACATGTGCGTATGGAAAATTGTCGTTGGCAGGCATATCAACACGCTCGGTAGAGTTTATGAGTCAGGAGCCGGCAATCGATACTTTTATTATCGGCGGCGATAATCCGGAAGAGATACTACACGGATATCGTGACCTTACAGGTTTCCCGTCTATGCCTCCGTTGTGGAGTTTCGGTGTCTGGATGAGTCGTATGACATATTTCAGTGCAGACGAAGTAAACGAAATATGCGACCGTATGCGTAAAGAGCATTATCCTTGTGATGTAATACATCTTGATACAGGGTGGTTTAAGACCGATTGGCTTTGCGAATGGAAGTTCAACAAGGAGCGTTTTCCTGACCCGGAAGGCTTCATAAGAGCACTGAAAAACAATGGTTACAGGGTCACATTATGGCAGTTGCCTTATGTAGCAGAGGGTGCGGAACAAATAGAGGAGGCGCGCAACAATAAATATATATGCACTCTGACGAAGGCACAAGACAGTGAAGGGTCTAACTTTTCTGCACTTGATTATGCCGGTACGATAGATTTTACCAGCGAAAAGGCTACCGCATGGTATAAAGGCTTGCTGAAAAGATTGCTCGATATGGGCGTTGCAGCTATAAAGACAGATTTCGGAGAAAATATACACATGGATGCCGTGTATGAAAATATGGAACCGGAAAAACTGAACAACTTATATGCGCTGTTATATCAAAAAGCTGCATACGAGATAACTAAAGAAGTGACCGGTGACGGTATAGTTTGGGCAACGGCTGCTTGGGCCGGATGTCAAAGATATCCGCTACATTGGGGTGGTGACTCTTGCAGTTCGTGGGACGGTATGGCCGGCTCTCTTAAAGGAGGTCTGCATTTCGGACTTTCCGGTTTTGCTTTCTGGAGTCATGATGTACCGGGATTTCACACATTGCCCAATTTCATGAATACCAGAATAAGAGACGATGTATATGTTAGGTGGACACAATTCGGAGTCTTCTCATCGCACATAAGATATCATGGCACAAATCAACGGGAGCCGTGGCACTATCCTGCCATAGCAGACATAGTAAAAAAATGGTGGAATCTCCGATATATGCTCATACCTTATATATTAAAAGAAAGCGAGAAAGCCATACAAGGTGGAGGAACGATTGTACAGTCTCTCATTTTCCATCATCATGACGACCGCCTTTGCTGGCATATAGATGATGAATATTACTTTGGCGATGATATACTTGTGGCACCGGTGATGAACAGTGACAACAAACGCGACGTCTATCTGCCTGAAGGGTCATGGGTAAACTTCTTTACAGGAGAACATCACGATGGCGGAAAATGGATAAAAGGAATGGAAGTCCCGCTTGAAATAATGCCGGTATTCGTACGCAAAGACGCTGTTATTCCAATATATCCTGAACATGTTGAATGTACGGATGACATGGATATGGCAAAGGTAACACAACTTAAAATAGATGAAACATTCAAAGGAATAACTCTTCACTAAAATATAAAGCTATGTGGAAAAACAATCTTGAAGAGACAAAACAGAGATATATTAATTGGTGGAATCACAAGGGTATTGTGGTAAATATGTGGGAACACTTTCAAAACGGAGTAAAACCGCATGCCAATATACCAGAACCCAAAGCGCCAAAAGACCTGAATCAAAAATGGTTTGACCCGGAATGGCGAGCTCAGTATCTTGATTGGTATGTGGCACACAGTTCTCTCAAAGCCGATATGCTGCCTGTTGCAAATACCCAATTGGGACCGGGTTCTCTGGCAGCGATACTCGGAGGTGTGTTTGAGGGTGGTGAGGATACCATTTGGATACATCCTGATCCTAAATATACGGACGATATAGTATTCAATCCGGAACATCCCAACTATTTATTGCATAAACAATTGCTTAAAGCATGTAAGGAAAAGGCTGCCGGAAACTATTATGTCGGTATGCCGGACCTAATGGAAGGTATGGACGTATTGGCTGCCATGAAAGGTACTGATAAGGTTCTACTCGATACAGTCATGCAACCGGATGTTTTAGAAAGACAAATGCAACAAATCAATGATATATATTTCAAGGTTTTTGATGAGTTGTATGACATAATACGTGAAGGTGATGAGATGGCTTTTTGCTATTTTTCATCATGGGCACCGGGAAAGATGACAAAAGTGCAGAGCGATATATCGACTATGATAAGCGTGGAAGACTATCGCCGTTTTGTACAGCCGTTTATAAGACAACAATGTCAAAAGATAGACTATACTTTGTATCATCTTGACGGAGTGGGGGCTTTGCATCATTTGCCGGCATTGCTTGAGATAGAAGAACTCAATGCCATACAGTGGACTCCGGGTGTGGGAGAACCTCAGGGCGGCTCTCCGAAGTGGTATGAACTTTATCGTAAGATTCTCGGAGCAGGCAAGAGCATCATGGCATGTTGGGTTACTCTTGACGAATTGAGACCGTTACTTGACAACATTGGTGGTGATGGCGTGCATCTTGAAATGGATTTCCATAATGAAGATGAGGTGGAAAAGGCTCTGCGCATAGTGGAAGAATACCAGACGGATGTAAAAGAAGGCAAGGAAACTAAAGCAGATACGATACGCATCGTAAAAGAAAAAGATGATGCAGATAGGGAAGTTGAGGCTATCATTGCAAAGGTGGAGAGTGAATTTGGCAAAGACGCCATAGTCGGAAATATAGCATCGAAGAGCAAGATCGCAGGTATCGCAGCCCAAAAGATAATGGTTATTGATGGTGCTATGGGAACCATGATACAGAAACGTAATCTTTCAGAGGACGATTTTCGTGGAAAGAGGTTCGCTTCTCATACTGTGAATGTAAAAGGATGCAACGATTTGTTGTGTCTGACAAGGCCGGAGGTTATAAAAGATATTCATCGTCTGTATCTTGAGGCCGGTGCAGATATCATAGAAACAAATACATTCAATGCGCAACGCATATCGATGAAAGATTATCGTTTGGAAGATATGTGCAGAGAAATTAATCTTGAAGCATGCCGTATTGCAAGAAATTTGGCAGATGAATATACCGCAAAGACACCGGACAAGCCTCGCTTTGTTGCAGGTTCTATGGGACCTACAAGCAAGACTTGTTCTATATCTTCTGATACTACACAGCCCGGTTGGGAAACATTTGGATATGAAAGTCTTAAGTCTGCATATCTTGAACAGGCAGAGGCACTTTTGGAAGGTGGTGTTGATGTATTGCTCATAGAAACAATATTCGATACACTTAATGCAAAAGCAGCAATAGAGTCTGTAAGAACAGCTACAAGAAATACAGGAAAGAATGTTCCGATAATGTTGAGCTTTACTGTGACAGGCAATGAAGGTTATAACATGCTCGGACAATCAATAGAGAATTTTATAGAAGAAATAGGTGGTGATGATATATTATCTGTTGGAGTAAACTGTTGTGCGGATGTAAGTGTTATAGCACCTTTATTGCAACGACTCGGAATGAATACTACATATTTGATAAGTGTATATCCTAACGCCGGGCTGCCTGATAACAGCGGTCATTATGCCATGACACCGGAAGATTTGCAACAGTCGATATGGCCGTTGGCAGAGAAACATATGCTTAATATCATAGGTGGATGTTGTGGAACGACGGATGCACATATAAAAAGACTGTCAGAGATACCGCAACCGATAAAGGGTTGTGTCCTTTCTCCTCATTGTCGGAATGATATAAAAGTATCTGTTGGTGTCCCTATTGTGAAAGATGTTAATAGCAGCGTGAAAGAACAAGCACGTCATACGGAGCCTTGTGAATGTTGTAAACCTGAAATAAGGAAAGAATCTGAGTCAAAAAGTGCGGAGGATATATTTACGGCAATTCTTAACGGAAAGTCGGATATGGCAGCTGATGCTACGCGATGTGCGATAGATGAAGGAATGGCACCGCAAGAAATCATCAATGGTCAAATGATACGTGCTATGAGTGAAGTAGGACAGCGCTTTCAAGACGGTAAGGCCTTTGTTCCGCAATTGCTTATGGCAGGACGTGCCATGAAAGCAGCTCTTGAATTACTCAAACCGATGTTGTCTGGAACTGCTTCTGCCACAATAGGTAAAGTAGTGATAGGCACTGTAAAAGGAGATTTGCATGATATAGGTAAAAATCTTGTAGCATCAATGCTTGAAGGGTGCGGATTTGAAGTTGTCAATGTTGGCATTGACGTGGACAGTGAAACATTTGTCAAGGCTCTTAAGGACAATCAGGCAGACATATTATGTATGAGTGCGCTGCTGACAACGACAATGACCTATATGAAAGATGTAATTAAGGCACTTGAAGATGCCGGTTTGCGTGACAGAGTAAAGGTCATGGTTGGTGGTGCTCCTGTTAGTCAGGAATATGCCGATGAGATAGGTGCTGATGGATATAGTGACAATGCCAATTCTGCTGTGACAGTAGCAAAACATTTAATGGGGAAATAACAAATACTAATTTAATACCATGAATTCACAATCACTTGAGTTTTTAGATTGGAGTATCCTTGTAGGTTACTTCATAGTACTTCTTGCCATAGGAATATGGGCAAGTAGAAAGAGTAAGGAAGGTAGCGGTAAATTTCTTGCCGAACGTTCGTTGCGTTGGCATCATATAGGATTTTCTATGTGGGGTACCAATGTCGGTCCGTCTATGCTTATTGCTTCAGCAAGTGCCGGTTTTACAACAGGTATAGTGTCCGGTAACTATGCGTGGTATGCATTTATTTTCATAGCGTTGCTGGCTTTTGTCTTCGCACCAAGATATTTGGGAAGCAAAGTGCATACACTTCCAGAGTTTATGGGTTTGCGTTTCGGACAGTCCACACGTAATATGTTGGCATGGTATACCATTGTCACGGTGTTGATATCATGGCTTGCGCTTACTCTCTTTGCAGGTGGTATAATAATAAGGCAGGTTTTTGGTATTCCAATGTGGGTGTCGGCATTTTTGTTGCTTGCCATTTCGGCATTTTTTACTATGCTTGGCGGGCTCAAAGCAGTAGCTTATACAAATGTATATCAAATGGTCCTACTTATTTTCGTTTCAGCGACATTGACCGTTATTGGTATTTATCGTTTGGGTGGAGACTCGTTTACAGGCGGTATATCAGTACTTGCCAATCCTGAAATAGTTCCATCTAATTTCTGGAATCTTTTCCAACCAAATAGTGATAGGGATTTCCCATGGCTCCCGATATTGCTCGGCTATCCTATTTCCGGGTTATGGTTCTGGTGTACAGACCAATCAATGGTGCAACCTGTGTTGGCGGCTAAAAACCTTAATGAAGGACAGCGTGGTACGAATTTTACAGGTTGGCTTAAAATACTCGATGTTGCCATATACATATTGCCGGGTATAATATGCTTTGCACTTGTTAAGACGGGATTCTTTAATGGTATGACAATTGAAGCCGACAATGCTTATATGACGTTGGTTGCCAGTCTTTTCCCGGTAGGAATGGTTGGGCTTGTGTTGGCAGTTTTGACGGCAGCGTTGATAAGCACAATAGGTTCCGCCCTTAACGCTTTGAGTACGGTGTTCACTATGGATATTTATGTCAAGAACATAAGACCACAGGCTAAAGAATCGGAGATAGCACGTACAGGGCGTATAGTTACTATTATCGGTGCGCTTGTTTCAATAGTGATAACTGTAGCTGTGGATAATATAAAAGGCATGAATCTCTTTAATGTTTTCCAATCTGTGCTTAGTTTTATAGCTCCGCCAATGGCGGCAGTATTTGTAATGGGTGTGTTCTGGAAGCGTTGTACAACGTTGGCCGCTAATGTTACACTCACTTTCGGTACGATATTCAGTATCGGTACAGGTATATTGTATCTGTGGATTATTCCCGGTGCAACAGAAGCAATTCATTTTATGATGCTTTCTTTCTATATATTTGTAGTCCTTATTATCAGTATGGTATTTGTAAGTCTGTATAACAAGCAGGCAACGGTAAGTCCGGAAATAATCAAACTTTCAGAAAAACCCAAACGTAGTGTTATTGTGGCATGGCTGCTTTTGGCTGTGGTAATGGTAGGACTATATATCTTCTTTAATGGACATTGATAAATAAGATTATAATGTAGTATCTTTTGGAGAATAGACAACAGATATGTAAATATAAAAATAACAGCACAAATTATAATTTGTGCTGTTATTTTTTCTTTTTTCTTTTATAACAATCCTTGAAATCACAAAGACCACATGTGTATTCTAATTTTTTCACATGTTTACCGACACCGATAATTCCACTTACTGATTTTATCGGAATCATCAGACTTGAACTTGTAAGATGTACACCACATGGATTTTCCATGCCAAACATAGTAAAAAGTAATTGTTGCTGTGACACATGCCAACCACAGTAACCGGGAGAAAAACGGTTTGTATGATACCAATTATATGGAGAAATACATTCTTCAAGATATTTTTCCATCTGGTCTGCAGTCTTTTCCGCTATTACGCTGCCTATAGCGTCAGTTATAAATACTTTTACCATATCACCATCAGCTTTAGTCCGTTGTTGCAGGTCTTCGAACTCAACACCTGCAGTCGCTACAAATAACGCATAAGCCTCAGAATGACGTAATTGCCGGCTTATTATATGTCCGATGCTAAGGTTACGTCCTATAATATTTAGTACATCATTCTCAACATCAAGCAAACCTTTGCTTATTAAGAAACATAATCGTGGCTGTAAAACCGTTTTTATGGTTTCTATTATTTCATTTGTCTCTTGTTGTACGTTCTTGTCAGGCACACTACTACCATAACCCATCTGTTCGTAAATCTCATTTGGGCTAATGTTTAGCTCTTCATATTTCAGTATCTTTTCAAACATGTATGAAAAACATTATTTGACATATAATCAGTTGTTGTTAATGTCATTTACAGCCCTGAAAAATGCATCTATGTTTTCTAATGGAGTGTGGGGTGGGGTATCGCAACCGCTTGAAATGACAAAATTGGGATATTCTTTCATTTGTTGCATTAGATCAGCAGTAGCTTTATACATAACTTCAGGTAAAGCATCCTTAAACATTGATACAGGATCAAGATTTCCCATTGCAAGAGCCTCTGCCGGTACATCTTTAATAACTTCCGCCATACTGCACTTGTTACCAAAATGGTAAGCACCTGAACCTGTTTCTACCATTGCATGTGTACAATGGCCTGTATTTCCGCAGTTGTGTAAGACGACAGTGAACCAATCATCTTGTACGGTATCAACGATTCGTTTTACAAAAACCGATGAGAAACGCATACAGTCTTCATCGGACATTAGCCCTGCTGCCGGTTCTGCCATTACCACTCCGTTGGCTCCGGTTGCTTTTAATGCGATACAATATTTGAGAATAAATTCAGTACATTTGTCAAGAAGCATTTCTGCAGCTTGAGGATTTTCATAAATAAGCATCATAATTGCAGACATGTCATATAGACGACCGGCAAGTGAAAATGGTCCGATACATCCGGATAGTACAGGTCGGTCTGTAATGGTCTTTGCTGCTAATAAATTTGCTTTAAGATATTCAGGTATTCGTCCTTTACTTAATGAAGGAACTTCTAGAGCCTTTATATCATCGGCATTATTAAGTAAATGTCCTATAACAGAAGGAACAACATCCGGCTCAAAAGAGATATTAGCGCCAAAGGCTTCAGCTTCAACAGTCAAATCCATTATTACAGTAGCTGCAGCTGTAGGATATTTGTCTGCAAGGGCTTTTATAGATTCATAATGTATTTTACCGTCGCTAACAGCATCAAGTACTCTCTTGCCTGTCATATCGATACCGGGATGTGTCATAATAGGTATGGCAGCCACTTTATTGCTTGCAATAATGGTCTTTGCCCATTCTTTCATGTTTATTTTCATGTCTATTATATGTTTTTATTAATCAAATAAATGATTATATATGTGATTTAAAATATTATTTATACTATTCCCCTTTCCTTTTCAGATATTCGTATCCGAATCTACATCTTAAACAATTGCGTTTATCACAATATTCCTTTTTTAGTTGTATTAGAGCTTGGCTGTCACCGGCATTTTCCGCTTTGATTCCACAAGTGTCCCAAGCCCTTGTTATATAGTTGTTTTCTGGTTTAAGACTGTTAAGTATATCAAGTGCTCTATTACATAACTTTTCGTCTTGACGGTGCTTGCCATAAGCAAACATCATGGGAATGGCTGTATTGATAACGATTAAGTTGAGTGACGGATCGGATATGCTTTTACCTGTTTTACAAATGGTACTTCCGAAAGTATAATGATTCTCCCAATACGGAGTAACCTTTGCTTGTAAAAGTTCTTTTATTTGTATTGCGTCTTTACATTCTATAAGTTTACTGAGATCGTTACGACGTGAATGATAAAGTTCAGCTAACTCCGATATCTTTATATGAGGAAAATTTTGAGGTCTCATTCGTAGAAATTTCCATAGATTTACATCAATGGGTGAAAGCTTGAACATATTAGACAAATGACGGTATTCGGATAATAAACGTGTAAAATATCCGTCTTTTTCAGCTTCTTTTCTATATATTTCAGGTATTGCATTAATATCAAGCAATCCGGCTTGTCCCATGAAAAGAGCTTCAGTCATAATAATGTCATCACGATGCCGTGCGGCAAAGTTTAGAGGAATATTTTGCGCCCATATCTCAAAAGCATCTCCATTGACTCCAAAACCATAATTTCGTGCCATAGTAATAAACAATGCTTCTTCCCATGAACCGTTACATTGTGATACGCGCTTTTCAATATCTTCTGTCTTACGTTGCAGACGTTCAGCTTGCAAGCTGTTCAGCCAACTGTGTATTGTAATCTTGTTAAGCTCTGATATCATTCCATAGCATGGAGGGAAATGCTCTGTAGATAGCAGTTCCCGATAATTGTTCATAACATTCTCCGGTATTTCAAGTACAAGCTGTGGTACTTTGTGGTTGTTAGCGGTAATTGTCAGAGGCCCCTCTTTACCCACTACATGTAGTACAACATTATTGTATTTATCGTTTTTGTCATGTCCATGTGAATACCAATCAGATGCCTTATCATGCAGTTCAACGTTCCCTACCCACATATTACCGTCAATGACAATCTTGGCATTAAAGAAATCAGGTCCGGCATCATAATTATGCAGCCCGGAATCTATTACCTCAATGCTTTGTCCGTCGGTTGTTATTAAAGGCTTCAACGGAAACATCTTGTGTTTCCAAACATAGTGGAGAAGTTGTTCCATATATGTTATGACGTTAAATTATCAGGTATCAACTGATATATCATATTGTTGTTACACTGCGAAGATACACAAATTAATTGTAACTTGTGAAAACAGATACCTAATTTATTGCATAATTTGTTTTTAAAACGTGTTATGATAGTAGCATAATATAAGTAGGAAGACAAAATAAGATTTGCGCGAGTGAAACTTATTTTACTTTGTCCTTTCGGGATGTCTCTGCACAACTCTAACAAGTTTGGCTTTGTTTTCGCTTTTCTCTCTGTCTTACGCGTGTGATGATTTTGCAAGCATAACTTCTATTCTATTATAAAAATAAAAAGTTTGAAAACATCTGTCACTGTCACCGGTATTTATTTTCTTATTGTTTATCAGTATATTACAAATCTGCAGTTGTGACAGTAGTATTGAAATACGGCGATTTGCCCCATAAAAAATCGCGTTTTTTATAAAAATGGGTGCTTTTTTCGCGTTTGTTTTTATATAAAAATTAAAGCTAAAGCTTTGGCAATATGTCTATTTTATATAATTTTGCACCTAATTGCTGTTTAAAGCAGTGATATTTAAAGCGTTTGTTATAACGCGTTACATATATTCTCCAATATAAATTTTATAAAAAAGATTATGAAGATAGCACTGATTGGTTATGGTAAGATGGGCAAAATGATTGAACAGATTGCCGTTAGCCGTGGTCATGAGATTGTAAGTATTATAGATATTGATAATCGTCAGGATTTTGACTCAGCGGCTTTTGCATCTGCCGATGTCGCAATAGAGTTTACAACCCCTACATCAGCTTATGACAATTATCTGAAAGCGTTTGAACATAATGTAAAAGTTGTGTCCGGCTCAACCGGATGGATGAAGACTCATGGCGATGACGTGCGTCGGATGTGTACGGAAGAAGGTAAGACACTTTTCTGGGCATCTAATTTCAGCGTTGGTGTGGCTGTATTTTCTGCCGTTAACCGTTATCTTGCAAAGATAATGAATGGCTTCACGCAGTATGACGTTCACATGGAAGAGACACACCACATACATAAAATAGACGCTCCAAGCGGTACTGCCATAACATTGGCAGAGGATATAGTGGACAATCTTGACAGGAAAACGTCATGGATAAAAGGTCAGGACAATGAGCCGTATAACAGCGAAACGCTACGTATCGACTCATTGAGACGTGGAGAAGTGCCGGGTATTCATACAATAAGATATGATTCTGAGGCTGACTGTATAACAATAACTCATGATGCACATTCTCGTAAGGGATTTGCTCTTGGTGCTGTGCTTGCTGCAGAATATACAGCACAGCATAGCGGTCTGCTTACTATTAGTGATATGTTCAAATTCTGATAAAAGAAATTTTTAGATATTATGCAAGATAAGGAAAAACAGCAACTTAATATGAAAGTGCAGTGGGCAAAGTTTTTATCAATTACTGCGCTATATCTCGCTTTTTTATACTGGCTTAAAAGCCTTTTGGGACTTATAGTTGTTCCTTTTATATTTGATGTTTATATTACCAAAAAGATAAAATGGCAATGGTGGCGCAATTCAGAAGGCCCTGTACGGTTTATTATGTCATGGGTTGATGCGTTAGTATTTGCTTTGGTAGCGGTATATTTCATCAACCAGTTTTTTTTCCAGAATTATGTTATCCCCTCATCATCTTTGGAAAAGTCGCTTTTGACAGGGGATTATCTTTTTGTCAGTAAAGTAAGTTATGGTCCGCGAATACCGCAAACGCCTTTGACAATGCCGCTGACCCAGCATACTCTGCCTGTTTTTGACTGTAAGTCATATATAGAATGGCCGCATTGGGATTACCGTCGTGTGAAGGGATTGGGCAAAGTTCAACTCAACGATATTGTTGTTTTCAATTATCCGGCAGGTGACACGCTGGTTACAGCTTCTCAATTTCAGGCTGCTGATTATTATCAAATGTGTTACGCCTTCGGTTATCAGCTTATTGAAGGTGCACCGGAGATAGATTCGTTATCTTTGGAACAGCAACGAAAATGGTATGAACTGGTTTATAATACAGGCCGTAATTATATTTTGCAGAACAAACCGGTGTATGGTTCTGTCATAACAAGACCCGTCGATCGCCGTGAAAATTATGTAAAACGTTGTGTTGGCTTGCCGGGACAGACTTTGCAGATAAAAAACCGTGTGGTATATCTTGACGGCAAAGCAAATAAAGAGCCGGACAATGTACAGTACACTTATTATGTAAAACTCAAACAAAATATCCCTGATGAACTTTTGGAGCAGTTGGGTATAAGCATGGAAGATCTGGCGTCTTTAAACGAAACAGGTTGTATGCCGCTTACTTCAGCTGCCGTAAAGGCGTTGTCAAAGCGTAAGGATATAGTTTCTTCCATTCGTATTAATGATGATGAGATGACGGGAGATCTTTATCCGTTGAATGCAAATACAGGATGGACGCGTAACAATTATGGTCCTGTATGGATTCCACAGAAAGGAAAAACAATTCATCTTGACTTGAAGAATCTTCCTATATACGAAAGACCGATAAGTGTCTATGAGGATAATGACCTGAAAGTAAAGGACGGAAAGATCTTTATCAACGGTAAACAGACAGATACTTATACCTTTAAAATGGATTATTATTGGATGATGGGTGATAACCGTCATAATTCTGCCGACAGCCGATATTGGGGTTTTGTTCCGGAAGATCATATTGTAGGTAAACCAATATTTATCTGGTGGAGTAGTGATCCTGATCGTAACGGTTTCTCAGGTGTACGCTGGTCAAGAATATTTAGTATTGTAGATAATATAAAGTAGATGTGTCATTCGTCTTGTTTGCTGTCATCTGCTTATTTTGCACCTATACAATGGTATCAGAAATTGTGTAAGTATGACATGATATATGTTGAGGCTTATGACAATTTCATAAAACAGACATATCGCAACCGTTGTGTGATATCTACAACCAATGGTATTCAAGTTCTTACCGTGCCTGTCGAGCGTGATAAAACCTCTTTGTCAGGAGGTGTGGATAGGGGCGGAAAGACTTTGATGAAAGACATTAGAATAAGCAATCATGGCAATTGGCGGCATATTCATTGGAATGCGTTGTCAAGTGCGTATGGTGAATCACCTTTTTTTGAATATTATGAAGATGATATTCGTCCTTTTTTTGAACGTAATTGGACTTTTTTGTATGATTTCAATATGGAGATATGTACAAAAATGTGTGAATTACTTGACATAAATCCTAATATTCAGCGGACGTCAGATTATAAATCTTCTGATGATATAAGGCTTGTTGGATGTGATGGCTCGAAAGATATCACTATGGTTGATTATCGTGAAGCGATACATCCAAAGCATCCGTTGCCCGATAATGATTTTTCACCGAAGCCGTACTATCAAGTTTTCAGGCAAAAGAATGGGTTTATACCCAATCTCAGTATATTAGACCTTTTGTTTAATATGGGAAATGAAAGTGTCTTCTGGTTGTGATTGTGCTAATGACATTAATGACCGATTGTCTTAAATCTTTTCTGCACAGGTCGGGCAAAGGCCTTTTATGACATAATTAATGCTTTTTAGTCTGAAACCTTCAGGCAGATTGACAACCGGTACATGTATGCGTTTGAGGCAAAATGTGCGTTTGCAACGTTCGCAAAAGAAATGTGTGTGTTCATCCTCTATGCTGCAATCGCAATCGTCACCGCATACATTGTACTTCAAACTTCCGCTACCATCGTCAATTACATGTATAAGGCGATGTATGAGAAATAGAGACAGAGTTCTTGATATGGTACTTTTGTCAATGTCAGGAAGCAATTTCTCCAACTGTGGCAGAGAGACTGTTTCGTCGCCTCTGAACATGGTCCTTAATATTATCAGCCTCATGGTTGTCGGTTTGATACCACGATGCTGCAATTTGTCTATATAGAACTGCTCATCATACATTTTGCCCTGTGCTTTTGTCAATGTTTTTTCTTTGAACCCGTAAGAATTTTTCTATACTGGTCGGGATTATTGATTATTCGGCAAGCTTCTTCTATTACCTTGTCATCTTTGAGCCTGTTCTCTATGCTGCCAGCAACATAATAGTACGCAGATACAATGTCATTGGAAATAAGCTGTTTTATCAGCTCTTTGTTCCTGTCAAGATCTTTTGCGATATTGTGTTTCAGTTTCTTTTCAAGGTTTTCAAACTCGGTTTTGGCATCTTCGTAATAACCTTCAAACTGTACTGTCTTCTTCAATGTTTGTAGAACCTTCTCGCTTTCGGGGTCATAGTTGAATCCGCTTTCAATCACTCTGCGTTTGAATTCTTCGAAATCATCGTCGGAAATCATGAATTCTGAAGCCGGAGCTATTGTCGGATGTTTTGCCATATAGTCTATTTCGTAGTCTAAAAGAACCTCTGTTGAGTCCAGACCGTTTACCGTAAGATAATATGCTATGTTAGGTATCGAGTCCGGTTTTATTTCTATATCCGGTTTAATTCCGCCACCGTCTCTTACTTCACGGCCGTTAGCGGTGTAGAAAACGTGTGTCAGACTGTCCGGAATATGTTCTTTGTATCCCCCTTGTGAGTGTTTATAGTTAATGGCTTGTATACATCTGCCGCTTGGAATGTAGTATTTGCTTGTCGTTAGTTTCAGTTGTCCGCTATACGAAATGTCCACAGGAACTTGTACCAATCCCTTGCCGAAAGTGCGTGAACCTATAAGTACAGCCCTGTCAAGGTCTTGCATGCTACCGCATGTTATCTCGCTGGCACTTGCCGATTCCCCGTTTATGAGTACAACGATAGGCATGATAGTGTCGATAGGTTCTATAGTTGTCTTGTATTCGTGGTTTACACGCTTCATCTTTCCCACAGTCTTTACTATTGTCAGGTCTTTCGGCACAAACATATTGACTATGTTTACGGCTTCAGACAGCGAGCCTCCGACATTGCCTCTAAGGTCAAGAATAAGTCCTTTCATGCCTTTGTGCTTCATGTCTATGACGGCAAGCCGTGTCTCTTTATAGCAATTGTCTGTAAAGCTGTTCAGATTAAGATATCCAATGCTGTCTTTATATAGTCCGTAATACGGAATTGCCGGCATCTCTATGGGGCGTCTTGTGATTTTTATTTGTGTTGTTTTTCCTGTAGAAGGACGCTTGTATTTCAGAATAAACGAAGTTCCGGCATCTCCTCTCAAATGTGAACTTACATACGAAACATCTTTATTCTCCATCGATTCATCATCAATGCTTAAAATTATATCACCTTTTTTGAGTCCTGCTTCTGCTGCCGGCGTTGAAGCATACGGCTCGTCTATGACTACACGCTTTGTCTTTTGGTTGTATCTTATAATGGCGCCGATGCCAACATAGCGTCCTGTAAGCATAGTTTTCAAGTCATTGACCTTGTTTTCTGGATAATATACGGTGTAAGGGTCAAGAGATCCGAGCATGGATTTGATGCCGTTGCCTATTACTTCATCTGCATTGAGAGTGTCAACATACATCATGTCGAGATATGTATATATTTCATGGAATATCTGCATATTCTTTCCGACATTAAAGTTATGGTCTTTGTTTTCTTGTGCCGTTGCTGGCATGGCGAACAGCCATAATATAGTTATGCTCGTAAGAATGCTTGTTTTCATTTGTGATATGTTTTATGAGTGTTTATATTAATGTTTGTGATTGTTGGTTTTCATCCGAACAGACTTTCTTTTAACATGAAGGAATGTCATTCTGTTGATGTTCTTGTTGTTTGTATAAATGTTCTGACATCGTGGTATATATAGATATGCTGTATAACCATCACGCAAAGTTACATGATAAAAAGATGAAAACGATATAATTTGCTGTTTTTTATTCAAATTTAGGCCAATGCTGATTTTTTTTCAAAAATGTTTGGAAGTTTCACAAAAACTATTTACCTTTGCAAACGCATTTGGAAATGATGCGTTACTGCTTCAATAGCTCAGTTGGTTAGAGCACCTGACTGTTAATCAGGGGGTCGTTGGTTCAAGCCCATCTTGAAGCGCAGGAGTCCGAAGACAAGTTCTTCGGACTTTTTTGTATGCCTTATGTTCTGCCCGAAAGCGTTATTTACGATTGGGTTGTATTATAGTGGAAATCATAACTATGCGGTTTCAAGGTCGTAAACACCATAGATGGCATACAAAAACAATATATTCAGCAAGCTAAACAACTATGGTTGGCAAGCTTGGACAGCATACTTATGACATGAAAAAAGGCACTTCCCCCAACGAGACAATCGTTAATCGGGGCAAGCACCTTTAATTTTGAGGTTAAATACGTTGTTTATTTAAGAAGCGTTTGTATTTCTTTGTCCAAGTCTTTTATTTGGATGTCACGTTTGCTTATAGCATTGTTTCTATTGATGAGGAAGAATGTCGGTATGTTTCCGACATTATATGATACAAGATTGGCAGATCCGGCACCTTGAGGGTCTCTTACGCTAATCCAAGGCAGCGCTTCCGTCTGTGTTTTCCAGAAATGTTCGTTGTCATTAAGGGCTATTTGATAAATCTCAAAGCCGCTGTCATGATATTTGTTATATAAATCTCTCATTTTCATTATACGTGCGGCAGACTCTTTTGTTCCGAACAAATGGAAGTCAAGCATTACGACTTTGCCTTTCAGATCGCTTAGTGCGCGCGTCTGTCCCTTATTGTCTATGAGTCGTATATCTATAAGATCAGACACGCTAATCTTGCTTGCTTCAATTTGGCGGGATGCCATTTTGTTTCGTATAATACGCACATTCCTCATACCTTCTAATGCAATGTTGTGCAGGTTCTTCCCACGTACCGCCTCCGGATGATATACATCCCAGCTTGTTGCAACGGCTGCAAACACCTTGATATCATCTTCATTTTCCTTCGGATTGAATATCAGCGTATTTCCTAATGTCTGGAACAATGCGTAATATGACGATGCTCTCATCGGCGACTTGAAGATATAATTACGTTTAATATCATCTTTATATGCTTCCACAATGCCTGAAATGCTGTCTGCTGCCTGTGATATGGTAAGATAAGGACTGTTGTTTATGGCAGTTGCTTTGGCATATAAGTCTATTTGTTTTAGTGCAAGCTCTTTTATGGTGGCACATTCTTCAGACCCTTCAACAGTATAGTTTGTTGTCATGTCGGGATATGATGCCTTTATCTTTACGGTTTCAGTGGAGTCAATACTTAGATTGATTATTTGTCCGGCAATTCTCAGTCTGTAAAACTCCGGTGCCTCCGGTGCTTTTTCGCTGAAATTGAAGTTGCCGTCACTGTCTAATTTTATGGAGTCTATGACAACAGGACCGTCAAGACTTATATTTTCAAAATATAGTGTCGAGTCTGCAGCGTCTGTAATAGTGCCACCGACGTTGAATTTCTTGTTGTTGCAAGCACTCAGCATAATGGTTATTATAGCTATTGTCATGCATGAGGCAAAAGATTTATTCTTCATACTTCTTATATATTATAATATTTTTGTTATCATAGAACCGATATAAACAGCCAACAATCCCAATGTCGCGCTTACACCCACATATATGGCAGCCGATATGATGTGCTCGGCGCGTAACAAACATAGTGTTTCGTTCATGAAAGTGCTGAAAGTTGTCAGTCCTCCGCAGAAACCTACAGCAAGGAGCAGACGTACTTCGCGTGATATTACTGTCAAATCTGATGTCATGCCGTATATGATACCTAATGCCAAACATCCTAAAACGTTAACGGTCATCGTACCAAACGGGAACGATGAAAGCGTAGATTCTTGTACGATTTTGGATAAAAGGTAGCGCAAGACACTCCCTACGGCTCCTCCGACTGCTACAAGTATTATGTTTTTCAACATGGTTGCAAAGTTAAACAAATTTCTTTCAAAGTCCAAAGAAACTTGTTGTTTTACGGATATGTGTTGTATACAAATTCCAAAAAGCCGTTCAAAAATCTTAAAAAACGAAAAAATCTTATATTATATAAGGTGTATGAAAAAGTTT
>JBJFGK010000204.1:0-28610 GCA_051892655.1 Prevotella sp. | reverse complement strand
CGGTTTGCCGTAATAACAAAATGCCATGAGTCGTTCCCGTCATCCACCCATTGCGCTTTTGTAACCTTGCAAAGGGTTGTTTTCACATCGCTATTGCTCTTGCAGAAAGCGGCAAAATCGTCATATTCAAGCAGAAGTGCCGCCGCCTCGTTCATACGGTCAATATCAACATCAAAAAACAACTCACATGAATACGCACGCAAAAAAGGGTTTTTACGCTTGTGTATATAATAATGGTATGTTCGTGATGTTGCGCTGAAACGGGCATGCATATCTTTTGAAACCGGAATGACTTTATCAACCGAAATATCATGCGGCAACAAACGATTAAGTTTATATGCCAATTGCCTCGTATCTATGGTTTCATCAGTATCAAAATGCGCCGTCATCATACGGGCATGCACTCCTGTATCCGTGCGTCCTGCGCCGACAACCTGTATGTCTGAACGCAACAATACCGACAAAGCTTTCTGCAACTCCGCCTGTACTGAATTAGCGTTAGGCTGAACCTGCCAACCATGATACGCAGTACCATCGTATTTAAGATATATGAAGTATCTTTGTGACATCAAGTCTTTTGTTTTTACGTGCCTGCAAAAATACTTAAAATCACGTTAATTAAAGAAGACATTTTCTAAAACCTCGTTTTTTTAACGTAATGTAGCGATATTAAAGCCATGAAAACGGCAACATACAAAGCCACTAGCTGAAACTTGCCAATGTAGATATAATCTACGCTGGCACCGGGTAACGAGGCTATGAGAAAAACGCCTTTATTTAAAAACGAAACCAACAAGACTACACATTCTGTAAACAAAGAACAAACCTGCGGGACAAGCATTAACGGTATCGACATTACAGCTATATATATAATGGCTGTGACCAACGGAACAACAAAAATATTGGTTATCAGGAAATAACAAGAAAATCTACCGAAATAGTAAAGTATCAGCGGAGCCACACCTATTTGTGCTGCAATAGAAACGCTACATAACTGCCACAACCACCTCAATGGAGAATACTCCATGATACGCTCTGACATGACAGAGTATATACGGCGGTAGAAAACATTAATGAAAAGAACAGCAGCAAACGACATCTGAAAACCAACGTCATAAATTGCCAACGGGTTGGCAATACATATTATAACGGCAGCTACCGACAAGGCATTTAACGACATCTTGTCACGGTTAATCGCATTAACAAGAGTATATATTGTGAGCATCAGAGCCGAACGTAATACTGATACGGAGAGACCGACTATGAATACATACATCCATATAGCAACAATAATAAAGCCGTTTGACACAATACGTTTACGAACCGGATATAGCAAAACACTCAATACCGCAAAGATTATCGCAAGATGCAACCCTGAAAGAGCGAGCACATGCGCTACACCCGACACGGAATAGGCCTCTTTAAGTGTAACGGAAAGAGCACTCTTGTCACCAAAAACCATTGCTGATATTACGGCAGCAGAGTTGCGGTCATCTATATTCCTATAATGATCCAACATAGATTCTCTCAACCTTAGCGCAAAGATCCGCACCTTGTCAAACGTCGTCAGAGAACCGAGATCTACATGCGCCGGATACCAGCAAAAAGGATTGAGATACGACGTGGCTGAATAACCATGATCAAACAGATATCGGCGATAGTCGAAAGTTGCTCCTATATAGTTGTATGGCTCTTTCAGCGACATGAATGTCTGTATTCCGTCTCCTACATTCAGCAGCTCTGCACGTTTGTCACGAAAGAAACAAGCACGGACTTTCAACGTCCGCTCCGGCATTATTACTATCAAATCACATCTAACGGTTTTTCCTTTAAACTGCGGTTTACTTGCGACAACAGCCTGACACAATGTCTTTTCTGTCGGCAACGGGCATTGTATCGTATTACGTCTATGACACAACAGGCTCGCTCCCAACAAAAAGAATGTGACAAATATCATTATGCTGCATGCAATCGGTTTCTTACGCACCACATAACAACAGACAAAAGAAGAAGCAAGAATGAAGAACCAAACGGACAAAGAGACTTTTCCATAGAGCACATCGCCTGCCATGATGCCCAAGACCAATGAAAGCGCTATGCGCAACACAGGATATAATTGTATCTTTCCATTGGTCTTCATGGTATCGGACAAAGTTATTACATGTACTCCTTAACAAAACGCTCTCCTATCGAGAATCCTTCTTCATAAAGACGTTCCAACTTTGCAATGTCTTTTTCTATGCGCGAAACCTCCAACGGACGTTCCGGACGTATACAAATCACTTGCCCGGCACGCTCCATGTCCTCTATCATTTCCAATTGTCGGTTATATTCAGAGCAACGATGGCTCAAACACACTCTCAGACGAGGATAGTTCTTATATATGAAATGCGGTATCTTACGGTCTTTTTCTTTTGTTCTGTATCCGTAATTACGCGTAAGCACAACGACATTCTTATGATGTCCCTGTTCCATCGCCCTCATTACCGGTATGCTGTCCACTATCCCCCCGTCGAGCATGGGCACACCGTCAACCGTTACTATCTTGCTTACATAAGGCAAAGAGCTGCTTGCCTTGACTATATCAAGCAGTCGCTGGCGGTCATTCTTCTCCGTCAGATAACAAGCACGCCCTGTTCTGCAGTCGGTAGTAACCATTTCAAAGACATCAGGATTAGAGAAATATGCTTCATAATCAAAAGGTAACAGAGTGTTGGGAAAGTCTTCATACAGCAGTTTTCTGTCAAAAATACATCCTTGTGTAAGCAAATGCCTGATGCCGATATACTTGTAATGAGACAGAAAGTCTATGTTTGAAATTCTTGCTCGGCGTATCTGATGACTCATGTATGATAGTCCGTTACATGCTCCTGCCGAAACGGCAACTACATAATGGAAATAACAGTCATGCTTCATAAAGGCATCAAGTACGCCGCTGGTAAACACTCCACGCATACCTCCTCCTTCAAGAACAAGACCGGTATTTCTGTCTATCTTCATTCTTACTCTGACCTTAGTTAAATTATGTTGCAAAGATAATAGTTTTCATATAAAAATAATTATATTTGCAAAAATTAAAACAATCAGGATAATCAACGACAAGAAGACATAAGCCGTCTTGCCATAGTTATATAAACCTTTTAAATTTTCAAATCATTATGTTTAACAAAGAGACATACATAAGAAGACGTGAAGAACTGAGAAAACTTATGGATAGCGGTGTTATAATCTTGTTTGGAAACAACGAATCACCTGCCAACTATCCGGGTAATGCATATGCTCCGTTCCGTCAAGACTCCACGTTCCTATACTATTTCGGACTGCAACGCGACGGCCTTGTAGGCATAATAGATATAGACGAAGGCACGGAAACACTTGTCGGTGATGACATAGACATAGAAGACATCATCTGGTTCGGCTCTGTTAACAGCGTCCATGATATGGCGCAAAGTTGCGGAGTGGACAGTTCGGCCCCAATGAAATCCTTACAGATTATCTGCAACAACGCCCTTAAGGCCAAGAGAAAAGTTCACTTCCTGCCACCCTACCGCTTTGACACAAAGATTCAAATATTCGATTTGTTGGGCATACATCCCAACCAGCAGCAGGAAGCGGCATCAATAGAGCTTATCAAGGCCGTTGTCAAGATGCGTGCGACCAAAGAGCAACAGGAGATTGACGAGATTGAACACGCATGCAGCATAGGTTACAAGATGCACACGACCGCCATGAGAAACGCGAAACCCGGCATAACGGAGAAGTATCTTGGCGCTATGGTTGACAGCGTTGCCAATGCCTACGGTTCTAAGGTAAGCTTTGCGACCATCCTGACACAACACGGAGAAATAATGCATGGCAATCCTTCGTGGAACAAACTTGAAGACGGAAGGTTGATATTGTGTGATGCAGGAGCCGAAAACAGCAACAACTATTGTTCTGACAACACACGCACATTCCCTATAAACGGCAAATTCACACAAAAACAACTTGACATTTACAGCATTGTGGAGGCTTGTCACGACTATGCTCTTGATGTTGCCAAGCCGGGAGTCAAGTGGTTTGATGTCCACATGGAGGTATGCCGACTCATGGCAGCAAGACTTAAAGAACTCGGACTGATGAAAGGCGAGCCGGCAGAAGCTGTAAGAGTCGGAGCACATGCCTTGTTCTTGCCTCACGGATTGGGACACATGATGGGACTTGATGTTCATGACATGGAAGGACTCGGTCAGAACCATGTCGGATTTGACGAGGAAGTACGGCCTTCAACACAGTTTGGCACCAACTGTCTGCGCATGGGACGTCGTCTGGAAAAGGGATTTGTCATGACCGATGAGCCGGGAATTTACTTCATACCTGACCTTATCGACGATTGGAAAGCCAAGAAGATGTATGAAGACTTTATCAACTATGACAAAGTTGAGCAATACAAGGACTTCGGCGGTATAAGGATTGAAGACGATATTCTTATAACAGACGACGGCTGTCGTTTTCTTGGAAAGGACATAATCCCCTATCACCCCAAAGACATTGAGGAATATATGGCAGGCAGAGCATGAAACGGAATGTCCGGAACATGCCTGTCAGACATGCAAGACAATAAAGATATTTAATGAATAAATCTATAAAACCATTAAAAGACATGAGAAAACTGATGACAATGGCATTGCTGGCTCTGCTGGCATGCAGCATTAACGCACAAGAGAAGAAAGAGGCGGACAACAAGAACAAGCCTGTTTTCACTACAATCAAGGAAAACAAGATTACAAGCATCAAAGACCAGAACCGTTCAGGTACATGCTGGGCATATTCCACATTGAGCTATTTTGAAGCAGAAATATTGAAGAAGACAGGCAAGACATATGACCTGTGCGAGAATTTTGTCGCAAACAAGACATACATGGACCGCGCCATTCAGGTGGTCCGCTTGCACGGAGACTGCCAATTCTCACAAGGCGGATCTTGCTATGACCCCCTCTATTGCATGCAAAACTATGGTATCTGCCCTGAAAACGCCATGCCTTTTCCCGGCAGTCTGTATGGCGACTCGCTAAACAACTTCAACGAGTTCTTCGCTCTTATGGAACCATACGTTGACGCAATAGCGAAAATAGATTCCAAAAACAATAGAATAAAAAAGATTTCAGGACAGTGGAAAGTCGGATTGCAAGGCATTCTTGATGCATATCTCGGTAAATGCCCGGAGAAATTCACTTATGAAGGCAAGGAATATACACCGAAATCTTTTGTCGCAAGTCTCGGTATCAATCTTGACGACTATGTTACGATAACCAGCTATACTCATCACCCGTTCTATACACAGTTCGCTGTGGAAGTACAAGACAACTGGCGCAACCCGCTATCATGGAACCTGCCTATGGACGAAATGATGAGAGTAATCGACAATGCCATTAACGAGGGCTATACCATTGCTTGGGGCGGCGATGTGTCAGAAGAAGGCTTCACACGTACAGGTCTTGCTTATGCCATTGACACAAAGAAGGCTCAAAACCTTGCAGGAAGCGACATGGCACGTTGGCTTAAAATGAAAGAAACAGAGAAGAAAAACCTTATTGACTCTTTGGGCTGTACTGTTCCGGAAATTGTTCCGACACAGGAAATGCGCCAACAACGTTATGACAGCTGGGAACTTACCGATGATCATGGCATGCTTATCTATGGCGTTGCAAAAGACCAGAACGGCAAAGAATACTATATGGTGAAGAACTCTTGGGGCGAGACTGGTGACTACAAGGGAATCTGGTACATGACAAAGACCTTCATTGCTGCAAACACAATGGACTTTATGGTCAACAAGAACGCCATTCCTAAGGACATAAGAAAGAAACTCGGCATCTGATTACCGCATAACAGACAGAGTTTGCATCTTATCAAATCTCATAAAAACAACCGGTCCATCAGACCGAAACAAGAAAAGGAGCCTCCGGGCTCCTTTTTTCTTGTTGTCATGTCAATGGATTGCATCAGGCAGAGACAAATCTTGCAAACGGCTATTGTATCTAATAAATCCGTAGCGTATATCGCCAACAAAAATTACTATGCCGTTCCGGTATCGTAATCAGCATAGTTAGCATACATAAACAGCATAGTTACGAGTCGCAAATGGGCTATTTTCAACACACGGTTAAGTTGTCCGCCATTTGCAAGCATGCACTTATCTTCTGACATTGTCGGTACATTTACTAACTTTTCTCGAATATTTCACAAATATGTTGTTTTTTATTTGTAACTTTACACGCATATTTGCGCAATATCAAACAGGCTGACATTATCTGCTAAACATAACGTCAAAGCAGGGTAAACGAGTTTCTTGAGAACCTTATAAAATAATTATAACGGCTCTAAACCCGATAAACAAGATGGGCAAACGTTTGTCAAACACATTTGATAACCGTGCCGTAACGGCAGGAGCCTAATGTACAGAAGCCTTTTATTACAACAATATTATGAAAATAAAAATACTATATACATGCATTTCAAATGGAACTACAAACAACCTACGCCTGAAGAGGAGCGTGCGGCAGAGGAATTCGGTGCCCGTCTGGGCATCAGTCCTGTCATGGCAGGCATACTTCTAAGACGTGGGATAAAGACAGAATCGGCAGCAAAGCGTTTTTTCCGCCCTCAACTGAACGATCTCATCAATCCGTTCATAATGAAAGACATGGATGTGGCTGTAGACCGGCTCAATGATGCTATGGGAAGAAAAGAGCGTATCATGGTCTATGGCGACTACGATGTCGATGGATGCACAGCCGTTGCGTTGGTTTACAAATTCTTACAGCAGTTTTACTCCAACATAGACTACTATATCCCGGACCGTTATGACGAGGGATACGGCGTAAGTTACAAAGGAATAGACTATGCCAACGAATGTGGGGTGAAGCTCATCATCATTTTAGACTGCGGCATAAAGGCGTTTGACGAGATTGCATACGCAAAAAAGCTGGGTATAGATTTCATTATATGCGACCATCACGAGCCTGATGAGACAATGCCCGATGCCGTTGCCATACTTAATCCTAAAAGACACGACGACTCTTATCCGTTCAAGCATTTATGCGGATGCGGAGTAGGATTCAAGTTCATGCAGGCTTTTGCCAAGAACAACGGCATACCGTTCTCAAGACTTATACCTCTGCTTGATTTCTGTGCAGTAAGTATAGCGGCCGACATCGTTCCGGTAGTAGACGAAAACAGGATTTTGGCATATCACGGGCTGAAACAGCTGAACCAAAACCCAAATATCGGACTGAAAGCCATTATAGACATCTGCGGATTGAACGGAAGAACACTATCCATGAGCGACATTGTATTCAAGATTGGTCCACGCATCAACGCTTCAGGACGAATGGAGAACGGACGAAAGAGCGTAGATCTGCTTGTAGAAAAGGACTTCAGCCTCGCCCTTGATGAAGCAAAGCACATCAATGAATACAACGAACAACGCAAAGACATTGACAAACAGATGACCGACGAGGCCAACCAGATAGTGGAACGCATAGAAAGCCAGAAACGAAGGTCAAGCATTGTACTCTACGACGAGAACTGGAAGAAAGGCGTTATAGGCATCGTGGCTTCACGACTGACAGAAATATATTTCAGGCCTACTATCGTTCTGACACGGGAGGAAGAGTTTGCCACAGGCTCGGCAAGAAGTGTAACAGGCTTTGACATATATACAGCAATCAAAAGCTGCCGGGACCTGCTCATAAACTTCGGAGGACACACCTACGCGGCAGGTCTTACCCTCAAATGGGACGATGTTCCGGAATTCAGAAAAAGATTCCAGAAATATGTCGATGAACATATACAGCCGGAGCAAACCAAAGCAATACTTGACATAGATGCCATAATAGACTTCAAGGACATCACACGCAAATTGCACTCAGACCTGAAACGCTTCAGCCCGTTCGGTCCGATGAATCCCAAACCCATATTCTGCACCACCGACGTGTACGATTTCGGAACCAGCAAAGTGGTAGGACGCGATCAGGAACACATCAAACTTGAACTCGTAGACTCGAAGTCTAACAATGTGATGAACGGCATAGCGTTCGGACAAAGCGGCTCGGCGAGATACATAAAGTCGAAACGCAGCTTTGATATAGCCTATACCATAGAGGATAACATCTTCAAGCACAACGGCATACAGCTTCAGATAGAAGACATACGCCCCACCGAAGACGAAGAAACTACAGACTGAGCATGTCTATAAACAACGACACATACAGGAAAATCCTTCAAGAATATTGGGGATATGATGACTTTCGTGGCATACAACGCGAAATAATAGAAAACATTTGTGCCGGAAAAGACACCTTAGGACTGATGCCGACAGGAGGCGGCAAGTCAATAACATTTCAAGTACCGGCACTTGCCTCCGAAGGAGTGTGCATAGTCATCACACCGCTCATAGCCCTGATGAAAGACCAAGTGGCAAATCTAAGGCGGAAAGGCATAAAGGCATCGGCTGTATATAGCGGCATGTCACACTCGGATATAATGAAAACCCTTGACAATGCTATATTCGGCGGTGTCAAAATATTGTATATCTCTCCCGAAAGACTGTCGTCAGAACTCTTCATACAGAAACTCAAGCACATGAGCGTTAGCCTCATTACCGTTGACGAGGCTCATTGCATAAGCCAATGGGGTTATGACTTCAGACCATCATATCTGCATATCTCGCAAATAAGAAAGACAAAGCCCGAAGCACCATTGCTGGCCCTTACAGCTACGGCAACACCACCTGTCGTTGATGACATTCAAGACAAATTAGGATTTAAAAACAAGAACGTGTTCAAAATGAGTTTTGAACGCAAAAATCTTGCCTATATAGTCAGAAAAACATTTGACAAGGAAAAAGAACTGACAGACATACTTCAAAAAGAAGACGGTTGCGCCATCGTATATGTAAGAAACAGACAGAAATCAAAGGACATAGCACAGCTTCTCAACCGAAACGGCATAAGCGCAACATTCTATAACGCAGGACTGGAAAACGCCGTAAGAGACGAACGACAAAAAGAATGGACAACAGATCAAGTGCGCGTAATGGTCGCTACCAACGCTTTCGGCATGGGTATAGACAAGCCGGACGTAAGACTTGTCATACACACAGACTGTCCCGACTCCATTGAAGCTTATTTCCAAGAGGCAGGACGAGCCGGCAGAGACGGGAAGATGTCAAAAGCAATATTGCTTTACAACGGCAACGACAAAGGCAAACTCACACGCAGAATAGACGACAGCTTTCCGGAACCTGAATATATACGTACCGTATATGACCACCTCGCTTTTTTCTATCAAATAGCTGTAGGCAGCGGAAGCGGATACAGATTTGAATTCAATATAGACAAGTTTTGCCAGACATTCAAACATTTCCCGACAAAAGTACACTCCGCGCTTAAAATCCTGATGAGATCGGGATATATAGACTATGAAGACGAAGACGAAGGCAAAACAAGAGTCAAGATACTGCTTGGAAGAGAAAGCTTGTACAGGCTCGACACACTAAGCGAAAAGGAGAACAACATTATTACCGCATTACTTCGCAACTACGGAGGACTGTTTGTGGACATGTGCGCAATAGACGAAAGTCTCATAGCCATGCAGACAGGACTCGGCAGGCAAGAGATATACGACATAATGAAACATCTTGCAGAAATAAGAATCATAACATTTATCCCTCGCAAGAAGATACCACATATCATTTATCTGCAAAGAAGAGAAGAGTCTGAACGGCTCGTTTTCCCCGATGAAGTGTACAAAGAGCGCAAAAAAGAATTTACACAAAGGATAAATTCCATGATAAACTATGCCTCAAACAACGATATCTGTCGCAGCAGGCAATTACTGAAATATTTCGGAGAAAAGTCTTCAAAAAACTGCGGTCAATGTGATATATGCATAAACCACAACAAAAAAGAACCGTCAAAAGCGGAATTTGAAAAAGCGTGTGCCATGATAACGCAGCTTCTAAATGACAAAAAGCCACATCATATAACAGAAATCAACACTCTTGAATACGACCGTGACACTCTTGAAGATGCACTTGAATATCTCATAGATGAAGAAAAAGTATTCATAATAAACGGCAACATCTCAATATAACCGACATCCGGCATGCACCCGACGGCATGTTAACGACATAAACAAAAAAGACATGGAACAGTCTGTCCATGTCTTTTTTCTCATATAAAAAGTATTTTCTATCAATTGTTTTCAGGACGAAGCTGACGAACGGTTGCACCTGCCTGCCACATTTCGCTTTCACGCATCTGGCGGAGCTCTTCATTAAGCTTCTCTCTATAATCTTCCTTAGAATTGCTGTCAATAGAAATCTGTGCCTCGTTACCTGATTGTACAGAAAGATACAGCCACTCCATTACAGGTTTTATAGCATCGCGGAAACGAGGAGCCCAATCAAGAGCACCACGCTGTGCCGTTGTAGAACAGTTAGCATACATCCAGTCCATACCCTTTGCACCAAACAACGGGCCAAGACTCTGTGTAAGCTCCTCAACAGTCTCGTTAAATGCCTCAGAAGGAGAATGACCATGCTCACGAAGAACCTGATATTGTGCCTCAAGAAGACCTTCGATAGCACCCATTAATGAACCACGCTCACCTGTAAGGTCGCTGGTAGCCTCACGCTGGAATGTTGTCTTGAAGAGGTATCCGGCACCTATTCCGATACCAAAAGCTATAGTACGCTCTTCTGCCTTGCCTGTTGCATCCTGATATACCGCATACGAACAGTTAAGTCCACGACCTTCACAGAACATAGTACGCAAAGATGTACCTGAACCCTTTGGAGCTACCATTATAACATCAATATCTTCAGGAGGTACAACACCTGTACGGTCACTCCAGTTTATAGCAAAACCATGTGAATAATAAAGAGCCTTACCCTTTGTAAGATACGGCTTGACCTTAAGCCATGCTGATATCTGACCTGCATCAGAGAGCAACATACATACGATAGTTCCCTTCTCTGCAGCCTCTTCTATTGAGAATAAAGTCTTGCCGGGAACCCAACCGTCGGCAACAGCCTTGTCATAAGTCTTGCCGGGACGCTGTCCCACGATTACGTTAAAACCATTATCGCGAAGATTGCAAGCCTGACCGGGACCCTGAATACCATAACCTAAAACAGCGATTGTCTCATTCTTGAGTACTTCACGCGCCTTCTCCAAAGAGAACTCCTTACTGGTGACTACTGTCTCTATAACGCCACCAAAATTCATTTCTGCCATATTTATAACAATTTTTTATTATGCTGCCTTACACTAAGGACAGATTTATTAATTATATTGATTACTTTTGTTTACTAAAATTGCGTGCAAAATTACACAATTCATATGTAATAAGCAAATTTACTTTCAATCTTTTACAAATTTAACCTTACATCTGCATGTTTCAATCTCGGCGTCCGATTTTGTAGAGACTTTGGTTACACGTATATTATACTCATTATCGCCACAGTCTTCTCTATAGAATCTGAGAGTATCTCCGTAATAGCTCTCTGCCACATAAGCTATATCAAAACGCTTCAATCTATATATCCTATAATAATCAAGCGGAAACAGGTCTAATATATGTTCTATATATTTAATGCTGTTGATATGACCATTGACATCAACATCACAATATCCGGTCTTAATAGAGGAAACAAAGGCAGCATCATCAACCATCTTCACACGAGAGAGACCGCCCATGTCGCACAGTTTTTCTGTTTCGACATAACTATCAATCAAGCCGTCTTTGATGTCATATATATTCTGTGGCTCTCGGGTCTCGGTGTCAATCATAGCCCAAACACTACGTCCGTAGCCATAGACCTTATTATCTGACACATTGGAAATACGAAAGTCGCGTGACGTAAAAAAGCGTTTCGCACTCTCAATCCATGTTTCCACCACGAACCTTTCATATTGCTCCGGCATGGAATCCATCTCTACTGCAAGGCGTGACAATACCCACGTCTTATGTATGGGATGAAGATAAGTCATGCCGAACCCTCTTTCTATTGAATGAAAGTCTGCAGCATTGAGCAAATGATTACCCAAATGCCCCATAAACAACCTTTTGGAAAAATCACAATGAAAAGGCTCGGCAAGGAACTCATATCGGCCTGTCTTACTTTCCATTCTTTATCCTGCCTTTCTCTTGCAAATCAAGAAAATCACTTACTTGCTCAACCGTTGAACGTGTTATGGCTATACGGCCGCTGCGTGTATACTGCAATAAACAATTATACTTATCTAAAGCATAATACAAATTGGTAATATCTTCCGTAACACCTCCAAGCATGACACTACAGAAAGTTGGATTAACCTCCATTATTCTGGCATCTGCCTTTCTAATAAGACGTGATATTTCTGGATTGGAAAGGACCTCCGGTGTCGAAAGTTTGTACAATCCCACTTCACGTATAAACAATTGGTCGTCTGTATAGAAGTTTGCCTTTATGACATCTATCTTCTTTTCTATCTGTTTGGTAATCTTGGTTATTTGATCTTCATCACTCCATGCGGTAATAGTGTATTTGTGAACACCTTCTATACTTGAAGCCGAAACATTAAGACTTTCAATATTTACCTGTCTACGTGTAAATACTGCAGTTATCTGATTTAATATACCGGCAATATTCTCTGAATATACCAGCAACGTATATAATTTCTTGTCTGCTGCTTCCATTTTATTTATTATATATCCAATTCCAATAACATTTCATCTACCGACTTTCCGGGAGGTGTCATCGGCAATACATTTTCCTCCTCCATGACAGCACATTCCAAAAGGAAAGGCCCGTCTGTAGATAACATCTTGTCTATTGCAGACTTAAGTTCCTTACGATCCTCTACAAAAACATAAGGAATGGAATATCCTTCGCTTATCTTGCCGTAATCAGGATTAATCATACGTGTAAAGGATTTACGTTTATCGAAGAACAAGTCTTGCCATTGACGTACATTACCCAAATAATTATTATTCATAAGAATTATCTTCACGGGAGACTGTTGTTCCATTATCGTACCCAGCTCCTGTATGCTCATCTGCAAGCCACCGTCACCGGAGAACATACATACTGTTCTTCCATTGGCTCCGAAAGTAGCACCAATAGCTGCCGGCAAACCAAAGCCCATCGTTCCTAAACCGCCACTACTTACAATAGAGCGTTTGTTATTATATTTAAAATAACGACTTGAAAACATCTGGTTTAGTCCAACATCATTAACAAGTACGGCATTGCCTTCTGTTGCTTCTGCCACAGCATTAACAACTTCTCCCATCAACAAAGGCCCGGCTTCCGGATGTATAGCCGGCTTTATCACCTTGCGATACTCTTCATCATACAAAGGAGCAAAGCTTTCTTTCCACTCCTTATGGCTATTGTTGTCAAGAAGAGATGTTATTGCGGGAAGGGATTCTTTGCAATCTGCAACTACAGCCACATCTGCATGTACATTTTTATTTATTTCAGACTTGTCTATATCAAGATGTATTATCTTAGCCTGCTTAGCGTATGTATTAAGGTTTCCGGTAACACGGTCACTAAATCGCATTCCTATGGCAATAAGAACATCACATTCCTGTTCTTTAATATTAGGTGCATAATTACCATGCATGCCCAACATTCCCATATTAAGAGGATGATTGGAGGGAAGTGCAGAAAGTCCTAATAACGTTCTTGCCGCAGGTATATCAGCTTTCTCAAGAAATTCTGCAAGCTCGTTCTGGGCATTACCCAATTCAACACCCTGACCGACTAAAGCAAGAGGCTTCTTTGCATTGTTTATAAGTTTTGCCGCCTCCATTACAGCTTTATTGTCCAATTGTGGATAAGCAACATAACTGCGCACAAAATCCACATGTTGTTCTTCATATTCAACGGTTGTTACCTGAGCATTCTTAGGGAAGTCAAGTACCACAGGTCCCGGACGTCCTGAACGTGCTATATAAAATGCTCGACTTACAGCCCATGCCACATCTTCAGCACGTCTTATCTGATAACTCCATTTGCTTATTGGCTGTGCCACACCCACAAGATCGACTTCCTGAAAAGCATCCGTTCCAAGTGCAGAGACTCCAACCTGTCCGGCTATGACAACTATCGGCGTTGAATCAAGCATAGCATCAGCTACACCTGTAAGAGTATTTGTAGCTCCCGGTCCGCTTGTCACAATACATACGCCCACATCACCGCTGACTCTTGCATATCCTTCTGCTGCATGTGCCGCAGACTGTTCATGTCTGACAAGGATATGGTCAAAAGCTTTTTTGCTTCCACGTGTATAATCATACAGAGAATCAAAAACAGGCATTATTGATCCTCCGGGATAACCGAATATAGTTCTAACGTTTTCTGCTTTCAAAGCTCTCATCAGAGCTTCAGCTCCTGTTATAATTTCTTTTGCCATAATATTAAATAATCCTTACGCCACCCTTATCTGCCGAACTTACGCTCTGTGCATACGCTCTCAAAGCCTTGCTAACAACTCTGTTTCTTGTCAATGGACGCTGCTCACGACTTTGAAGTTCTTCGTCTGTCAGTTTTACATTGATAGAGCGGTTGGGTATATCTATTTCTATAATATCACCATCTATTATCTTGCCTATATTGCCTCCGGCAGCTGCTTCAGGCGAAATATGACCAATACTAAGACCTGACGTTCCGCCACTAAAACGGCCGTCTGTTATAAGGGCACACTCCTTACCAAGATGCATACTCTTTATATAGGATGTCGGATATAGCATTTCCTGCATTCCGGGACCGCCTTTAGGCCCTTCATGAGTTATCACCACGCAATCGCCACTTTCAATCTTGCCTCCAAGAATACCTTCACAAGCAGCCTCTTGAGAATCAAAAACTTTAGCCGGACCACAGAACTTCCATATAGAAGGATCAACTCCTGCCGTTTTTACCACGCATCCGTCCTGAGCTATATTGCCAAACAAAACAGCGAGACCTCCGTCTTTTGTATAAGCATTTTCTATACTGCGTATACATCCGTCCTTGCGATCTGTATCAAGCGTTCCCCATTGTGCATTTTGTGAGCCCATTTTTGTAGAAAACTTTCGTCCCGGCGCACTCTGATATATACGATTGGCTTCTTCGTCTATATCACCATTGGTTATATCATATTTTTTCAATTGTTCACCGAGTGTCTTACCATCAACACGGATAGCATTTTCATTTATCAGACCACCTTTGGCAAGTTCATTAATAATACCCAATATACCTCCGGCTCTATTACATTCTTGAACACTATATTTCTGGGTGTTGGGGGATAACTTGCATAGACATGGAACTTTTCGACTCAACATATCTATATCTTGCATTTTGAAATCAACTCCAGCCTCCTGAGCCACAGCGAGCAAATGAAGCACAGTATTTGTACTTCCTCCCATAGCAATATCAAGAGTCATTGCGTTAAGAAAGGCTTCCCTTGTTGCAATACTGCGTGGCAATACGCTTTCATCACCTTCTTCATAATATTTCATCGCATTCACAACAATCTGGCGTGCCGCATCTTTGAAAAGGCGAACACGATTTTCATGTGTCGCAAGAATGGTTCCATTACCCGGCAAGGACAAGCCTATTGCTTCTGTAAGAGAGTTCATAGAGTTTGCAGTAAACATTCCGGAGCAACTGCCACATCCTGGACATGAACAGCCTTCTATCTCTCTCATATCTTCGTCGCTGACACTTTTGTCGGCACCTTTGATCATGGCTGTTATCAAATCTGCATTCTCACCTTTCCACCTACCGGCCTCCATCGGACCGCCACTACAAAAGACAGTCGGAATATTTAGCCTCATTGAAGCCATTAACATACCCGGAGTTATCTTGTCGCAATTAGAAATGCAAATCATCGCATCCGCTTTATGAGCATTAACCATATACTCTACCGAGTCTGCAATAATATCACGTGAAGGTAACGAATAGAGCATTCCATCATGTCCCATTGCGATACCATCATCAATGGCAATTGTATTAAACTCTGCGGCATAGCACCCCATTTTTTCAATTTCGGCCTTTACAATCTGACCTATTTCGTGCAAATGGGTATGTCCAGGCACAAACTGTGTAAAAGAATTGACTATCGCTATTATTGGTTTTCCAAATTGTTCTTGTTTCATACCGGTTGCGACCCAAAGGGCTCTGGCACCAGCCATTCGTCTTCCCTCTGTGCAAACGGCACTTCTTAATTGATGTTTCATATATTAAAATCTGCTTTTTTATCTTTTTACCATGCAAAGGTACTCTATTTTCCTTTAATCGGCAACAAATTACGCTATTAATTAGAAGCCAAAAACGAAATTGTTACTAATATCGCAAAAATAGTTATGAATTAATAGAAAATAATGCACAATTATATCTACAATGTGCAAAATTACAGAAAAGACAAATAAAATGTATTTGTTTCTTCAACAACAAATGGGAATCAAGCAACCTTAATTCACCTTTGCAACAAAAAATCCCCGCTCTCAAAGAGAACGGGGATTGATATAGCTATTCAAAAATTATTTTGTGTTATCGTTGAAAGTTGCAACGCGGTTGAACTCAACCTGCTCAAACAATTTGTCTGTAACGCCACAACCCTTAGTTGAAAGACGATCGGCATCAATCTTATACTTCTTAACCAAGATGTCTTTTACTGCAGCCGCACGATCTTCTGAAAGCTTCTGGTTGAGATCTGCAGGACCTTCCGGAGAAGCGTAACCCTTAATTTCAACCTTTGCATCAGGATGATTCTTCATGTACTGAGCGATAAGTTCGATCGGAGCATACTGAGCCTTGTCAACTACAGACTTGCCCTGACGGAACAGAACTGTTGGCTGGAGGTTAGTAGCTGTAGCCGGCTTAACATACTTAGGTTTCTTATTGCACTCGTCAAGAGCTTTCTGGAGATCAGCAATCTGACGGTCCTTAGCTGCAAGCTGAGCATCCTTACCGTTCAAGTCGTTGCGGAGATCATTGATTTTAGAGTTAAGACCATCGATCTCTGCCTGATCACGGAGCTGCGCAATTGTGAAATTGTGAGTACCATTAGAGTTCTTGAACTTGTAGATTATACCTGCGTTAACCTGGAACATTGAACGATTGAGGTTGTACTGTGCCTTGTTGTCAAACTCTTGGGTTGTCTGGTTACCTGTAAGTGCCCATACCATAGCCGGCTCAACATATACCTGCCATGCTTTAGCCTTGCCAAGATTGAGAGCGAAGTCCAAACCTGCCTTTGATGTCATCTGGTTGTCACAGATATGTCTTGAACCTGCACCAAAGATATGACGCCATCCAAGACCGTAAACGGCAGAAACTTCAAAGCAACGTGGCTCACCTTTGTAACCGCCGAAAAGGTTGTTCAGGTTTACAGTACCAAGAGCGTGTGTGTCAACGAAACGTACTACTGTTCCAATAGACTCCATTGGCTTGTTAGAGAAGTAAGCGTTACCTTCGATAGCAACACCCAAAACCGGAGTGATGTAACGACCTACACGGATACCTGCATTAGGGCAAAGATCACCCAACCAGCTGTGTTGTGTGGTTTTTGTTGCAACACCACCATTTACACCAACATAAATGTTGTCTGTAAGCTTGCTTTCAGTTACAGTCTGTGCAGAAACAGAAGCTGTAAAAGCTGCAGCAGCAAAAATCAAGAAAAATTTCTTCATCTTACTAAAATTAAAAAATTAAAAAACTATTATCTATTATCTTTTTAAAAAGTAATAATTGTGTGCAAAGGTAAATATTATTCTTTAAAGAGGCAAATTTTTTATATATATAATGTTTATATACAGCCAAAAATGCCATGAATTTCGTATGGAAAAGAAAATATGAACAATTTATTTCTTCTTTGTACCACTCTTTGCCTGTCATATTAATGTTTCTTTTTCTGAAAACAAATATGAAGTTTGTTCATTTATGATTATTTTTGCGGGGGAATTTATAATCAAAGCCTCTCTACATGACATTCGGATTAGCATACATCACACGTTTTTGCAAGTTTTATATATGAAAAAAATTATACTTATAACCGGCGGACAACGATCCGGCAAAAGCACTTATGCCGAGAAACTGGCTTTAAGTCTGTCTGACAGTCCTGTATATATAGCTACAGCCCGTGTATGGGACGATGAGTTCAGGGAAAGAGTTGACAGGCACAAATTGCGTCGGGGTAAAGAATGGACTACCATAGAGGAAGAGAAACATCTGAGTCGAATTTCCATATATAATAAGGTGGCTGTCATTGATTGCATCACATTGTGGTGTACCAACTACTTCTTTGACAGTAAGATGCCAGACGGCGAAGCGGGTTCCGTTGATGATATATTAAGGAATTTACAAGAAGAGTTTGACAAATTTACGGAACAAGACGCCATATTCATTTTTGTGACAAACGAGATCGGCTGTGGCGGTGTGAGCAGTAATGCCCTGCAACGCCGCTTTACTGATTTGCAGGGGTGGATGAACCAATATGTGGCAACTCATGCAGATGAAGTCATACTTATGACAAGCGGTATTCCCATAAAGATAAAATAACAATGAGACATTTTCATATAAACAATCCGGACTTTGTCATCAGGCAGGCTGCCATCGATAAGATTGACAATCTTAACAAGCCTAAGGGCTCTCTCGGCCTGCTCGAAAAGCTGGCGCTGCAACTTTGTCTGATACAAAGCTCTCTAGAGCCTCATCTCAACAATCCTTGTCATATATTGTTTGGCGGAGATCACGGCATAGAGCGTGAAGGGGTGAGCGTCTCTCCAAGAGAGGTTACATGGCAGCAAATGATTAATTTCACAAAAGGTGGGGGCGGTGTCAATATGTTTTGCCGGCAACACGGCTTCAAGCTCTTTCTCGTAGATACCGGTGTTGACCACGACTTTTCGGGCATAGACGGTATAACAGACCATAAGATTGATTGGGGCACACGCAATTTCAGACATGAAGCGGCAATGTCCGAAGCGCAGTTCGATGCTGCCATAGACGTTGGTTGCGATATGACAGACCGTTGTATAGAATGCGGTTGCAACATAATAAGCATTGGCGAGATGGGTATAGCCAACACGTCACCATCAAGCATCTGGATGAGCTTGTTCGGCAATATTCCTCTCGCGGAATGTATCGGTGCAGGTGCAGGGCTTGACAACGAAGGGATAAGACACAAATATGAGGTACTTGATGAATGTGTGAACAGATTCATGACCAATGTAGCCCGGAACAGCGATGCCGCAACAATAACAAGATATTTCGGAGGTTTTGAGATGGTGAGTGCCATTGGTGCCATGCTCAGGGCTGCCGAGCGCCATGTGGCGATAATTGTTGACGGATTTATAATGACGGCCTGTGCCGTTGCCGCAACACGGCTCTACCCCACCGCAAAAAAATACATGATATTCGGTCATCAAGGCGACGAGAGCGGTCACAAAAAGATGTTGGACTTGCTTGACGCACAACCGTTGTTACGTCTTGGGATGAGGTTGGGAGAAGGCACCGGAGCCTTATGTGCATATCCCATAATAGAGAGTGCCGTAAGAATGATTAACGAAATGAACAACTTTGAAAATGCGAATATCACTAAATACTTCTAAATGGTATGACAATGTCTGGGCCGCGCTGACATTCTTTACTCGTCTGCCTTTGTGGCGCATATACTGTCCGCCACGTTCAAGCTATGCGGCTGTGGTAGAGTTCTGGCCTCTGGCCGGATGGGTTACCGGCGGTTTAATGGCTGCGACTCTTTATCTCGGAGCGCTTGTCTTCCCTTATCCGATTGCCGTGTTGTCGGCTGTCGCTGTACGCATCCTGCTAACAGGAGCCTTGCATGAAGACGGTCTTGCCGACTTCTTCGACGGATTTGGTGGCGGTAGTGACCGTCAGCGTATTCTCGACATTATGAAAGACTCGCGCATCGGAACTTACGGCGTGATTTCGCTCGTAATATATTTGCTCATTCTCGGCTCGTGTCTTTTGGCCATGCCACCTGAACTTGCTGCCATATCAATATTGGCCGCCGACCCCTATGCCAAAATGATTGCGGGACAGTTTACGACAAGAATGCCGTATGCAAGAGACGAAGCCACTTCCAAAGCCAAAATCGTTTACAGACCTATGAGTATCAGGGCAGGTATACTGCTCTTCATACAGGGCATGCTGCCCTCCGTACCTCTATTCGTCTTTTTCGGGCATGCTTTGAGGTGGGAATCGCTTGTCTTCATACCGTGCATCGTCTGCTACTTCATTTATATTTATATAATGAAAAAGATTCACGGATATACTGGCGATTGTTGCGGGGCAATGTTCCTGCTCACAGAACTGTCTTGTTATCTTGCGATTGTTTACATGTACTGACACCAAGTGCCGACAAAGAAATATACGGTTCTATATATTATTCACAGCAAACACTCCACTTTTTGACTTATGGAAGTTATAATGATAAGACACACCAGCGTGGACGTAGCCAAAGGCACTTGCTACGGGTGGACCGATGTTCCCGTTGCACAATCGTTTGAGAAGGAAGCGACCATAACAAAATCGCAGTTAGAAAGCATGACTTTCGATGCAGTGTTCTCCTCACCGCTCACAAGGGCAAGATTGCTTGCCGGATTTTGCGGATTTGACAATCCTGTAATTGACGACAGATTAAAGGAAATAAACATGGGAGATTGGGAAATGCGCATGTTTGACGAGATAAAGGACGACAATCTGCAACGTTGGTACGACGACTACATCAACTGTACCCCGACCAATGGAGAGAGCTACATGATGCTATATAAGCGTGTCGCCTCTTTTTTTGACGAGCTAAAGACCAAGCCTTACAAAAGGGTTGCTATATTTGCGCATGGAGGCGTACTGATGTGCGGAGGCGTTTATGCCGGACTGTTTACAATAAAGGATAGTATAAAACATCTTGTTCCTTTTGGCTGTTTACAAACAATTGAAATATAAAAGAACCGTCCGATTTAAGATTTGGCAAACACAAAAGACAAGGCTATCGGTACCTCATAACCTATGCCGTCGCAGACGATGTTATCTCATAGACCATGTATTCCGACATGCTGTTGGTTGTCAACTGACTTTACCCACATTGAGACGCCGCCAAAGCCAATTCGGAATAATCCGCCAAAAGGACACGAGTATCCGGTAACGCCAATCTATAACCCTTACATGCCGGTGGCTTGTGACTGAATCTACAATCTCCCGAGCCACTTTTCGCTTGGGCATCAGCATAGGATAACGGTAATTGCCTGCCAGAAGATCAGTATCGACAAATCCGGGACGAATGTCTGTAAAACGGATATGCAGATGTCTCATGTTTGACAACTGTTCAAGAGCCTGAATATAAGTGTTCTGATAAGCCTTTGTCGCGCTGTACGAAGGTGCCACACCAAGCCCTTTGGTACCGGCAATCGAAGATATCACGGCAATATCTCCACCCATGTTGTCTGCCATATAGTTGAAGACAACATCCAGCATCCGCGTAAAGCCTGCCACATTGACATCGACAGTACGTAGCTCAGTCTCCATTTCGAGCCTGCCGTTCTGTTTCCCTATGCCTGAACAATAGACAAGCAAATTAATGCCGCCTAAGTCATTTATAAGTTCCAACATAAGTTGTGGTGCATCTTCATGCGTGACATCTATACACTTTATCTCGACCGTTTCGTCAGACAGAGCTTTCAACTCACGCAGTTTGTCCTCACGTCGTGCGGCGACACCCACTCTCCAACCTCTCTCGATAAAGATACGTGCCACTTCACGACCTATTCCCGAAGAGGCACCAATGATAACAGCTCGTTTCATACGGCCAAAAGTAACAATATTTCAGATGAAAATAAAACTTTTAGGCATTATAATTATAATTGAAATAAATTTTTGTATCTTTGCAGGTCAAGAGATAATTCTCTTTGCGCCCGAATGAAAATCACGATTTTAACTTAAACACAAATAACAATTATGAAAGATTTCCTAAAGTACATGTCTGCCACAGTGGTCGGCATTATTGTTTTCTCGGTATTAGTCACAGCTCTGAGCATCATGTGCATTGTCGGCATGGTTGCTTCAGAAAGTTCGTCAAAGAACGTAAGCGACAACTCCGTACTCGTTATCAACCTGGATGGCACGATGACAGAAAGAAGCGACAACGACATCATGAGCTTCATCAACTCTGCCAACACCAACGCCATAGGGCTTGACGATGTCATTAACGCCGTTGAAAAGGCAAAAGCAAACGACAACATAAAAGGTATATATATCGAAGCCGGAATGTTCAGCGCAGACTCATACGCTTCCTTGCAGGCATTGAGACGCAAACTCGCCGAGTTCAAGAAAAGCGGCAAATGGATCGTTGCCTACGGAGACATCTATACCCAAAGCACCTATTACCTTGCTTCTGTGGCAAACAAAGTCCTGCTTAACCCAAGCGGCCAGATAGACTGGCGTGGCATGGCGGCACAGCCGATGTTCTTCAAAGACCTCATGGAGAAGTTCGGCGTAAAGATGCAATTGTCAAAAGTTGGGGCATACAAGAGTGCACCGGAGATGTTCACGGCAGATAAGATGAGCGACCCTAACCGCGAACAGGTAACCGTTTATATTAACGGATTATGGCAGAATATATGTCAAGGCGTGTCAGAGAGTCGCGGCATAAGCGTTGAGAAGCTCAATGCCTACGCAGACGGATTGTTTACCTTTGCAGACCCCAAAGACTATGTTACAGCCAAATTCGTTGACAAGCTCACATATACAGACGGTGTGAAAAAAGAAATAAACGCCCTGTTGAAAAACGAAGAAGACGATGATATCAACACCATTTCCCTTGCAGAAATGGCAACCGTAAAGGCTCCCAAGAAAAACGGAGAGGAAATAGCCGTATATTATGCCTACGGAGACATCGTGGACGAAGCCGGTGCTGCCATATCACAAGCACACAATATCGTTGGCAAGGACGTATGCAAGGACCTGCAAGACCTCATGGACGACGATGACGTGAAAGCCGTTGTCCTTCGCATCAACTCCGGAGGAGGCAGCGCTTACGCTTCAGAACAAATATGGCACTATGTCGAGTTGCTGAAACAAAAGAAACCCGTAGTCGTTTCTATGGGCGGCATGGCAGCCTCAGGAGGCTACTATATAAGCAGCGGAGCAAATTGGATTGTGGCAGAACCGACCACGCTGACCGGAAGTATAGGAATATTTGGCATGTTCCCCGATTTCAGCGGACTTCTGACACAGAAACTCGGAGTGAAATTCGACGAGGTAAAGACAAACAAGCATAGTGCTTTCGGCACAATGGCAAGACCATTCAACGAAGAAGAGATGAATTATCTCAACCAATACATAGATCGTGGCTATGCCCTGTTCCGCTCACGCGTGGCTCAAGGACGCAAAATGAAAGTGGAAGATGTGGAGAAAATTGCACAAGGGCGCGTTTGGCTCGGACAAGATGCTTATAAAAACAAGCTCATAGACGAAATCGGAGGACTTGACCAAGCTGTGGCAAAAGCCGCACAACTCGCCAAGCTGAAAGAATACCACACAGCATCATATCCGGCAAAGGCAAATTGGTTTGAACAATTCTCAAACAAGCTCAACGGCGACAGCTACATAGACAACCGCATGAGAATGACACTCGGCGAATATTACGAGCCGTTTATGATGATTAGAACAATCAACAAACAAAACGCCATACAGGCAAAAATACCGTTTGTCTTGAACATCAGATAAAATCACGACAATGGAAGGCGACTTTATAAAAACATATAAATGGATGCTGCCGTTAAGCTGGCTGTACGGTCTCATAGTGGGACTGCGCAACCAACTGTTTGAACTCGGCATCCTCAAAAGTCGCAGCTTTGATATCCCGATTATATCCGTCGGCAACATTACCGTCGGAGGTTCAGGAAAGACACCACATGTGGAATATCTCATCAATCTGCTAAAAGACAACATGCAGATTGCCGTACTGAGCAGAGGATACAAGCGAAAGAGTCGTGGATATGTACTTGCCGGCAAAAACACCTCGATGCAAGAAATCGGAGATGAGCCTTACCAGATGAAGACAAAGTTCAAGAACATCCATGTCGCTGTTGACAAAAAACGCTGTCATGGCATAGACCGCATAGTGAATGACAAAGAAACTAAGGACACCGATGTCATATTGCTTGATGACGCCTATCAGCACAGATATGTAAAACCCGGCATAAACATACTCCTCACAGACTATCACCGGCTCATTATCCACGACAAACTTCTGCCGGCAGGACGTCTCAGAGAGCCTCAAAGCGGCAAAAAAAGAGCTGATGTGGTAATTATAACCAAATGTCCCAAAGACCTAAGGCCTATGGAATATAGGGTTATAATAAAGGCAATGGACCTCTTTCCCTATCAGAAGCTCTTTTTCACAACACTCGAATACGACAATCTGAAACCGGCATATTGCGGAGAAGACCGAAAGCTTGAAAGTATAAGCAAAGACGAAAGCATACTTCTTGTTACCGGCATAGCCTCGCCAAAACAGCTGATATATGACCTGCAGCCATTTACACAAAACATCGTCCCTATGGCCTTTGCCGATCATCATCAGTTCAACGCAAAAGACATACAACGCATCAACGAGGAATTTGACAAATTGCCATCCCCGAAGATTATCATAACGACAGAAAAAGATAACGCAAGACTGTTTGGCATGAAAGGTTTGTCTGACGAAGTTAGACACAACATGTATATACTGCCCGTAAAGATAAAGTTCATGCTCGGACAAGAAGAAGATTTTAATAAAAAAATTATTGACTATGTACACAAAAATTCAAGAAACAGCATCTTGGCTAAAACAAAAGATGACAACAAACCCAAAAACAGCAATAATTCTGGGAACAGGTTTGGGACAATTAGCTTCAGAAATAACAGATAGTTACGAATTTCCATATACAGACATTCCTAACTTCCCCGTATCTACAGTCGAAGGACATAGCGGAAAACTGATATTCGGAAAACTCGGAGGCAAAGACATTATGGCCATGCAAGGCAGATTCCACTTCTATGAAGGATATGACATGAAAGCCGTAACTTTCCCTATCAGAGTGATGTACGAATTAGGCATAACCACACTCTTCGTCAGCAACGCTTCGGGAGGAATGAATCCGGAGTTTAAAATCGGAGACTTGATGATTATCACCGACCATATAAACCTTTTCCCCGAACATCCGTTGCGCGGAAAGAATTTCCCGACAGGACCACGTTTCCCCGACATGCACGAGACCTATGACAAAGCCCTTATCGCACAGGCTGACAAAATAGCCGCAGAAAAAGGAATACGCGTGGTACACGGAGTATATATGGGAGTGCAAGGCCCTACTTTTGAAACTCCTGCCGAATATAAAATGTACCACAGACTTGGCGGAGACGCCGTCGGCATGAGCACGGTTCCGGAGGTAATTGTCGCCCACCATTGTGGAATAAAGACATTCGGAATAAGTATCATTACCGATCTTGGACTTGAAGACACCCCCGTAGAAGTAAGTCATGAAGAAGTTCAGGTTGCCGCTAACAGGGCACAGCCACTTATGACTGAAATCATGAGAGAAATGATCAAGATTAATGCTTGACATCACAAGAAACACAATAATGCATAATCGGGCATATTGCCTAAACGGAACAATGGCAAGAAAGCTCTATTATGCATTATTTTTATTTAATATAAACCATCTTACAACACACCATGACCGATATTTCAGAACTTGGAGAATTTGGTCTGATAGAGCATATCACCAAAGACATAAAGCCACAGAACCCAACTACAACAAAAGGTGTCGGCGATGACTGCGCCGTACTTGACTATAAAGACAAAGAGACACTTGTCACAACCGACATGCTAATGGAAGGCGTACATTTCGACCTTACATATATAGACATCAAACATCTCGGATACAAGGCGGCAATGGTCAACATTAGCGATATTTTCGCCATGAACGGAACTCCCAGACAAATGGTAGTAAGTATTGCACTAAGCAAACGGTTTACCGTAGAAGACATGGAAGACTTTTACAGCGGATTGCGCATGGCATGTGACAAATGGGGAGTAGATATCGTTGGAGGTGATACGACTTCGTCCTATACAGGCTTGGCAATAAGCATTACATGCATAGGCGAAGGCACGAAAGGCAAAACGACATACAGAAACGGGGCGCAAGACACCGACTTAATATGTGTCACAGGTGATCTCGGTGCGGCATATATGGGATTGCAACTGTTGGAAAGAGAAAAAAGCGTTTATTACCAACAAGTAAACGAAGCCCGAAAGAAGAACGACAAACAGGCTCTTGAACAACTCAGGAATTTCAGCCCCGACTTTGCCGGAAAAGAATATCTCTTACAAAGACAACTAAAACCGGAGGCACGGGGAGACATTGTCAAACTTCTGGAAGAGATGAACATACATCCCACTTCCATGATTGACATCAGCGACGGTCTAAGTAGCGAACTCCTCCATATTTGTAAACAAAGTAATTGCGGATGCAGAATTTACGAGAAGAATATACCTATTGATTATCAGACGGCGGTAATGGCAGAAGAGCTTAACATGAACGTTACAACATGCGCACTTAACGGAGGCGAAGATTATGAACTTCTCTTTACCGTGCCTATCGGCGACCACGAAAAGATTGAGGCGTTGGAGGATGTAAAACTCATCGGACATATAACCAAAAAGGAATTCGGCTCTATACTGATTACACGAGACAACAACGAGTTTGAATTGAAGGCACAAGGATGGAACCCGTTATCTTAACCGGCTGTTTAGAGACATAACGGCCTGTCCGCACAACATAAATATGCGAACATCTTCTTTTATGACACATAAAGACTACATATAAAGACTATTATATCATGAACAAAACAATCGTCACCATTGCGTCATTGCTGGCATTTGGCACGATACAGGCGCAGAAGATAAGTCGTGAACAGGCCAGTGAAGACATAGACTCTCTGATATACACACTTTCAGAGGTTCATCCCAATTTATATTCACAAACAACTATAAGCGACTTCCATAATGCCATAATGAACGTCAAAACCGGACTGACCGATTCAGTGAGCAGTATAGACATATACAATGACCTTGCTCCCGTAATATCACAATTGGGCGATGCACATACCGGAATGGTTTTCCCATATCAAAAAGTGATGACACAAGTCGGCAAATATCTGCCGATATATCCCACCATAGACAACAATACAGGCAAACTATATGTAAAGGCAAGTGTTGACAATGTTGTACCATACGATTCTGAAATAATAAGTATCAACGGAAAGACCGCAGAACAGATGGTAACAGGAATGAAAGCCTATGTAAGCGGCGAACGTGACTTCTTCAGACTGTCGATGACAGACAACAACATCATCGGGCTGTTTCATCTCCTTTTCTCATCCGATGAATACAAAATCGTATATCGCGAAAGCAATACAAAGAAAACAAATGAAACAACATTACAACCCGTTGACGGCAACACTCTGAACAGCCGGCTGGTATTGTCGCCGAAAATACTCCGGCTGATGAAAGAACATCAGGGCAATTCGCCATATACATTCCGCATACTTGAAAACTCATCAACGGCTGTAATGAATTTCGATGTCTGCCATGACGCAAAGGGCATGGAAACCTTTGCTGACTCTATGTTCACTGTGTTAAAAGAACGAAAGATAAAGAATCTCATAATTGATGTCCGGTTAAACGGAGGGGGCGATTCTAAGGTTGGAGACGCCCTGCTAAGACACATATCTCCCCGACCATTCACACAATATGGCAAAACATACGTCAGAATAACACCCACAACAAAGCGGCTGGGAGTAGGCAAAAACCTCACACCGGGCATTTATTTCTATCCCGAAAGCAATAACAAGCTCAAAGAACCGCTGCCTTCAGACAAACGATATAGCGGGAAAGTCTTCCTTCTTACAAGCCATACGACATTCTCTTCAGCATCAAGTTTCGCTTGGGCGTTCAAACAATATGGATGCGGAACGGTAATAGGAGAAGAAACAGGTGGCATGAGTGTTCATTATGGCGATATCCTGACCTACACCCTACCCCATTCCGGACTCCTCTGCAACATCTCACACAAACGTTTCTGGCAACCCGGCGCTGACGAAACATCCATTCACGGCGTAATACCCGATGTCATAACAAAACAGGACTCCGCACTTGAAACCGCAATAAACATCATCAATAGGCGATAAAAGGCTGACATTCACAAAGGACATCAAACAACCTCTCTTTTAACTTGTACTATACCCCAAATCAGTTCATTAGATTTGGGGTAAATTTTTCATAAAACCTTTTATGAACATGACAGACCAAAGTTTAAACTTTCACTCAAACGACTTACCCGTTTAGCCCAAATACAACTTGAGTTTAGCCCCAACAGCACATGAGTTTAGCCTAAACAGCCATTTACCCAACAAGGCCTTTGAGCACAAGATAAAAAGAGCTTCAACTTTACCCATAGCAATTTTCTCAGAAATTCTGGGTCAGAGGATTTTTCCGGTGGGCGGGGGAAGATGTCGGAGTATAGTG
>JBJFGK010000203.1:0-28632 GCA_051892655.1 Prevotella sp. | reverse complement strand
ACACGACAACCTGAGGTGTGATGTATTGCTTTTTACCGTTTGTATATTTCATGTTATGCCTGTAAATAAATAAGGCGTGTAACCATTCTTTCCTTGCCTTTTCATCAGGTTACCGCCAAGTGACCACACGCATAACAAGCAGAGAATGATTCACGCCATACCAGCGCGAACCTTCAGTCAACTTGTTCTCATGCGTTGAATATTGGCGGTATTCGATGAAAAGAGAACAAGAGCTAAAAGCTCAATATATATTTAATATGTCCTTTTCAAGTTATCAGAACGGAAACGCCGGGTTAATGATATTTATGTTAATTAATTTCATTATTCTCCGTCAGGAAACGGCACGCCGTGCCATTTTCCTACTTTTGAAGCGTTCCTGTTTTTATGTCTGTTTCTTAGTATAAAAGTTTTAGTTTAAACCTTGTATTCTGTCTATGTCCCTTTGCAGGGCTGCAGGAATGAATACGTGTTCCTGTCAGGCGTTCGCAGCCAGTTTGGCTGCAAAGTTAGTCAGTTTTTCTCAAACCAAGTTCGTTTTTTGTGATTTTCTATATAAAATTAACAAAATACCTTTGCATATAACGTTGCGGAAAAGGAAATGTAACAAATCAAAAAAAATGTCTTTTATGCCCTAAATTATTTTTTTGCACTATCTTTGTAAAGATTATTACATGATACGACAAAATCAGCAAATATGAGACACATAAGAAAAGCTATATTGCTGTCAACAGCATTTATATTTGCGACATCCTTGTCTGCCATAGCAGATAATTACACCAAACTATGGAAACAAGTTGATGATGCCCGACAAAAAGATCTACCTCGCACACAAATAGACTTACTGCAAACCATAGCAAACAAAGCCATTGAAGAAAACAATTACGGCCAGCTCATGAAGGCCGAATTCTCATCAATAGGAGTATGGAAGTCTGTTTCCGCAGATTCCATACTTCCCAAACTACAAAAACTTGAAATCAAGGCAAAACAGCTGTACGACAAAGACAAGGCTCTTGCCGCCACTTACTATTCGGTGTTAGGTATGGCGTATCGCGACATAACCACAGGCGACACAAAAGACCTGGCAAAAAGCAGATCCTGTTTTGACAAATCGCTGGAAAACATTGAAATTACGGCAAGTAAAAAGGCGCTTGATTATGAACCGTTCATCGTCAAAGGCATTGACAGCCGCATTTTCAACAATGACCTTCTCAGCGTATTAGGCTACAATGCAGAAAGATTCAAATTGTTACACGACTATTATAGCCTGTCGGGAAATCGTCCGGCAGCACTCATAACGGCAATAGAGCTTCTTGCCCAAGAAAGAGAGTGTGACGCAAAACGCGAAAACAGGCAGACCGACGAACACTACATAAATTCTCTTGACTCTCTGATCTCCGAGTATCACGACATCAGCGAATGTGGAGAAGCCGCGATTATGCGCTTCAACATCATGCGGAACAAGCAGGGGATAACAGACAGGGAACTTATAGAATATATCGACCGGTCTGTTTCCCGATGGAAATCATGGCCTCGTATAGAGATTCTGACCAACGCAAAAAAAGAGATTACCAACCCCATGTTTTCTGTGGAGATAAAGAAAAACGTCATTCTTCCCGGACAGAGCGAAGCCATAAAGCTCAGAGTCAGAAACATCAACAAGATATCGGTTAGTATAACAGGACTTGACATTAATGGAGACACAAAATTGTCACCGGAAACAGACAATGATTATAAGACATTATTAAAGCACAAAATACCGGCAACGGCAACAACGACTACGCTCCGCTATACCGGCATACCTAACTACATAGTCACAACAGACTCTGTGATGACAGGCAAACTTCCAACCGGTGTCTATCTGCTTGAAATAGCTGCCGACAACAAAAACATAGAACATGCAAGAAGTCTGCTTTATGTCTCAGATGTGACAATAGTCCATCACGGTCTGCCGGAGAAACGACACAGAATTGCTGTTCTGAACGCCACGACAGGACAGCCAATACCGGGCGCGAATATTTCCATAAGATCCGACGAGCAACAAGAAAAAACATTCGTGTGCGATGAAGACGGCGAGGCCACCGTTGATTGGGACAACAATTTCAGTATAGATATACGAGCATATACCTCATCAGACAAGGCATTGCCTTTTACCGGCACATGGGGCAATTACAGATGGTATAGCAGCGAGCGGCCTCAACAAGACATCAAGTTGTTTACGGACAGAAGCGTATATCGTCCCGGACAAACAATACATGTGGCAGGCATAATGATGATGACAACCAACCACAGCGACGTCAAGGCTGTTAAAGACGAGCCTGTAACCCTCACATTAAAAGACAGCAACAACAAGACCATAAGCGAAACGACATTAAAGAGCGATAATTTCGGAAGCTTTTCAACAGATTTTCAACTTCCTCTCAAAGGCATGACCGGCATATACAGTTTACGCGCAAGCGTTTCTTCGACAAAGAGATCTTTGGGATATGCAAGCGTAAGAGTGGAAGAGTACAAACGTCCGACTTATACTGTTGATTTTGAAGAAGTAAAGGAAAAATACGGCAACGGAGACACAATTACCGTTACCGGATATGCCAAAACATATACAGGCATTCCCGTATGTGGAGCCAAAGTAACTTATACCGTAAACCGCACTTGTCCTTTATGGTGGCGCGGATATGCTTCAAACAACACAACAACACTGAATAAAGGGGAAATTGTAACTGACGGCAACGGGACATTCAAAATAGACATGCCCATGATATTACCCGCCGAGAACAAGGAAGAAGGACTAACGCCTTATGCTAACTGGTTCTTCTATGAAATCAAGGCTCATGCCACAGTAACAGACATGGCAGGCGAGACACGCACAGGAGAGATTGCGCTTCCTTTAAGCAATAAGGCAACGGCGTTTAGTATAAACATGCCCAAGACAATAGAGACAGAAAACATAAAAGACATTACATTTGCCTTGAAAAACAATGCAGGGAATGATATCGCAGGAGAAGTAAAATACAGTTTTGACAACGAGACATACAACCATAAAGCGGAAACAAACAAACCGACAGACATCGGTACCGTTTGCAAATCAGAACTCAAATCAGGCAAACATACTCTTAACGCCGTTTGTGGAACAGACACCATAAGACATGAGTTTATATTATTCTCTATAAACGATACAATACCTTGTGTACAGACGCATGATTGGTTTTATGCCGATGCCGGGCAATTCCCCGAAAACGGGGAGCCGGTCTGCGTACAAGTCGGTTCTTCGGACAAAGACGTACATGTTCTTTATTCTATTGCAACAGGTAATACTATTATAGAATCCGGCTCCACAAGCATAAGCAATTCCATATATTCACGTAAGATTGCTTACGAAGACCGTTACGGTGACGGAATACGACTAATTTTTGCATGGGTAAAAGACGGGATTGCCTATACTCACCAACATGTAATTAAAAAAGCACTCCCTGACAAACGTCTGATAATGGAATGGACAACATTCAGAGACCGCCTGACACCGGGACAGAAAGAAGAATGGGTCCTTAATGTCAAACGCCCCGACGGCTCTCCTGTCAATGCACAAATCATGGCGACACTATATGATGCTTCACTTGAACAGATTGTACCATTTAAATGGTCTTTAAATCTAAACCTTTACAGGCAGATACCTAATATGGCATGGAAAGCATTATCAAGAAGTGGTTTCAACAACAATTATGAGGCCCGACTTGAAACAAACGACATAAAACCTCTTACATTCAACAGCATAGATGCCGGTTCGCTGTTTACAAGTCAGACATCAGAAAAAGGAATAAGAACTCTTCACATTGGAGGATACAGATTATCTGCTGCAAACAATCTTGAATCCGCAGGAGCCATGCTTCAGAAAACAGATGCGAAAGTCTATTCGAATGTTTATGACACTTTAGACAACGAGACGCATGAAACACAGCTCGCAGAAGAGGAGACGGACATTACGAACGCGAACATCCCCATACGTGACAACTTCAATGAAACGGCCTTTTTCTATCCGTCGCTGATAACAGACGGGAACGGGAACATAAACATAAAATTCACATTGCCGGAAAGTATCACTTCTTGGCGTTTTATGGGTATGGCACATGATACCGATATGAACAACGGCATAATTACAGCCGATGCAATAGCGAAAAAAACGGTAATTATACAACCCAACATGCCAAGATTTCTGCGTATAGGAGATGACGCCACCATATCTGCAAACATTTTCAACACCTCAGAAGGAACAATAAAAGGTAATGCTATTATGCAACTTATAGATCCTGAAACGATGAAAGTTATTTACACGCAAAAAAAATCTTTTATCGTAGATGCTGAAAACAACGGTAATGTAACATTCAATTATAAACCTAATATTGACACTTCTTTACTTATTTGCAGAATCATGGCAGAAGGTAAAGATTTCAGTGACGGAGAACAACATTATCTGCCTGTTCTTTCTGACGAGGAGTTGGTAACCAACACCCTGCCCTTCAGCCAACACGGGCAAGGCACATTTACGGCAGATTTAAAAGAACTGTTTTCTCAAAACGGGCGTAACGAGAAACTCACTATTGAATATACCAATAATCCGGCTTGGCTTGTGTTGCAGGCTTTACCATACATTGCAGAACAAAAAAACAATGATGCCATAAGCATTGCCACAACATTTTATGCAAACACAATAGGGAAACATATCATCGCAGACATTCCCAATGCAAAAGCAATCTTCGAGAGTTGGAAAAACGAGAATCCTCAGAATAGTCTGACGAGCAATCTTGAGCGTAATCAGGAACTTAAAAACATCGTGCTTGACGAAACGCCGTGGGTCGTTTACGCTGCAAATGAAAACGAGCAGCGGTTACGTCTGGCAAACTTCTTTGACTCTGCAAACTTAGATAACAATTTGGGATTGACACTTGTAAAGCTGAAGAAATTACAAAACAATGACGGAGGATGGTGCTGGTGGGAAAGCATGAGAACATCTTCTACATACGTTACCGCTTCTGTCATGGAAATGTTGGTACGTCTTAATTGCCTGACAGGCATCATCCCGGAAACAAAAGGTATGATAGCCAACGGGCTCAAATTCATCGGCAACGACATGATAAAGAGAGTTGCAAACATGAAAAAACAAGAAGCAGCAGGAAACAAAAACATTTCGCCAGACCATACGTTGCTTACATACCTATATATATATGCTTTGAACAACAGCAAACTTGACAATAACGAAAGGGCTGCGGCAGAATATCTGTTAGCCAAATTCAAACAGCAGAACACGAAACAAGACCTCAAGAGCAAAGCCCTAATGGCTGTAATCCTTGCACAAAAAGGAGAAACGATTCTCGCAGAAGAATATCTAAAAAGTCTTGAAGAATACACCGTCATTACCCGAGAAATGGGGCGTTACTATGACTCGCCACGTGCCGGTTACAGTTGGTTTGACTATCGCATACCGACACAAGTATCAGCAATAGAGGCCATGTCTATTATAGACCCTGAAAAATATTCAACTACTATAGAAGAGATGAAACTCTGGCTGTTACAGCAAAAAAGAACAGAAGGATGGAATACCCCTATAACAAGCGCAAATGCCGTATATTCTTTCTTTAACAACAACACATCGTTGCTCGAAAACAAAGAATCTACATCCATCACCCTTAATGACAAACCTATAGCTTTACAGAAAGCTACCGCAGGAATTGGATATGTAAAGGGATGTATTGATAATATTAAGAAAGGTGTAATTAAGGCAACGAAAGTTTCTGACGGAACATCTTGGGGAGCGATATATGCACAGCAGCTGCAAAAAGTCAAAGACGTTACAGACAAGTCTGCCGGACTTAAAATAACGAGAGAAATTATTCTTGCAAACGGAAACCGACAGAGCAGTCTGCATAAAGGGGACAAGGTTGTCACGATAATAACAGTCAATGCAGACAGAGACTACGATTTTGTGCAAATAAACGACAAACGTGCTGCCTGCATGGAGCCGGCAACCCAACTGAGTGGATATAATAAAGGGTACATTGTCAATACAAGAGACAATGCCACCAATTATTATTTCTTGAAATTAAATAAAGGCAAGCACGTTATAAAGACTGAATATTATATTGACAGAGCCGGACAATATGAGACAGGTTTATGTACCATCCAATGTGCATACGCACCTGAATACTCATCGACCACAGGCTCAATAACGGTTGTTGTTGAATAAATTAATCCGAATAAATTTTTAAAGAGAATTTAACAATGAATATAAAAATACTGATGACGGTCTTGTTGGCAGCTTTTACATCGGAAATCTCTGCACAACGAATATCTACGGAACACGAAATCATAGACTGCGGATATATAAAGTACGGACATCCTTTTACGGCAAGATTTGAATTACGCAACAAAGGGAACGATCTGATAATAGATACAGTAAGGACAAGTTGTGGATGTACGACAGCAAGCTATCCGAAAGGTATCATATCTAAAGGAGACCGCTTTGATGTCAATATTACTTATGATGCATTACAGTTGGGGCACTTCAACAAGGAAGTCGCCATTTTCAGCAACGCGTCAAACGTTCCTTTCTTTTTAAGAATAAAAGGTGTCGTGGTTGAAGGTTCCGAAGACATTCTAACCGATTACAAATATAAAATCGGCGATTTGCTTACCGACAAAAACGACATTGAATTTGACGATGTAAATAAAGGAGAAACACCCATCCAGAAAATACGAGTCAAAAACAACAGTGGCAAAGACATTATGCCGTCTGTTATGCATCTGCCTCCATATCTGTCAGCAACTATTTCTCCGACGACCATACGTCCCGGACGCTCCGGAGAGATTACATTAAAACTTAATTCATCCAAGCTGCGTAATTACGGACTAAATCAATCGTCATTATATCTCGGCATGTTTCCCGGAGACAAGGTAAATGCAGAAAAAGAGATAACGGTATCTTCTGTCCTCTTGCCGTCTTTTAGAAATCTTTCGGAAACACAAAAAGCCAACTCTCCTGCCATATCAATATCAACAGAAACACTTGAACTTGGCGCCTTCGGGGATAACAATGAGAAAAGCGGTACAATAACGATAGAAAATATCGGCAAAAAGATGCTGGACATCAATTCCCTGCAAATGTTTACCACCGGCCTTAAAGTCCGTCTTAACAAGACGAGACTTCAACCGGGCGAAAGTGCAAAGATGAAAATCACCGCATACAAGAAACAGTTAAAACATGCAAGGAGCAAACCTCGTGTTCTTATGATAACAAATGATCCAAACAAGCCCAAAGTTGTTATCAATATCAACATAAAAGATTAAATCAAGTTCATGCCAACAGACAATAACATCAATAAAGAAAAGCTATGGAACATCCAGAAAACAGCAACGAATATAAAGGCCTGACCGTAAATTCCGGTGTCGAACAGCCGGCAATCATCAATCCTTACCTGAAACGTGGACGTTACAAGAGACAGGAATTGTCTGTATCCGATATGGTAGAAGGTATTGTCAAAGGCAATGTAACCATACTTAGCCAAGCTGTCACACTCATAGAAAGTGTAAACGCCCAACATCAGGCAAAAGCGCAAGAAGTAATAGAGAAATGTCTCCCTTACAGCGGCAACTCTATCCGTATAGGTATAAGTGGAGTTCCCGGAGCCGGAAAAAGTACATCTATAGATGAGTTTGGAATACATCTGCTGGACAGGACAAAAGGAAAATTAGCCGTTCTTGCCATTGACCCGAGTTCAGAACGTTCAAAAGGCAGTATACTCGGAGATAAGACACGCATGGAAAAATTATCGCAAAGACCGGAATCATTTATACGTCCTAGCCCATCTGCCGGTTCTTTAGGAGGTGTTGCCCGCAAGACTCGTGAAACAATAATTCTTTGCGAAGCAGCCGGATATGACAAAATATTCGTTGAGACCGTCGGCGTAGGTCAAAGCGAAACAGCATGCCATTCTATGGTGGACTTTTTTCTGCTTATACAACTTGCCGGAACCGGAGACGAGCTGCAAGGCATCAAACGCGGGATAATGGAGATTGCCGATGGCATTGTCATAAACAAATGCGATGGAGAAAATATTGACAAATGCCATATGGCAGCAACAAACTTCTGCAATGCACTTCATTTCTTCCCTGCACCTGAAAGTGGTTGGTTGCCGAAAGTCCTGTGTTATAGTGGGTTTTATGGAACAGGTGTCAAAGAGATTTGGGACATGGTCTACGAATACATGGATTTTGTAAAGGACAACGGCTATTTCGACTACCGCAGAAAAGAACAAAGCAAATACTGGATGTACGAAACGATAAACGAGCATTTACGCAACAATTTCTACAATAACAAAGAGATAATGCGGCAATTGGCTCTGACAGAAAAGCTTGTTCTTACCGGAGAAAAGACAAGTTTTGCCGCTGCCCATGAGCTTCTCAATACATACTTTAAAAATTCTTTTAAAGAAAATGATTCTGTAAAGATATAGTCTTACAAACGATTCTCATATCAAAAGAACAATGGTTCAAATTGAAATTGACAATGGAAGCGGATTCTGTTTTGGCGTGACTACCGCTATCAGGAAAGCGGAAGAGGAACTTGCAAACGGCAAAGAGCTGTACTGTTTGGGAGATATTGTACACAACGGTATGGAATGTGAGCGTTTAAAAGAGCTTGGGCTCGTTACAATAAACCATGACGAACTTAAAAAACTGAAATGTGTAAAAGTTTTACTTAGGGCACATGGCGAACCTCCTGAGACTTACAAGATAGCAAACGGCAACGGCATAGAAATCATAGATGCCACATGCCCCGTAGTATTGAAACTGCAACGACGGATAAAGCAAGAATATGATTCATGCCCGGATGCACAAATTGTTATATTCGGGAAACCCGGACATGCCGAAGTACTCGGTCTTGTAGGGCAGACTGACAGCAAGGCGACTGTAATAGCCAATATGGAAGATGCCAAAAGACTTGACTTTAACAGAGACATCTTCTTATATTCGCAAACAACCAAATCTCTTGACGAATTTCACCTTATTATAAAATATATACAGGAGCACATGTCTCCAAACGCAACATTCAGAAGTTTCGACACTATCTGTCGCCAAGTTGCCAATCGCATGCCGAACATCAGCATGTTTGCCCGTCGCCATGATTTGATACTGTTTGTGTGTGGCCGCAAGAGCAGTAATGGAAGAGTTTTGTTTGACGAGTGTAAGAGAGTCAATCCAAACAGTATGCTGATAGAAGGGCCGGAAGAAATAAAAGAAGAATGGATCAATGCAGTAAGAACCATAGGGATTTGCGGTGCAACAAGTACCCCCAAATGGCTCATGGAACAATGTCGTGACAAAATAACATCCATTGTATCTTGTAAACCATAAACAAATCATCGCTTTTTGCTCTTTATGACAAGCATCATTCCCTTTTATAACAACTTCCGGACAATACTCATACAATAAAACACGAAATACATTCGTTATATATTCGTGCAACAACGCATTATAATCATAATATCCATTATGCTGCTTTCCGTAACAAAGGCAAGCGCACAATATGACGTGTCCTTCAGTCACTATTGGGACATGGAGCCTTACTATAACCCCGGCGCAGTAGGAAAGGAAAACAGATTGAACATAGCCGCTGCCTATGCCATGAGTTTTACCGGATTTGAGAACAATCCTAAATCAATGTATGTTGGAGGAGATATGCCAATTTATTTTTTTAAGAAGTATCATGGGGTCGGTGTTTCTTTATTGAATGACAAGATAGGACTGTTCACACATCAGAGACTGGCCCTACAATATGCCTACAAGCAAAAACTTTTTGGTGGAACGCTGAGCATCGGATTGCAGTTTGGCTTTATCAGCGAAAATTTTGACGGATCAAAATTAGATATGGAAGACAGCAGCGACCCCGCATTAACAAAATCGGACATCAACGGCAATGCTATGGACATCGCCGCAGGTCTTTATTACACGCATGGTTCTTGGTATGTAGGTGTCTCCGCGCAACACATAAATTCACCTCTCGTAGAACTCGGAGAGACAAATGAAATACAAATAGACAGAACGATTTATTTGACAGGAGGATACAATATTAAGTTAAGAAATCCGTTTCTTACAATACATCCATCTGCTTTAATAAGGACAGACGGAAGTTCATATAGAGCAGACATAGCCGGTCTTCTTGTTTATACAAATGACAAGAAAATGCTTTATGGAGGAGTCGCATATAGCCCGACAAACTCTGTAACAGCACACTTTGGGGGACTTTTCCATGGCGTAAAGATCGGTTACAGCTATGAGATTTATACATCGGGTATAAGTCTGGCAAACGGAAGTCATGAATTATTCATCGGCTACCAGACAACTCTTAATTTATACAAGAAAGGAAAAAACAAACATAAAAGTGTGAGATTACTATAAGAGATGAAGAAAACAAAATTCATATTGATACTTTCCTGTATCATTACAAGTGTAATGTCAGGTTGTTTCGGAGGCCGTATGGCTTCTTCTTCAAATCGGGGAGGTGAAGTTGTCGGTGTTAGTGGAAAAGGGTTTGTTGAACCTACTCCATACGGAATGACTATGATAAAAAGAGGATTCTTGAAAATGGGACTTCAAAAAGAAGATAGTCTTTGGGGCAGACACAACACCGTTAAGGCTATCTCTGTTGACGGTTTTTGGATGGATGAGACAGAGGTGACAAATTCAGAATACAGACAGTTTGTATTCTGGGTACACGATTCTATCCTCAGAACACGCCTTGCCGACCCGTCTTATGGAGGTGATGAAAGTTACATGATAACCGAAGACAAAAACGGAGATCCCGTAACACCTCATCTGAATTGGAAGAAGCCACTGCCGAGAAAACCCAACGAAGATGAGTTAAGAGCTTTTGAAAGCCTATATGTTATCAATCCTGTAACAGGCGAAAAGACATTGGATGCCGCTCAGATGAATTATCGTTATGAGATTTACGACTATACAGCAGCAGCCTTACGTCGTAACAGACTAAATCCGGAAGAAAGGAATCTGAACACTGACATTGCTATCAATCCGGATGAAGTGGTAATGATATCCAAAGACACCGCTTACATAGATGACGAAGGACGTATAATAAGAGAAACAATAGACCGTCCGCTAAGTGGTCCATGGGACTTCCTAAACACATATATTGTCAATATATATCCTGATACAACATGCTGGGTCAATGATTTTGTTAATTCAGACAATGAGACTTACATGAGACTTTATTTCAGCAGCCCCACTTACAACGATTATCCTGTTGTAGGTGTAACATGGGAACAAGCAAACGCTTTCTGCGCTTGGCGTACAGACTATCTGCTGAAAGGCTTGAGAGGCGAAGCGAAATATATACAAAGGTATCGTTTGCCGACAGAAGCTGAATGGGAATATGCGGCAAGAGGTAAAGAAGGAACGGAATTCCCTTGGAACAATGTCGATGTTAAAAGTGACAAAGGGTGCTTTTTTGCCAACTTCAAGCCGGACAGAGGCAACTACACCGAAGACGGAAATCTAATAACAAGCAAGGCCGGATTGTTTTCTGCAAACTCAAACGGTCTTTATGACATGGCCGGCAACGTTGCGGAGTGGACAAGTACAACTTATATTGAAGCCGGTATAGATGCGATGAACGATCTTAATCCCGAACTAAAATATAATGCAGCGAAGGAAGATCCTTACAAATTAAAGAAAAAAAGTGTAAGAGGCGGTTCATGGAAAGACCCCGAATCTTACATACGCTCTGCATGGCGCACGTGGGAATACCAAAATCAACCTCGCAGTTATATAGGTTTCAGATGTGTAAGAAGCATGGCAAGTACAATTAGTTCAAAACAAAAAAAGAGTAAGAATAGATAATGAGCGGATATAGCAAATACAACATGATATACCGTCTTCAAAGATGGTTGGACAGCGTTCCGGGACAAACTTTCCTGAACTACGCTTACAGTTGGGGTGCGTCAATAGTCATTTTGGGTACCTTATTCAAACTTACCCACCTTCCGGGTGCAAACCTGATGCTTTATTTAGGTATGGGTACAGAAGTTATAGTATTCTTTATCTCTGCTTTTGACAGACCTTTTGACAAGACAGCAATAGGCAAGGACATACCTATACACGTAACCGATGAGTATCTGGAAGGAGAACAAGGTGTCTATGAGCCGGAAGAAGGGCATGAGGCCGTTGGCACAAGCAGTGTGAACTTCTCAGGACAACCCATTGTCATAGGTGGTTCTATTATAGGAGGCGCCACTTCCGGCGGTGGTGCTGTTCATGAGACCATTACCCCTGCACCGGCAGACGAATATCAAGATGCCATTTCTAATGGAGGTGTACAGACTTGGGTTGCAAATCAACAGCCGATAAATCCGGAGATGGAAGAAGCAACCAACAATTATGTTGAAGAGCTAAAGAAACTTACTGAGACACTTGCCAAAGTCTCAGAACAAAGTGCACGTCTGACAAGAGACTCCGAAGAAATGGAAAATCTTAACCGTACACTTACCGGAATATGCAAAGTCTATGAAATGCAGCTTAAAGGCGCAAGCTCACAAATTGGTACCATTGACCAGATTAATGAGCAGTCACGCAAAATGGCATCTCAAATAGAACAACTCAACAAAATATATACCCGTATGATAGAAGCCATGACCGTCAATATGCGGGTGGCGGCAAACAACGGGAACAACGCTGAAGTATAATAAGAATGGCTATAAAGAAAAGACCGATATCTCCCCGCCAGAAGATGATAAACCTTATGTATGTTGTCTTGATGGCAATGCTCGCACTGAATGTATCCAACGAGGTGCTTGACGGGTTCTCCATTGTGGAAGAGAGTCTGAACCGTACGACTGAAAACTCTTCTAACGAGAATCAGGCGATATATGGTGACTTTGAGGCACAAATGAAATCCAATCCTCAAAAAGTCAAAGTATGGTTTGAGAAAGCCACTGCCGTTAAAAGGATGAGCGATTCGCTCTATAATTTCGCACAACAGTTGAAAGTCGCAATAGTGAAAGAGGCTGACGGCTCTGACGGTGATGTTATGAATATAAACCGGAAAGACGACCTTGAAGCCGCCAATCGCATCATGCTGGCACCGGGAACGGGACAGGGAGAAAAACTATATAACGCCATCAATTCTTTCCGTGAAAAGATCTTGAAGTTGGTAAATGACGAACGACAGAGAAATATCATTGCAAGCAACTTGACAACAACCCTGCCTAAAAACGCCAAGACAATGGGAAAGAACTGGCAGGAATATATGTTTGAAGACATGCCTGTGGCAGCCGCCGTCACTTTGTTGTCAAAACTCCAAAGCGACATACGTTATGCCGAAGGAGAGGTATTGCACACTTTGGTTGCAAACATCGACATGAAAGACATACGCGTAAATAAATTGAGCGCATTTGTCATTCCCAACGCACAGACAGTCGTTAGAGGAGACAAATTCTCGGCAAAAATTGTCATGGCAGCTGTCGATACAACCCAACATCCGCAAATATTCATCGGCGGCCGTGAAATGCACCTCAAGAATGATACTTACGAGATAATAACAGGTCGCACAGGAGACTTTAACCTTACAGGATATATAACGATGCAGAACGGCAACGGAGAAACCATACGTCGTGACTTTACACAAAAATATACCGTTGTGGATCCGAGTGCCACCGTGTCTGCCGACCTTATGAATGTCCTCTATGCCGGATTCAACAATCCTATAAGCATAAGTATTCCCGGCGTTCCTCTCAACAAAGTATCGGCAACCATGACAGGAGGCACTTTGCAACCTGTCGGACCAGGCAAGTATATCGCCCGCCCGACGGCTGTAGGCAAAGACATAATAATAAATGTAATGTCACTACAGACCGGAAATGCCAAGACTATGGGACAATATACATTCCATGTGCGCAAACTGCCTGACCCAACCCCTTACATCCAGATTGGAGACAACAGGTTCCGCACAGGAGGATTGGCTAAGGCGTCACTTATGAATATCAGTGGCATCAAGGCAGCCATTGATGACGGTTTGCTTGACATCCCGTTCAAGGTGTTAAGTTTTGAGACCGTATTTTATGACAATATGGGAAATGCCGTTCCAATGGTATCTAACGGTGACTCTTTCAGCCAAAGACAAAGGGAGACATTCAGAACTCTTTCAAGGAACAAACGCTTCTATATTACCCGTATCTCGGCTATCGGTCCAGACGGGATAAAAAGAAGTTTGCCCTCAACAATGGAGATTATAGTGAAATAACACAAAAATACCTCATCATAGATATATAATATGAGAAAGTTCTTGATAAACAGTAAAAAAAGCAGTAACTCTATATTGAGTTCCGCTATAACCAAACAGCTTCTGTTGCTGTCATTTTTCATGACAGTATGCATCATTGATATGACGGCACAGCCTGCAGCACGCCGCACAGAGCAGCAACAAAAAAATGCTTCTAAGGCTAATGCCATTACTACAAGGGCAAGAATATCTTTCCCGACAGCAGCTCCTATGTCGGAAGACGTTGTATGGCGCAGAGACATTTACAGAGAAATCAATCTCGAAGAAGATGCCAATGCAGGACTTTACTATCCGATAGAGCCTGTCGGTACACAGATGAATCTTTTCACATACATCTTCAAACTTGTATTGAGTAACAATGTCCCGGCTTACGAATACCGTCTTGATGGAAACGAAGTATTTACCGACTCTTCACAAATAAAGAAAAAAGCGTTTCTTGACAACTATCATATTTATTATGAACGTGTAAACAGAGGCATACGCATCGATGACAGCGACATCCCCTCACGTGAAGTGAAATCATATTACGTCAAAGAAGCTGCCTATTATGATCAGGCCTCTGCCACTTTCCATGTGAAAGTACTTGCACTGTGCCCTATTATGACAAGAGAAGACGACTTCGGAGACGCTCCACAAAAATATCCTTTGTTCTGGGTTAAATACGATGACATCGCTCCTTTCCTCAGCAAACAGATAATAATGACCAGCAATCTCAACAATGCTGCCACAATGAGCATGGACGACTATTTTACCAAAAACATGTATAAGGGGCCTATATACAAGACAACCAACATGCTCGACAAGACATTAAGGCAGTATTGCCCTAATGATTCAGCACTTTCAAAAGAGCAGAAGCGTATAGAAAACGAACTTGTTGCGTTTGAAAAGAACCTATGGGGAGACCAAGCCCGCAAAGACTCGCTTGACAGTATAGCAAAGAGCGAAGTAAAAGTCAAAGGCAGCAAGATAAAACGTAACCGTCGCGCCGGTAGCACGACAGCCGTAAAACAGAAGAAAACCTCCGCAACAAGGAGTTCAGGATCTTCTTCCGCCCGAGTTACTGTACGCAGACAAAGACACTGATATTTATTTTCGGACCGTCCCTAACACAAGGACGGCCCTTTCTATTATTAATCTGTTAATAATAACATTATGAAAAAAATTCTACTTTTAGTTGCTGTTGTCGCAACATGTTTTACTATCCCTGCAGCCGCACAGGTTAAATTTGGTGTAAAAGGCGGTCTTAACATCACGGATATGTCTTTCAGCAAAGATGTTGTCAACACATCAAACAAGACGGGATTCTTTATCGGTCCAACCGTAAAGTTTAAGATTCCGGTAATCGGTATCGGCTTTGACGTTGCTGCATTATACGACCAACGCCAAGCTAAAATAACAGACGTAACAGACGAGAACGGAGCACCATGCGACCAGACACTCAAACAGCAAGCTATCAACATTCCTGTTAATCTCCGCTATGACTTAGGTCTTGGCGACCTTGCAGGCATTTATTTCGCAGCCGGTCCGCAGTTCGGTTTCAATATCGGAGACAAATCAAAGACCCTGTGGGACAACGCTACAGAATGGAAACTGAAATCATCAACACTCAGCGTAAATCTCGGTGCCGGTGTTATGCTTCTCAAGCATTTGCAAATAGGCGCAAACTACAACATTGTTTGTGGTAAAACAGGAGAAATAACAGTCACCGACGGCGTCAAAACTGCATTCAAAGGCAGGGCAAATACGTGGCAGATATCTGCTGCATACTATTTCTGATAATAATGTAAATTGAAATAACACTATTTTCAAGCAGAAGATTTAATTATCTTCTGCTTTTTTAATTGTATAAAGCCTTAAAGTCATAAGCCTGAGTTCTATCAATTTTAAGCGTATCTAATGTGTATTGTCTATTTATAAACGGCTTTGTATAAACATACAATAATAGCAGGAAATATGAATAATATCATGATTGCATGATTTCAACAATTTTCATAGTTTAATCGCGGAGATAAAGCTATTCTTGTATGATTTCTGCATATATCTATCCTGCATGAGATTAAAATAATTGCAGAAATAATATGCCTTAAAAATAATTCCGTAATACACACAAACACTCTTCTCTTTCGCCGTTATTTGACTTATAAATTGGCTATTTAGGAAGGCTAACTATGCTACTTAGTATAGCTAATTATAGTGTTTACGACTCCTAAGTATGCTTTTTACAATCTCTAAACATCATTGTAATCTTTGCCTGTTATGTTGTCGGGCTATCGCAAAAACTTAACTTGTTATTCTTGTATGTTAATGTAGAATTAATTATTTTTGCATCGCCATGATATACGCAGACATCATACTGCCACTTCCACTTGAAGGCGTGTTTACCTATTCTGTTCCTAACAGTCTGAAAGAAAAGGTAAAGACGGGCTTCAGAGTGCGTGTTCCCTTTGGCAGAAACAAGACGTATATCGGTATCGTTGCCAATATCCACGACAATACTCCCACATTCAAGGTCAAAGACATCAACGCCGTGCTTGACGACAGCCGCATGGTAAGCGACAGACAGCTGAAACTATGGCAATGGATTTCACGGTATTATATGTCTTCGATAGGCGATGTCTATAATGCGGCGTTCCCCGCCGGATTAAAGAACGATGATTCTTATCGCCCGAAAACCGAAACTTATATAAAATTGTCTCTACCCTACCGCACAAAACAGTCGCTTGACATCGCTTTATCCATGCTAAGACAAGCAAAAAAGCAGAAAGACCTGTTGCAATGTTATCTGTCCCTATCACATTGGGACATATCCATTGACAGCAACGATGACTCTATGGTAAGAGAAGTGAGCCGTGAAGAACTGCTAAACGAGTCACATTGCACGGTAGCGGTATTGCGCAGCCTTTTGCAAAGAAACATTCTCGCCACCTATGAGCGTGAAGTGGGACGTCTGAATACGGGCAATGCGTATGACATCAAGCCGCTGAAGGGCCTCAGCGACAAACAGCAAGACGCTTATAACAACATTCTGTTCAACTTCATCAAGAAAGACGTTGTCCTTTTTCATGGTGTCACATCGAGCGGAAAGACTGAGATATACATTCATCTCATACAACAGGCACTTGACAAAGGTCAGCAGGTGCTGTATCTGCTGCCGGAAATAGCTCTCACGGTGCAGATTTGCCAACGTTTGCGTCAGGTCTTCGGACAACGTCTTGGCATATATCATTCGGGCTACTCTGATGCCGAGCGGGTGGAGATATGGAAGAAGCAGATGTCAGACAATCCTTATGACGTTATTCTGGGTGCCCGTTCGGCAGTACTTTTGCCGTTTTCACGTCTTGGGATGATAATTATTGACGAAGAGCATGAGTCATCTTTCAAGCAGCAAGACCCGTCACCACGCTATCATGCCCGCAGCGTGGCAATAATGGCAGCGCACATGTGGGGTGCTAAAACCCTTTTAGGCTCGGCTACACCTTCAATAGAAAGCCTTTATAATGCTAAAAAAGGCAAATACGGTTATGTAAGACTTGACACAAGATATGGCGACATAAGCCTGCCGGAAATACAAGTGGTTGATGTGAAAGACCTACGCAGACGTAAGATAATGACAGGCAGTTTCTCTCCGGCATTGCTTGCAGCCATACGTTCTGCGCTTCAGACAGGACGTCAGGCTATAATATTCCAAAACAGACGGGGTTTTGCACCGATGATAGAATGTAAGCCTTGCGGCTGGGTGCCACGATGCAAACAATGCGATGTGCCTCTGACATATCATAAACGTTTGGGAAGGCTCACGTGTCATTACTGCGGAACGATATACGAAATGCCATCCGAATGTCCTTGTTGCGGAAGTAAAGATATAAAAGGCAAGGGTCTCGGCACAGAAAAGATAGAGGATATCATCATGGAAGAATTTCCCGAAGCCCGCATATCACGCATGGACCTTGACACTACACGCGCTCGGGATGCCTACGAACGCATCATTTCGGACTTCGCATCCAAACGTACAAACATACTGATAGGCACGCAGATGGTTACCAAAGGGCTTGACTTCGACAACGTCGGTGTGGTTGGCATTCTCGATGCCGACAGAATGCTGAACAATCCTGACTACAGGGCATACGAAAACGCCTTTGCAATGATGAGCCAAGTGGCGGGACGGGCAGGAAGAAAGGGAGAACGCGGACTGGTAATTCTGCAAACCAAGAACCCTCAGCTACCTGTTATAAGTCAGATTACCGCCAACGACAGTGAAGGATTCTGTTCCGAACAGCTTGAAGAGCGTCGTCTGTTTGTCTATCCGCCGTTCTGCAGGCTCATATATGCCTATCTGAAACATCGTGAAGAACCTGTTGTCGATGCTGCAGCCACAGCCATGGGTAACATGCTGCGCGGTTGGTTCGGAGAAAGAATACTCGGTCCCGACAAACCCGCCGTTTCAAGGATAAAGACCATGCACATACGCAAGGTGGTAATAAAACTTGAACACAGCATCAATCTTGAAAAAGCCCGCGATTATCTGCATCGGGCACAAGAAACGATATTGAACACGAAGGAATACAAGACCGTACAAATTTATTTTGACGTAGATCCTTGATTTCCATTATCCTGTTTAACGAAATGAGGTGCGCACATGCGCACCTCATTTCGTTAAACCCGAAGGTGTAAAAGCAAGAGTCTTATCTTCTATACACCTAGATCTTATATATAAAGGTCTGTTAGAATTTCAAGTCAACTCCCGCACCTATAACGCGGTTTGTTCGCGTAAAGGAATCGCTCACACGAGGACTTACGGATGTAACGCGGTCATAATCGGTGTAGTTTGTCTGGAAATAAGCCACATTAACCTTAACTTTCTCAGATATTTTGTAGCCTAAACCAAAACCGAAACTATAAGAATTGACTACAAAAGACATGTCATTCATGTATTCGTCTGTCATCTGATAACGTGTAAACTGCAGTCCGCCACTGACCTGAAGACGCTTTGTAACATCCCATTCAGCACCTCCGAGATATTCATTTGTATCACCTCCGAGCAGCTTTTCCTGATGTTCGTAGAGATGACCGTCCTTATCGAAGAAGTGATGATAGCCGAGATTGACCCTTACATTTGGTGTTATCGACCACTCGGCACCCAAAGCAAGCAGGGCCGGAGAGTCTTCCGGCACATCGGAACCGTCTTTAAACTTATTTACGGCAGGTATTACGCTTGCCTCTTTAACGGTAGATTTGTTCTTCATTCTCATGCGTGTCTTGAACTCATACTTGGCTGCAAAATTGAAATTGCCTGTCTTGTAATCAATACCGATAATCGGCGCAACACCCCAACCGGTCTGATCGGACATAAGATTGACACCTTCGCTATAAGGAACCAGCTGTTCAAGACTTCCTTTTACGCCTTGCAGTTGTTGCAACTTTGCCGTCAGTTCCGCCGGAGGAGTCATTCCCGCTTGCTCATATTGTCCGATAGCACCCTCCACCTGCTGTATGCCGGTTATGACTGTTGTCATTGAACCGTCGATAAACAGGTCAAAAGGTACGTAACCATTGGCTGTATTGACCTTTATGTTGTCCAATTTCGCTTTATAAGACGCCGAACCATACAACAGTCTCAAGCCTCCATAGACAGAAAGATTGTTGTTTACCTTATATGCCGCACCCAATTGAAAACCATAATAATACTGTCTGCCCTGCATATATCCGTCTACATCATATCCTGTAGAGCCTAATGGCTCCAGACTATTGGCTATTTGGCCGACGACACTCTCAAACGAACCGAGTCCGTTGGCAAATTCGCACTTGCCGCCACCGCCCGTTATGGCAAAGTTAAACTGGAAACTCCAATCGCTTTTATTATAAGCGGCTTGTATGGAAGGTATTATCGGTGCATCGGCCTTGCCTTTAAACACCTTTGTATCTTTACCGTCATTCTTTGCACCTAAGGCAAAATAAGGGTTGGTAGATGTTATTGTTCTTGTCTGATGCGCATTCTGGATGTTCAAAGAAAGATGAAAGCCGTCTTCCAGAAACACCACTCCGGCAGGGTTGCTATATACACCGTCTATGGCAATGGCTCCGTCACGTGCCGGATTTCTCAAGAATGCGATGTTTTGATTTGTATTTGTTAAAATACCGCCTGCATTTGCCGTCATCGTAAGTGCCGAAATAAATGCAAGAAAAAATGTCTTAAATTTGTTCATGTTTGAAAAATACTATTAAAAAATTGGCTGCAAAGTTAGGACTATTGTTCTGTTTTTCCTTAAACAGCATAATTGTTTAAATATTATTAACAAAGATATGCGTTATATATGCACAGTTCTGCGGTTTTGTGCATATATAAGATGACTCCTTTCATTGTCCCTTTATCACATCCAATACTTTCTTTTTGTAATCAGACATAGAACATCCCGTTTGTCTTTTATAGAATTTAGCCATAACAGACTGGTCCGTAAATCCTAACCGTGTTGCTATCAACTGTATCGTATCATCGCTGCGCAAGAGTCTTTGTGATATTTCTCCGACCAATGTAAAGTTAATCCAATAGGACACACTCCGTCCCGACACGCTCTTGACTACCCTATTAAGATATTGCGGTGTGACACATAGCCGTGCCGCATAGAATGTTACAAGATGCTCCGTTGCGACATGTTCGGGAAGCAGACGCATAAAACGGGTAAAGAGTTCCATTGACCTACTGCCTGCACCAAACTGTTCTCGACATCCATTCAATGACATATACAGGTTTACAATATCCATGATAAACATCCATATCGCACATTTTATCTTTTTTACCCTGAAAATATGCTTGTCGTCAGCGCATGCTTTCATTATCTCTTCAACACGTCTGCTATACAGTTCCAATGTGTTGTCATCAAGATAATCTATCGGACTTTGCCTCACTTTCAGCAAAAAGGTATATGGAATAGGAGGATTTCCCATAAACAATCTTCCCGTAAACTCGTCTTTACTTATCAGCACATACGCCGTAACATCTGCCGATACAGACAAAAGTTGAAGCATCGGACGATCAACAAAGCAGCCGATGGACGGAGAGTTCATTACCAGCACATCCTCTCCATGCCTCAACACAATCTCTCCTTTACATAAAAGCAAATGCGCTATAATGCTTCTCCCCTTGTCAGAAAACACACATTGTTCAAAACAATCATTACCGCATATCTTCCATAAAAGGAAACCGTTTTCCGCAACATAACAACCGGTTTTGTCCGAAGCAAATTTATCAAAGTCCATATCTGATTCCTGTAATTATGGTAAACAAAGATAAGCAAAAGTAAACATCATGACAATAATGGCAACATTTTCAAATAAATATTAACACTCTGATGTTTCAAAATGTAAAAATAGTATTTCAATACAGCCATAAAGACTGTTATTTAAAGTTAAGTGTTTCATTTCTGACCAATTAAGGCATCATTGTGTCTGTTCCTTTGTCCGGTTTCAATAATACTTTTGTTGCCGTTTATACTTCGCGCATCAATACAAGCGAATGATATTCCATGATTTTATCACTATTTAAACAAAATATGAGAACAAACAAATTACATTACACTCTGATATTGTTGCTGTTGGCAACGCAAGGGTTTATGTCTTGTAAAGAATCGCAGGACAAGAAAAACAAACAGAAATATCCGACAATGGTTATCTCAACATCCGACCAGACCATAGAAAGTACCTATCCCGCAACAATCAGCGGGCTGCAAGATGTGGACATATATCCTCAGATTGAGGGGCTGATAACCCAAGTCTGTGTTGACGAAGGCGCAAATGTGAAGAAAGGACAGACGTTATTCATATTGGACCAAGTCCCATACAATGCCGCCGTATATACAGCCAAAGCAAACGTAGAAAGCGCTGAAGCAGCCGTCGCCAACGCTTCCTTGACTGTAGAAAGCAAGAAAATGCTTTACAAAGACGGTGTCATTTCTGCTTTTGACTTAAAGACCGCATGTAATACATTAAGACAAAGCCAAGCAAGTCTCTCACAGGCGAAATCCGAACTTGTAAAAGCTGAAAACAATCTATCATATACGGTAATCAAAAGTCCTGTTGACGGAAAAGCCGGAATGACACGATACAGAGTCGGAGCGTTGGTCGGTCCCGGCATAACCACTCCTCTTATGACCGTTTCAGACAACAAGAAGATGCATGTTTACTTTTCCATGACCGAAAAACAACTGCTCAGTCTCACAAGACAGTCCGGCGGCACCGAAAACATAATAAAAGACATGCCGCAAGTCGGGCTTGTATTAAACGACGGCAAAAGATATGAGCTGAAAGGCTGTATTGATGCAATAAGCGGCATAACAGACAGCAAGACCGGAACAGTGACTATACGCGCAACATTTACCAACAACGGGATACTGAGAAGCGGAGGACAAGGCAATATCGTTGTACCAACGGTAAAAAAAGACTGTATTGTCATACCTCAAGAAGCCACTTACGAACTGCAAGACAAGATATTTGTCTACACTATCGTACATGGCAAGACAAAGGCACGCCAAATAAACGTACTGCCAATAAACAACGGTAAAACATATATTGTCGATAGCGGGCTGGAGAAAGGAGACGTCATCATCTCTTCAGGTGCGGGTCTGTTGAGAGAGGGAACGGAAGTTTCATATTGAGACTATAGCATATATAAATAATGAACCATATATTTAATCAACGATGAAAATAAAACTGTTTATTGACAGGCCTATTCTTGCCGTATGTATCTCCGTGCTTATAGTAATGCTCGGCTTCATTGGCTTGATAAATCTCCCCGTCGAGCAATATCCGGATATTGCTCCGCCAACCGTACAAGTATCAGCAACATACACGGGAGCCAGCGCCGAGACCGTGCAAAAGTCGGTTATCGTCCCTCTAGAAGAGGAAATCAACGGCGTGGAGAACATGAGCTACATGACATCATCTGCCACAAACACCGGAAGTGGCACCATTACCATATATTTCAAGCAGGGCACCGACCCCGACATGGCTGCCATCAACGTGCAGAACCGCGTTACTAAGGCACAAGGGACATTGCCGCAGGAAGTGACGAAGATAGGTGTCACCACACAAAAGAGACAAACCAGCCAGTTGAAACTGATGTCCCTTTATAGCACAAACGACAATTATGACGAAAAGTTCCTCGCAAATTACCTTAAAATAAACGTAATACCGAAGATACAAAGAATCTCAGGAGTGGGAGAAGTGATGGTCATGGGTAATGATTATGCCATGCGTATATGGCTAAAACCCGACAAAATGGCTTCTTACGGCCTTGTTCCGTCTGACGTAACGGCTGTTTTGGGAGAACAGAATATTGAATCTTCTACTGGAACGCTCGGAGAAGACTGTGACAACACGTTCCAATATACGCTGAAATATCGTGGCAGATATGAGACAAGCGAGGAATACGGCAATCTTGTCATACGCACGACATCCGAAGGCAATGTGTTAAGGCTTAAGGACGTTGCGGACATAGAGCTTGGAATGACTTCATACAATTTCTCAGGAGGGGTATCCGGTCATCCCGGAGCGACATTCATGACCATGCAGACAGCCGGTTCAAACGCCAACGATATAATAAAAGAGATAGACAAAGTGGCAGAAGATATAAGGGCAGACCTGCCGGAAGGGTTGGTTCTTGAAGACATGATGAGTGTCAAAGACTTTCTTGACGCCTCGATAAAGAATGTCATAAAGACGCTGTTTGAAGCCATTATTCTTGTCATCATTGTGGTTTACATCTTTTTACAGAGTGTACGTTCCACGTTTATACCCCTTATAGGCATAATTGTATCGCTTGTCGGCACATTCGCCTTCCTATATGTCGCCGGCTTTACAATCAATCTGCTTACCTTGTTTGCGCTGGTGTTAGTCATCGGCACGGTCGTTGACGACTCCATTGTCGTGGTAGAAGCAGTGCAAGCCCGCTTTGACGATGGCGAAAAATCGCCATATAAAGCTACGGTACAGGCCATGAGCGGCATTACATCTGCCATTATCACGACTTCGCTGGTATTCATGGCGGTATTCATCCCTGTCAGTTTCATGGGAGGAACGACCGGAACATTCTACACACAATTCGGTCTGACGATGGCAGCCGCTGTCGGTTTATCGGCCATTAATGCCCTTACACTGAGTCCGGCACTATGCGCGCTTATCATGACACCGCATAATGACAAAGGTTCAGACGGGAAACTCAGCTTCTCATCCCGATTTCATATTGCATTTGACACGGCCTTCAACAAAATCATCATCAGATACAAGACTGCCGTCTCCTTCTTTTTCAGGCATAAACGGCTTACGGGGATGGCACTTGTGGTGGCATGCGTATGTCTCTTCATACTTGTCAAGACTACCAAGACGGGTCTTATTCCCGATGAAGATACGGGAACGGTGTTTGTATCTGTTACCACTTCACCCGGCAGCACACTTGCCGAGACAAAAAGAATAATGGGGAAAGTGGAGAACAAGCTGAAAAACATCCCTCAAATATATCATTATGCAACCGTCTGCGGATACAACATGATGGGCGGAGGACAAAGCAGTGCAGGAGGAACATTTATCGTAAGGCTGAAAGACTGGGATGAACGCAAGAAAGAATCGGACAGCAAGGATGCGGTTATAGGCACTATAATGGCCCTGACTTCCGATATCAAGGAGGCGCAAGTTTTTGCCTTCGCACCTCCAATGATAATGGGATATGGCATGACCAACGGTCTTGAGTTATACGTACAGGACCTTAAAGGGGGCGACATAGAGACATTGTTTGCCAACACCACTGATTTTCTTGCAGAGCTAAACAAGCGTCCGGAGATACAAAGTGCCGTGACGACATTCAACACACGTTATCCGCAATATCTTGTTGAGGTAGATGCCGCACTGTGCAAACAGGCAAACGTATCGCCGACAGATGTCCTAAGCACGTTGTCCTGCTATATCGGCGGCAACTATGTATCCAATCTTAACCGCTTTTCCAAAATTTATCGTGTCATGATGCAGGCGAAACCTGAGCAAAGAACGGACAAACAGTCGCTTAACAGTATGTATGTAAGAAACGCTGACGGCAACATGGTTCCTATAGGTCAATTCATCCGGCTTACCAAAACCTACGGTCCGGAAATTCTCAACCGCTTCAATCTGTTCGGAACCATATCAGTCAATGCTTCCGTTGCCGACGGATACAGCACCGGCGATGCGATAAAAGCCGTTGACGAAGTGGCGAAACAACGTCTTCCATCCGGTTACGGCTATGAGTATGGAGGCACATCGCGTGAGGAATCTTCATCTGGAACATCCGTAGTCTTCATCTTTATTATATGTATCATTTTCATATACATCATTCTATGTTCGTTGTATGAAAGCCTGTTTGTGCCGTTGGCTGTCATGTTGTCTATTCCTTTCGGCTTGTTGGGAAGCTTCATCTTTGCAAAAATATTCGATGTCGAGAACAACATCTATATGCAGACCGGACTGATAATGCTAATCGGACTGTTGTCAAAAACCGCCATTTTAATGACCGAATATGCTGCCGAAAGACGCCGCAATGGCATGTCGATAAGTCAAGCGGCATTATCAGCCGCCACAGCACGTCTGCGACCAATTCTTATGACGGCTCTGACAATGATAATAGGTCTGTTCCCGCTTGTAGTGGCAACAGGTGCCGGTGCCAACGGCAATATTTCATTAGGCGTGGGAACTGTCGGCGGTATGCTTGTAGGCACAACGGCACTGTTGTTTATCGTTCCTGTGCTTTTCATCGTCTTCCAGACGATAGAAGAACGTGTAATGCCGGGACGCGCAACAGATAACAGACAACAACCGTAATCAAAAACATTATAAAAGAAAGACATTTATGAGACACCTAATATATATGTTTATCACCGCATTGATAGCAAGCGGTTGCAGCACATTCACAAGTTTCAGAGGACCGGCGACCGTCATTACCAACGAAATATTGAGAGACACTGTCTGTTATGACACTACCGGAACAAACACGATATCATGGAGGGAGTTGTTTGGAGACACTTGTCTTATACGATTGATTGAAACAGGACTTCACAACAATGCCGATCTGCAGTCGGCACGCCTTGCGATAACAGAAGCGGAAGCCTCTCTCGCTGCATCGCGACAAGCCTTTCTGCCCTCTTTGTCAATAGAAGCACAAGGCAACATCATAAGCTACGATGCTGACAAGGCCGTCAAGAGTTATACCATAGGGACTTCAGCCGAGTGGGAAACGGATATTTCGGGCTCTCTCCGCAATGCCAAGAAAGCGGCACACGCTTCGTTTGAAGCATCACGCGCCTACGAGCAGTTTGTAAGAACAGGACTTATCGCCTCGATTGCCGAATCTTATTACTCTCTTATCGCATTGGACAAGAAACTCGAAATTACAAAAGAGACCGTAAACAGTTGGGAAGAGACACTCAAAACGATGAAGTCTCTCAAGAACGCCGGGCAACAGACAGAAGCCGCTGTGTCACAAAGCGAGTCTTCACTATTGGAAATTAGAGTCTCGGCTATCATGCTGGAAAAGCAGATACACGAATTGGAGAACTCCTTATCCGTACTTATCGGCATACCGGCACAGCCTATCGAAAGAAGTAATGTCTTTGAAATCATATTGTCAAAAGACATATCACGAGGCATATCATTGGAAACCTTGTCGCGCAGACCTGATATAAAGCAAGCCGAATGGCAACTTGCCGAAGCCTTTTACGGCACAAACAAGGCTCGCTCCGCCTTTTATCCGAACCTGACATTAGGCGGAACAGCAGGGTGGACTAACAATTCGGCACAAGGCATCATCAATCCAGGGCGATGGCTTCTTGAGGCCATAGGCTCGCTAATACAGCCTGTATTCAATCGGGGCATAAACAAAGCGAACCTTAAAACCGCCAAAGCAAGACAAGAAAAAGCGATTGTCAATTTCAGCCAAAAACTTGTTGAAGCCGGTGCAGAAGTCAATGATGCTCTGACACAATTACAGACGGCACGCCAAGCCATTGAGTTGGACACACAGCGCACGGCAGCTCTCGAGTCGGCTGTAGCATCGACATATAAACTGATGATTTACGGTAACACCAATTATCTGGAAGTAATAACCGCCAGACAATCGCTTCTCTCATCACGTCTAAACGAGATATCCGACAGATTTGAAGAGATGCAAAGCCTGATAAAGCTGTACAGAGCTGCGGGAGGGAACTGACAGGATAACATACAATAAATATCATCCTGCAATCATCTGTTGAAACATACTTAACATCATACTCTTTTTCATACTTAAATTTTCACTTCCAGTATGTGACAATCATATTGCAGGATGATTATTTTATCGCTCCATATCTAATTTTCACAGGATATTATCACCGGAATAATGATTTGAGCGAGAAAAAATTGCACTTTACGGATTGTAAAGTGCAACGTTGTATTCGTAAACAATTAACGATGCGTATTTAACAATGAGAGTTGCAAATTTTGCAGTTATATCAGCTGTTTGCAACAATTATCGCAAGAGTCCGCAACTATTGTTTTTTCAATTCTGGATATACCGTCCGCGTGTGGTAAATAGACATGAGTCTCTCTGTAAGAACCTGCTTGGCAACAGCTATGTCATGGAACGTAATGGGACAATATCTGAAAAAGCCCTCTTCAACTTGCTGGTCAATAAGACGATTAACAAGTTTTGAGATACTTTCCTCAGTATATTCATCAAGAGACCTTGATGCCGCCTCCACCGTATCTGCCATCATAAGAATGGCCTGTTCACGTGTAAATGGATCTGTTCCCGGATAAGTAAACAGAGATTCATCCACCGGCTTGTCTGGATTTTCATTTTTGTAAGACACATAAAAGTATTTTGCCTTTCCCGTACCATGATGAGTGTTGATGAAATCTTTTATCACTCCAGGCAGATTGTACTTGTCTGCAAGTTTCAAACCGTCGGTTACGTGGCTGATAACCACCTGCGCAGCTTCTATACGTGGCATGTTATCTAATATATTATCGCCGAACTGGTTTTCCGTGTAACATGCCGGGTTCAGCATCTTGCCAATATCGTGGTACATGGCACCCGTTCTGACAAGCTGGGCTTTGGCATCTATTTTGTTGGCTATCTCTGCTGCAAGATTGCCGACCATAAGAGAATGTTGGAAAGTGCCGGGTGCCGTCTCGCTGAGACGTCTCAACAAGTCTTTACTTGTGTTGGAAAGTTCTATAAGCGTGACATTTGATATAAATCCGAACGCCTTTTCCACAACAAGCATAAGCGGATA
>JBJFGK010000202.1:0-6785 GCA_051892655.1 Prevotella sp. | reverse complement strand
CAAGCCATAGCGTAGCCCAACTCCTGTACGATATATGCGCCGGCATTGTTGAGATATACGGCGTTGACTGTAATACAACGGAACTTCGGATAATCTTTCAGAGCATTAACCAATTCGGCTGCGATGGGAAGGAGTTGTGTCGTATCGGCTCCTTTCATCACGATTTTCTCCATCGGATCCCAGTCAATGGAACCTACAATATTGTTCTTGTCGTATCCTTTCTTCTCGAAATAAGATGTAAGGATATTGGCAAGTTCAACACTATGACGCTTGCAAGTGCTGAAATTCAGCTCTACGGCGTCACAAACTATGCCTTCAAGCAGTGTCTCAACATAGTCTGCGCTAAGGCTCTTGCCCGGGATGTGGAATCCCAAAGAGTCTATTCCTTTGTCAAGAACTTCAAGAGCTTTGGCGTTTGCAGCCTTCGCGTCATCGGCAAAGATATCCTGACGCACATACCAACTGTTATCGCCTTTCTTGTTACCCCTTACATAAGGGAACTCGCCGGGCATTGATTCCGGTGTTTGCAATTTCTGTACATCCTCTCTCAAGTAGAACGGCTGCACGTTAAAGCCTTCATTTGTACGCCAAACGAGGCGTTTGTTGAAATCGGCGCCTTTCAGGTCTACTTGGATCTTGTCCAACCACTCCTGTCGCGTCGGTGCTTTAAACTCTGTAAAGAGCTTTTCTCTACAATTTGACATAAAAAATTTTTTATATAAGTTTTATTGTTCTATGTATTAAATACCGATAACAAATAAACGTAGTGACATGTCTGCATTGGCGGCACTTGAAAATACCATAAGAAATCATATAGGAAACACCTTGAGACATGCACCCGCAAAATCCATGCAAAGTTAGTGTTTTTTTCTTACGTACAATAATATATAAAGAGATTTTATCATTAAAACTGTATTTTTATAAGGTTTTAATTTGGTACCGGTAACAAATACAAGGCTTAATGCAAATCTTCATTTGTCAAAACACAGGCGTTGAATCTTTGCAACGATTGCGTTCAAGAAATGCAAACATGCTGTTTATTGGTTGTAAACATGCTGTTTGGAGGTCGTAAACATAGTGTTTATAAGTCGTAAACATAATGTTTTCAAACCGCAAGGATACAGCGTCTGTCTTTAACGATTACAATCAGAGGGATGCATCTTTATATAAAGACATTAAAACAACGAAAAACTTGCATTACAAAAACGAAAATAATTGCACAAAATTTGCAGAATGAGCAATATTTTATCTACTTTTGCAGCACTAAATTATGTTTGTTATGGAATGGCTAATTAACTTGTTTACAACAACAGATTCAATAGCGCATATCGTCTTATTGTATGCCATTGTGATATCAGCCGGTGTTTATCTGGGCAAGATAAAGATTGGCGGCATATCGTTAGGTGTCACTTTCGTGTTGTTTGCCGGCATTGCAGCCGGGCATTTCGAGTTTACCGCTCCACCAAATGTAATATCTTTCGTGCAGGAATTCGGGCTTATTTTGTTCGTATTCATGATAGGACTGCAAGTAGGACCGGGCTTTTTCGAGAGTTTCAAGCATGGAGGCGTCACGCTGAACTTACTTTCCATATCAATAGTTCTGTTGAACATCATCGTGATGTTCGCTTGTTATTATATCTTCTTCGATACATCAGACAGCAAAAACCTGCCGATGATGGTCGGAACGCTTTACGGAGCTGTCACCAACACGCCCGGTTTGGGTGCGGCAAACGAGGCTCTGACCTCTGTTTTCGACAAGACAGACGTGCCACAGATAGCATCGGGATATGCCTGTGCTTACCCGCTTGGAGTCGTAGGTATCATCGGTGCAATGATAGCCATAAAATACATTTGCAGGATAAAGATTGAAAAAGAGGAATATAAACTGAAGAGAGCAGAGGAGGAAGACGACTCCGTAAAGCCCCACTTTATGACTATAAAGGTTGGAAACTCCTATCTTGAAGGCAAAACGCTCATGCAGGTGCACGACTTCCTTAATCGAGACTTTGTCTGTTCAAGAATGCTGCACGAAGGACACGTAAGTATTCCTAACAGAAAGACGGTCTTTCACGTTGGCGACCAGATATTTATCGTCTGCGCCGAGAATGATGCCGAAGCCATAATTGCGTTCATCGGCCCGACCATTGATGTGGATTGGGAGAAACAAGACATACCACTTGTAAGCAAAAGAATACTTGTTACCAAATCTTCCATTAATGGCAAGACACTTGGAAACATGCACTTTTCACGTGTCTACGGTGTCAATGTGACCAGAATAACACGTCAGGGAATGGACCTGTTTGCAAGTCCTGACCTTCCATTACAAATAGGAGACAGAATCATGGTAGTAGGTCCGGAGGACGCAGTAAATAGAGTTGAGACCGTAATGGGCAACTCTATCAAACATCTAAACGCTCCTAACATAGCCACAATATTCATCGGCATAATTTTAGGCATATTGTTTGGAAGTATTCCGATAACCTTACCAAACATTCCGGTGCCTATGAAGCTGGGCATAGCAGGCGGTCCGCTAATCATAGCCATACTAATCGGACGATATGGATACAAAGTCCATTTGGTGACATATACGACAACAAGTGCCAATATGATGCTGAGAGAAATAGGTTTGGTACTGTTTCTTGCCAGCGTAGGCATAAAGGCAGGAGACGGATTCTTGGAGAATGTCATTCAAGGCGACGGACTTAAATATGTCTATACAGGCTTTCTCATAACCACAATACCGCTGATTATTGTCGGTATAACAGCGAGATGGAGATACCGTTTCAACTATTTCACAATAATAGGTATGCTCGCCGGCGCATGCACAGACCCACCGGCACTCGCCTATGCCAACGCGACATGCTCCAAAGAAGCACCGTCAATAGGCTACTCTACGGTATATCCGCTAACCATGTTCCTGAGAATATTCACGGCGCAATTGATAGTGTTGTTCTTCTGCGGAACATAACGACGTTAAAAACACGTTCATGAACAATTTGATATATGTAACAATAAAACTTTAAAGAATAAACCTTGATATGAAAAAAACATTGTTATTGCTGGCATTTGTATCTGTCGCCACCTCATTTGCCCTTGCACAAGGAGCAAGAAACATAAAAATAAATGAGGTGCTGACAAACAATACAGCAAGCATACAAGATGAATTCGGAGAAAAACATGCTTGGATAGAACTTGCAAACACTTCGTATTCGACCTACAACGTGCGGGGAATGTATATCACGACAGACCGCCGGACATTAGACAAAAGCCTCACAGTGCCTCAACGCATCTCGATGATGAGTTGTATTCCCAATGGAGACCAATGGACAGTTATGTCGGCACGACAGCACCTCGTATTCTACTTAGGAAGCAACCCCTCAAAAGGCACATTGCATCTTTCTGCGGAATGTCAAGGAAAAGAACCGCTTTGGATTGCTCTCTATGACGGTAACGCAATAGATATCATAGACTCTGTGACCGTTCCGGTAATGGCTGACAACTATTCTTATGCAAGAGCAAAAGACGGAGCACCGGAATGGCAGGTTAAAACCGACGACTGCGTAACACCCGGAATAACAAATTTCATTCAGGCCAACGAAACAAAGATTGCCAAACTAAAAAGAGACGACCCTCATGGCATAGGAATAACGGTATTGTCTATGGGCATTGTCTTCTTCTGTCTCGCCTTGTTATACGTGTTCTTCCGTATTCTCGGACTCTTCATGGCACATAAACAGGCTCTCAAAAAAGCACAGAAAATACAGCCGATAAGAGCCGCCGTGAAGACAGGAGAGAAAATTGCAGAGACAGGACACAAGACTAAGGTAATGCTTAAAGACGGTCTGCAGTCTGGAGGTATAGACAAAGAAATCTATATAGCGGTAATAGCAATGGCTCTTAAACAATACGAAGATGACGTACATGACATCGAGAGCAATATCATAACAATTAAACCGCACCATACATTCTGGAATGCACAAGTCTAAAAACAAAGTAAACAACAAATAACAATACGGCAAAAATGCCAAAACACATAAAATAACAACAGCAATGAACAAATATCAATATACAGTACAAGGCGTTGACTACGAAGTAGAAATAATGGAAGTAGAAGGCAACATTGCCAAAGTAAATGTTAACGGTATACCTTTCGAGGTTGAAATGAAACGTCCTATCAACCCTGTAACAGCCGCGCAAAGACCAAAGAGCGCAACACCGGTTGTAACACCGGCGCCGGCAGCAGCTCCGGCAAGTGCACCACAACGTCAGGCACAGCCTAAAGCAGCAGTTGGTGCAGGAAAGAGAATCACAGCTCCGCTGCCCGGAACAATTACAGACGTAAAAGTCAAGGTCGGAGATACCGTAAAGAACGGTGATACAGTATTGATTCTCGAAGCTATGAAGATGCAAAACAACATCGAGGCTGAATGTGACGGCACAATAACATCTATTGTCGTCTCAAAAGGAGATACGGTTATGGAAGGTGACGCTTTAGTTACAATAGGATAAAAGATATAGATATGGACTTCACAGATTTCATACAAAGCAATTTTACAGACTTCTTGTCATACACAGGCTATGCCAATGCACAAGTAGGTAACATCATAATGATAATAGCCGGTATCTTTTTTATATGGCTTGCCATAAAAAAGAACTTCGAACCGTTGCTTCTCGTGCCGATTGGTCTCGGTATCATTCTTGGAAACATTCCATTTAAAGCCGACGCCGGACTTGAAATAGGACTTTATGAAGACAATTCCGTGCTCAATATTTTCTATCAAGGTGTACGTCAAGGATGGTATCCGCCATTGGTATTCTTAGGCATTGGAGCCATGACAGATTTCTCTGCCCTCATCAGTAATCCAAAACTCATACTTATAGGTGCATCGGCACAGTTTGGTATCTTTGCTGCATATATGCTTGCATTGGCACTTGGATTTGAGCCGAATCAGGCTGCCGGTATTGCAATCATAGGTGGCGCAGACGGTCCGACGGCAATATTCCTCTCGTCTAAATTATGTACCAACCTAATGGGTGCCATTGCGGTCTGTGCTTATTCATATATGGCGCTTGTGCCGGTAATACAACCGCCACTCATGCGACTTCTTACAACAAAGAAAGAACGCTTGATTCACATGAAGCCGGCACGTTATGTAAGCCAGACAGAGCGTATTTTGTTCCCGATAATAGGATTATTATTGACTACATTCATAGTGCCTTCAGGTCTTCCTCTTCTTGGTATGCTGTTCTTCGGCAACCTTCTAAAAGAATCTGGCAAGACAACGCGATTGGCAAAAACAGCAGGCAGCGCCTTAAATGATATAGTTGTAATTTTACTTGGACTTACTGTGGGATGCTCAACACAAGCAAGCGAGTTCCTTACAATGAAAACCATTTACATATTTATAATAGGTGCAGGAGCGTTTATTGTAGCCTCTGCATCCGGAGTAATATTTGTCAAGATAATGAATTTGTTCTTGCCGAAGAGCAAAAAAATCAATCCGCTTATTGGAAACGCCGGAGTAAGTGCCGTACCGATGAGTGCGCGCATCTCAAACAATCTCGGATTGGAATATGATCGTCACAATTTCCTTCTAATGCACGCTATGGGACCTAACGTAGCAGGCGTTATCGGTTCCGCCGTTGCAGCCGGAGCCCTTCTCGGATTCCTTTCTTAGAGAATAGCAAGAACAATGTCAAGACTATATAAAAACAATGAAGGCCTCACTCCCGACATGCAATCGGGAGTGAGGCCTTTAATTGCTATTATTGACAACAACACACTTGCAGCTATCGGTCTGAAAGGTATATTGACGAATATAATGCCTATGATGAATGTTGACATAATCAATAGTCTTGATGAAATATATGATGCAGACCGATATTTCCATTTCTTTGTAGCCATGAGTATTGTGCTTGACAACAGAAACTTCTTTATTGACAACAAGCGCAAGACAATAGTACTGACCACTGCATCAGATCCCAATTCACAATTAAGCGATTTTCACTGCCTTTGTACCGGGCAATCGGAACATGACTTAATAAAATCAATACTGTCAATGGTACAACGGGCACATGCTAATGGACATAATCTTCCTCCAACCACCTCTAACAGAGAGAATGTATTATCAGACAGAGAGATCGAAGTGTTATCACTTATTGTTCAAGGAAATATAAATAAGGAGATAGCAGACAAACTTAACATAAGCCTATCTACAGTAATAACTCATCGCCGTAATATCATGGAAAAACTAAATGCCAAAAGTGTCTCTGCACTTACGATATATGCGGTTATGCACGGTTTTGTGGATATAACACAAATATAGACTATTATTTCACTTTAATTGCGTATGTAAGAACACAATTATCTATTACATTGTAAGACATACATACAATTTCTTTTCGTCTGAGATTCTCTGACTCAACGCTTCCTTCTATATCATTACCGAGAATCTTATTAATCCGCATCTCTTCAAATGACAATACATCTTCCGAATAAAGCTTGTAAAGAGTTTCCTTTACACACCAATGAATAAGATATCCTATCAATCCAGAGGCCTTTTCATCAGAACGCATAAAACGATTTGCCACACGCACTACCCTATTGTTTATATGTTCAACATCAATAGACACTTCTGATTGTTTGGAAACAATAATTACAACACAGCCGTGAGTGTGACTTATGCCGATACAATAACCATTAGAAAGAAATGGACGTCCATCCTTATTATGACTTAACACCACATCACAACCAAAAAGATTGTCAAGCAATAACCTTACAGCTA
>JBJFGK010000201.1:0-1778 GCA_051892655.1 Prevotella sp. | reverse complement strand
TAAATGTCGTTTTGGAACATGAAGCTAACGACCTTGATGAAGTGATGGTTGTGGCGTTCGGTACACAAAAGAAGTCAGCTTTTACCGGTTCTGCTTCTGTTGTTAAAGCAGAAGAGATAAACAAGTTGCAGGTTTCCAATCCTATAGATGCGCTTGTTGGTAAGACCACACGTATGCAAATCTTCAACAGCAGCGGTCAGCCGGGACAGTCATCTCCGTCGGTTAGAATCAACGGTATCGGTTCTATCAATGCCGGAAATGCACCTTTGGTAATTCTTGACGGCGCTCCGTTTGATGGCGACCTTAATACTATCAGCAATCAGGATATAGAGTCAATGACCGTATTGAAGGATGCTGCGTCTGCTGCTTTGTATGGTGCACGTGGTGCAAACGGCGTTATCCTTATAACAACAAAGAAGGCTGACAAAGGTCAGGCAGTTATTACCGTTGACGCAAAATGGGGTTCAAACTCACGCGCAATACCAAGTTATGAGACTATAGACAGCCCGGCCAAGTATTATGAGATGTGGTATCAGGGCTTAAAAAGCTATGCCATGAACGAGTATGGCTATAGTACTGACCGCGCCGCGCTGTTTGCAAACACCAATCTTTGCGAAGGCAACGCTTACGGACTTGGTTATAATGTATATACTTTGCCCGAAGGAGAGTTTCTTATCGGCTCAAACGGCAAGCTTAATCCTCATGCCACACTCGGTCGTAAGATATCTTATAACGGTCAGGAATATTGGATTCAACCCGACGATTGGACAGACGCCACTTACAACAACAGTCTCCGTCAGGAATATACTTTAACGGCATCCGGTGCAAATGACAAATCTTCATTCTACGGTTCTGTCAATTACTTGAAGAATGAAGGTATAACAGCAGCCAGCGATTACGAGCGTCTTAGCGGTCGTCTTAATGCCGACTATCAGCTAAAGCCGTGGTTAAAAGTTAGCGGTAAGTTTAATTACATCCATTATGACAGCAACTATCTTGATGAAGACGGTGATGCCAACTCATCAGGCAACGCTTTCGCTTTGACACAAATGGCACCAATCTATCCGCTTTATATACGTGACGGCGAAGGAAAAATCATTTATGATGAAACCGCAAAGATAAATATGTATGACTATGGTGACGGTGAAGTTATCGGACTTGAGCGTCCGTATATGAGCCAAAGCAATCCTCTGTCAGACAATCAGCTTAATAAGAGTAACGTGGAAGGTAATACTTTCAATGCGACAGGTATAGCTGAGATTCGTTTCTTGAAAGATTTCAAGTTCACATCAATAAATACCGTAATGACAGACGAGGCGCGTACCACTCAGACCATAAATCCTTATTACGGACAATATGCGACACAAAACGGTATCGTTTACAAGTATCACACTCGTACATGGTCATATAACTACCAGCAACTGTTAAATTGGAACCACTCATTCGGCGATCATAACGTCAGCGCATTGCTCGGTCACGAGTACACTCGCCAACGTTACTATTACCTCTACGGTTCAAAGAGCAACCAATTCTCTACCGGCAACTCGGAACTTGCGGGCGCCGTTGTAAAGGGAAGCGCAAACTCTTATACCACAGATTATAATGTAGAGGGTTATTTCGGACAGGTGCTATATGATTATGCAGGTAAATATTTCGGAAACATAGCATATCGTCGTGACGCATCAAGCCGTTTCCACCCGGATAATCGTTGGGGTAACTTCTGGTCTCTCGGAGGAGCATGGATTATCTCTAAGGAAAAATGGTTTGACGTAAGCTGG
>JBJFGK010000200.1:0-1788 GCA_051892655.1 Prevotella sp. | reverse complement strand
CTGTATCTTCAAAGCATAACCGGAAGCAATACCTATCATATTTTTTGCGGTTCCGCTATTACGTTTTGAGAATTCAGCACTCTTGGTTTCTCCGGTAGTGAAGTAATCTTTTATGATTTCTTGTTTGAATGACTTATATGTTTTTGCTTGTTCCTCACCGGTCTCATTATACATATTATCCGTAAACTTAACGTTTGAATTGACAGCGCCTACATAGCGAATGTTGTTAGCAAATCCCATATAGTTGCGACCGCGTTTGTCTGCCTTATTAACAGAAAGTTTACTTTCATTGAGAGTTACCTTATCGCTGATCATTTGTATCTCGCCGACACGTGATACGGAGTAAGGTGTCTTGTCTGTAGAGTTTGTAGCATAGTCGCGCGCACCGAGAAGAGTGAAGCAGTTGTCTTTAAGTCTCAAGACGTCCAAACGTTGGAAAGTATTAAGAATCTTTGGATTCTGTACTGACGAGCTTGCGAAACCATAACCTGTAAGGTCAGCACAACGGAAGCCTTGCGCATAAGAGAGGTGACCGTCGCCGAAGATACCGCCTTCGTTATCATATTCGTAAACTTTTAAGTCTTCGCCAATATCAGAAGGTTTATTCTTGGTGATATCAATCTTTTGTTCACCATCTGCATAATATCTTCCTGCCATGTAGATATAACGGTAGTTCCCGTTAGTATCCTTATAATAGTAGCCCTGTAAGTCAGTACCCATACTGATATCTGTTACCACTTTCATCTCTTGATGAGAGATAGAGATATGGTCGCGATCACTCTCTGCGGGAGTATCTGTTATTCGGTCGGTAACAAGAACGGTCGTATTACCGCCGAAGCCGCGTGTTGTACCATTAGGTAAAGCCGCCAATTCAGCCTTATGCGCTTCATTTGTAGTAAAGGCGTTATCAAGATGATATGTATCTGTGAATTTCAATACTGTGGTGTTGTTCGCCATAACCGAAGCGCCATGAGCAAGAGAATATCCACCTCCATAAACTGCTCCGCCTATCTTGATGTTAATTTTTTCCCAATCGTCACCTGTAAGAGTATTCTCATCAACAGTATCAAAATAGTTATCTTTATCAGCTTCGGTAATTACTACAGGTGTGCCGTTATCAATAGCCACAATATCGTTATAGACACCTTCTGAAACGAAGTCTCCGGTTACAAGATATATAGATTGTTTTATCGTTTCACCTGCAGGAGTCATTCCTTTGTAATCGCCTTCCGCCTTGAAATCTTTATCTATGTCCTTATTGGCTTGGTCTATACGATTGAGAATATATTTACCGGTCTTGCCAAACTTCACAACATGATATTTGGGATAGCCCACTTTGACATGAGTAGACCCCCAAACATATCCGGAATAAGAACCTCCGGTAACCGACTTATAGATATGTCCGTTTAGCACTTCCACATTGGTAACACCAATAACATTACCCTGCTGTCCGCCACCATAAACAAAGTTTGCGGAAGTTCCGGTAGGAGCAAACGTTGTAATGTCTTTTGCCGGTTCAATACATGTCTGTCCATTGGCAAAAATAACATTAGGGTTGCCATAGACATAACTCTCCATACCATAACCTGCACCATAGACATTGAGAGCGGAGTATTTCGGATTTGAAGAGAGCAGTTCGTTAGAATTGTCAAGAGTTTCCTTGTCCTTATATTTAAGCATATCACTTTGCAAATCAATAGTGATATCACCACGCACGGTACCTGTCTCATAGCAACCGCCATAAACGTTACCGCCAACATAAGCATCACCAACCTTTGTAGGATTGAA
>JBJFGK010000199.1:0-1791 GCA_051892655.1 Prevotella sp. | reverse complement strand
ACTCTTGGGGCTCTTACTATGCATCGCAGACAGACTTCGTAAACTGGAAGGCTACAAACCGCATAACGTTTGGTTTGGGGTACTATTTAGGTAAGTTCAACGTTGATTTGGCATACCAATATTCTGCCCAAAGCGGCGATTTCTATCCCTTCACAAGTTATTTCGCTGCTTCAAACGAGCCTGCCGAAATGAACAATATATGCAACGCCGCAAAGGTTGACAACAAACGTCATCGGGTTTTGCTGACTTTAGGTTATAAGTTCTAAATGGCAAACAGACTTAAACATTCAACGATGTGTCACTTTCAATGAAGGTGGCACATTGTTTTTTTTACAGACAGACATCATAAGATATGCCATATTAAGATTGAAGTCTTGCAACTCGGAAGTGTTAAATAAATGTTAATCATTGCCAAACGTCTTGACTCGTACCTTAGGTCATAGATTAACTTTGCAATCGAATTCAAAAATACAACATGTAATCGCGCGATACAATGAGTGAAAAAACAAAATTAAAAATCGGAGAGTTCTCCAAATTGATGCAGGTAACAGTAAAGACGCTGCGGCATTATGAGCAGTTGGGACTGTTGAAACCGGCTGATGTTGACCAATGGACAGGTTACAGGTACTACGCCATAGAGCAGATGCAAAGGCTTAACAACATACGTGAGTTGAAAAATCTGGGCTTTTCGCTTGAAGAAATAAGGCTTCTTTATGATGAAGAGTATCATGAACCGTCTATCAGTCAGATAAAAACAAAGATTGCCGAATGTAATTTTCAGATACGTACTTTGCTCAAACGCCGTCAGCAACTCATTGATATGGCGAACTCGAAAAAGAACATCAAGACAATGGAAAAGTTTTCTATCCAATCATTACCCGCCATTATTGTGGCTTCACATCGCAGAGTAATAAAACAATACAGCGACTTGGGCGCACTGTGTGTAAACGTTATCGGACCTGAAATGCACCGTTTGGGCTGCAAGTGCCCTTCGGCAGGATACTGTTTCACAATAGAGCACAACAAGGAATACACTCCTACCGACATTGACATTGAATACTGCGAGCAGGTGGAAGAGATGGGCAACGACTCGGACATCATTAAATTCAAACGGTTGGAAGAGGTTCCGAAAGCACTCTGCATGAAGCACTACGGTCCTTACGACCGCTTTTACGAATCTTATACAGAGGCTTTCCGCTATCTCGACGAGCACGGCTACCGCATAAGTGACCATCCGAGAACCGTTTACGTTGACGGAGCGTGGAACCAAGAAGACCCGGAAAAATGGCTTTCGATAATACAAATCCCTATTGAATAGCACAACGACGTTTCCTAATCCCGTTTACGGCGACAACAGAAGTGCCACTATGATGTCAGCGAGATGATTGACAGCAAAATACGAGCATGCCGCACCGTGATTGGAAACAGCATATTTACGACTTAAAAACACGCTATTCGCACAGGCTAACTATGCCGTTTACAACTCGTAAATGGCATAGTTGTATTTTAAAACATTACCCCGACAGCTCCGACTCAACAACCTTATCGCCTGAAAACACCATAAAATCACATGACAGATTAGGGGCTAAAAGTTGCTTTCGCTTTTCATCAATTTTCTTGTATATTTCATCCCTTTTGTATAACTTTGCAAACTAAAAGTTGTGAATATACAGACTGTCCTCCATATACCTCACCGTATATGCCCGATATCTTACATATTGCAACCGAAGAAACCGATAATAATAACGCTAAAACATAATAACGACAGATATGGCCAATAAGTTTGCCGAG
>JBJFGK010000198.1:0-1799 GCA_051892655.1 Prevotella sp. | reverse complement strand
GACAATCAAGAGCGAAGCTTGTGAGACGATAGAGCAGGCCCGTAAGGCTGCGGCAGAGCTTGGATATCCGGTCATTATACGTGCTGCTTATGCTTTGGGCGGCTTGGGTAGCGGTTTCTGCGATAATGAAGAAGAGCTTAACAAGTTGGCTGAGAAAGCCTTCTCGTTCTCTCCACAGGTTCTTGTAGAGAAAAGCCTTAAAGGTTGGAAGGAGATTGAGTATGAGGTGGTGCGCGACCGTTACGACAACTGTATAACGGTCTGCAATATGGAAAACTTTGACCCTCTCGGCATACATACCGGCGAAAGTATCGTTATTGCTCCTTCGCAGACTCTGACAAACAGCGAATATCACAAGCTACGTGCGTTGTCTATAAAGATTATACGTCATATCGGTATAGTAGGAGAATGTAATGTCCAATACGCCTTTGACCCAAAGAGCGAAGACTATAGAGTAATAGAAGTTAATGCCCGTCTGAGCCGCAGTTCGGCGTTGGCGTCTAAGGCAACAGGCTATCCGCTCGCTTTTGTTGCTGCTAAATTGGGCTTGGGATATGGGCTTTTTGAACTTAAAAACTCGGTAACAAAGACGACAAGCGCATTCTTTGAGCCTGCGCTTGATTATGTCGTATGTAAGATTCCGCGTTGGGATTTGAGCAAGTTCCGTGGTGTAGACCGTGAGCTTGGCTCATCTATGAAGTCTGTAGGTGAGGTAATGGCAATCGGCCGTAACTTTGAAGAGGCAATCCAGAAGGGATTACGTATGATAGGACAGGGTATGCATGGTTTTGTCGAGAACAAGGAGCTGGAAATAGATAATTTAGACGAGGCCCTTAGAGAGCCTACGGACAAACGTGTGTTCATCATATCTAAAGCCATGCATAAGGGATATACCATAGACCAGATACACGACTTGACAAAGATAGACAAATGGTTCCTGCATAAGCTGAAACATATCATAGATATAGACGAGACGCTCAAAGCATGTAAGAGTGTCAATGTTTTGGATAAAGATCTTCTTCGTACGGCAAAGATATACGGCTTCTCCGATTTCCAGATAGCGCGTGCTGTCGGTCTGGAGCGGGAAGTAGGCAATATGGGCAAGGCGGGTCTTATGATTCGTCAGTTGCGTAAAGGATACGGCATATTGCCGGTGGTAAAGCAGATAGATACGCTTGCCGCCGAGTATCCGGCACAGACAAACTATCTTTATGTGACATATTCCGGTGTTGCCGGTGATATAGATTTCAAGAACGACAAGCGTTCTATTATCGTGCTTGGTTCAGGCGCATATCGCATCGGAAGTTCTGTGGAGTTTGACTGGTGTGGAGTGCAGGCTCTCAATACCATCCGCAAGCAGGGCTATCGTAGCGTAATGGTGAATTACAACCCCGAAACGGTATCTACCGACTATGACATGTGTGACCGTTTGTATTTTGACGAACTGACATTCGAGCGTGTGATGGACATCATTGACATGGAGTGTCCTCACGGTGTTATTGTCTCTACTGGCGGTCAGATACCTAACAATCTTGCCATGCGTCTTGATGCGCTGAATGTACCCATTCTCGGCACGTCGGCTAAGGATATAGACAACGCCGAAGACCGTGCTAAATTCTCGTCTATGTTGAGCCGCAACGGTATAGACCAGCCGGAATGGAGTGCGCTGACTTCAATGGAAGACATTAACAAGTTTATAGATAGGGTAGGCTTCCCCGTTCTCGTCCGCCCGTCGTATGTGCTTTCGGGTGCCGCCATGAATGTATGTTCTAACAAGGATGAGTTGGAGCGTTTCCTCA
>JBJFGK010000197.1:0-1800 GCA_051892655.1 Prevotella sp. | reverse complement strand
TTCAACGATTGTGACCTCACGGCAGAAAACGGAGCATCCGACTGTTATCTCGCACGCCCGTGGGCGGATACCGATTGCGGCACAGTATATATGAACACCCGCATCGGCAGCCATATCAACCCATTAGGCTGGGGAGGCAACGGCAACACCTCAAACATGTCGTTTGCAGAATACAACAGCATGAACAGCGACGGCACACCGGCTGACATGACAGGCAGAGCAAGCTGGGGAACAGTGCTCACAGCGGAAGATATGTCTCTGCTCGACCTCACCGCCATTTACAACATGGAAGGTAAGGAAGAATTCTCACCCGAAGAGGCTGTCGTAGGTGTAATGCCTCCAACAAACATTGTCAACGACAACGGTTTCGTGACATGGGACGCCGTTAGCGGTGCACGCGGATATGTTGTCTATCTCAACGGAACAATAGTAGGATTTACCGACGGCAACGCTTACTATGACCCTGCGGCAAGCGAAGGAACTTACTCTGTAAGAGCCATAGCAGCCAACGGAGCGTTGAGCCAGCTGAACGATACCGAATACAACCTTACCGTTGAAAGCCTGCACAAGGCACTGAATCCTTATTCAAACACCGGAGGTGAAACCGAGAAAGAGGAAGTTACCATTACGGCAACAGCCTCACCGGCAGAAGGAGGAACAGTATCACCGACATCTGTGACATGTATGCAAGGCGAGAGCGTTACACTTACAGCCACAGCAGCCGAAGGATATAAATTCAAGAACTGGACGACCGAAAACGGAAGAGTATATTCTACCGATGCGACATACACATTTGACGCAGACGTTAACGTTGACCTTATAGCCAACTTCTCTCTGCTGCCAAAAGAAAAGTCTCATCACGTACCCCAAATCAGCGCATACGAATATGAATATATAGATGCGACTCTCATTCCGGAACAACAGCCGAACGCAACAACAGGCGCACTCGAATGGTGCATCAAGCATGAATACACCAACTGGGTTTTGCCTAACCCGACAACAATGAACGTCAGTGGCCGTCAAGTAGAAATAGATCCGATTACAGATGAGGTTGTGCCATATTACATATTCAGCACAAACAACATGATTCGCGTGGGTACCCAGAAGCAGCTGTCGCTATTAGTGACAGGCACCAAAAAGGCTAAAATCTACTTCAACGGTGCAGCTTCAACACCAGGTCATATCGTTATCGACATAAAACCCGAAGGCGAGTCAACCACAACCATAAACTCTACCAACGACTATGGCAAGCTGACCAATCATCAGTCTGACACGATAGAGACCGAACTTGACCCAAGCAAGAAGTACGAACTACTATTGCGCGGTACACAAGACATGGCTTTGTGGGCATTCAAGTTCTGGCCTTCATCAGACGGCATTGACGAGATAGAGGCAGACAACGAAGACAACGCTCCTATCTACAACATTCAGGGTCTGAAAGTAAAGACTACCGTTCCCGGAAACATATATATAAGGAATGGTAAGAAGTTTGTAAAGCCCTTCTAAAGACAAAATCCAAATCGGTCATCAGACCGAAAGAAACTCAACATTCGGTATAATGGGCGATTTGGAAATAAATATTAGTAGCATGTAAAAGTTTTAGTTTGTATTAATGTAGATTAAGAGAGGAGACCGTCATCTGACATTGTATCACGATGACGGTCTTTGTTTTAACCAACAGGTCATAAGACCGCAAAGGCGCAAGATTACGGTTACGGGAGTCTTTTCATTGGTTTCACGTTCTCTGAACCGTATTACAGCATGTTACACACAACCATAACCGGCTATTTCATTACCGAA
>JBJFGK010000196.1:0-6922 GCA_051892655.1 Prevotella sp. | reverse complement strand
GGCCAAAATCATAGTTAGTCTTTTTTTCATAAATACTCTCTCTAATTAAATAAACTAATCATACCTTTGTCGCTTATCTGTTATTTAGGAAATTCACTTTATTTAACCCTATCAATGTTAATTTATGTATAATCAACATTTTTACGCTTATGAAATATTATAGATATACTTTTCAATATTTATCATTAATTTGTATGTATACTTTAAAATATTTGTCTTATATTTGCAAATACACTTTAAAAATATGCCATTATGGATAAGCAGATATTGAAAATAATCATAGGAGAATATCAGAAAATGGCTATAAACATGCCATTAATAGATAGGAAAATCCGTTTTGAAGACGATGTTAATTATGTTCTGGTTGGAATAAGACGTGCAGGTAAGTCATATCTATTGTATCATAACATTCAGTCAAAAATTGCTTCGGGCAAGATGAAAGCTGATGATTTCCTATATATAAATTTTGAAGATGAACGCATCAGCGATATTACAAGCAAGGAGTTAGGCGATTTAATAGACAGTTATAAGGAAATGTACGGCAGGGATTGCAAGTATATTTACCTTGATGAAGTACAGAATGTTGATGGTTGGGAGAAGTTTGCCCGTCGTCTTGCAGACATGAAATACAATGTTATGATTACGGGCAGCAATGCTAAAATGCTTAGTCAAGAGTTGGCAACAACGCTTGGTGGAAGGTTTATTCCGCGTAATATAGAACCGTTTACATTTGCAGAGTATCTATATAGTCTTAATATTCAGACAGAAGACAATTGGGAATATGATCCAGAACTTAAAATAAAGGTTTACAAAGCATTCGAGACATATTTCCGTTTTGGTGGTTTCGCAGAGTCTTTCCATATAGAGAACAAAAGGGAATATATCAACAGCCTTTATCAGAAGATACTGTTGGGTGATATTGTAGAACGTCACAAAATACGCAATTCACGCATTTTCCGCCTGTTGGGACGGAAACTTGCCGAAAGTATCATGCAACCGACGACACTGACAAGGCTCAGACGTATTATCTGCAGCACAGGAGAGAATATAAGTCTGCCGGTATTAAAAGATTATCTTGACTATTTTAGAGAGTCTTGTCTCATTATCAGCGTTCCCAATATGGCATCAACGTTGTCTGAACAAGAGACTACTAAGAAACGTTATTTTGCAGATAACGGTATATTGAATTTGTTTCTCGTCAATGAAGACAGTAAACTTCTTGAAAATATTGTTGCCATTACGCTCAACTCGATATACCGTAATACAACGGAAGATATACGCCTTTTCTATTATAACCGTAATATAGAAGTGGACTTTTGCATACCGGAAGCAAGGCTGGCAATACAAGTAAGCTACAATTATGACAAAAATCTTGAAACATACGAGCGCGAAGTAGGCAGTTTAATGACATTTTTACGTTCTCACAACGATTATGAGGGAATGATAATAACATATAATCAAGAATGTGAAATAGAGGTTGACAATAAAAAGATCCAAGTCATACCAATTTGGAAATGGCTTCTAAAAAGTGAATGATAAATTATTATCCGAGTGGTTGAAAAATACTATAAAAATATTAATGTGTAAACCCATTGGCAGAGTAAACAATATCCACCAATGGGCTTTAATATATAACCGAAACGTAATAGGTTCGCGAAGGTGTTGATGATTACTTCTTTATGAAAGCTTTTCCACCTTTTATATATATACCACGCGATGTTTCGTTGATATTTTTAATATTTCTTCCGTCAATGGTATAGATGCGATCTTTGAAAGAAGTATTACTATCTGTTGATATAATGTTCTTTATACCTGTTGACACTTCTTTTTCAGACTTCAAAGTATAATTATCGCCTTCCTTATATAGATAGTAACTTCCTATTACATTATCAGGACAATAAATTTGACTTGACTCTTGATGTCCTTTGTCACAAGCTATTCTTGTAATCCAATATACACCATCGCTCAATGAAAGTTCATCAAGGGCTGTGTTATAAATGGTATTACTATTGAACTTAATACCATTTAGAGATGGAATATTCATAGAAGAAAAATCAAATTTGTTTATAATCTTGATTATTTCATTAGTAGCTGTATTAATTAGAACACAATACATTGTACCGTCAAAAGAATAATCATTTCCGTTATATATCACATCTTCGGCCCAATTTGTTGTCAAAACATTGTTTGAAAGAGTTACGTCAAAATCACTTTGAGTTATAATTTGTGTGTCATGTCTGATATCGACGTCAAGCAAAGCGGCGCCTGTTATCATGTCTTGATGTTGAGAGAATTCGTATTCTGAGGGATTTAGGAGTGAAATATCGTAATATCCATTATTACTACCATCCCATCCCCAATTTACATGTACAAGTCCGTCTGCATTATAGCCGTCAATTACGAAACTGTGACCTCCATTATTATTAGCGTCATCACCCGCATATATCACGGGTCTTCCGGCATTTAGCTCATTATAAAGCAGTTTCATCCAAAGCGAAGATTTATAGAAATCTCTCAATCTTGTAGTGATATTTGTATTGTACTTAAAGTATTCGCGCATGGCTTTTGTCGCATCTAAACTTCTTGTTGAGCTGCCAGATGGAGTATAGTTCATTTTTGCTGCAATTCCACAATGATACATCAGCAACGCAACGGCGTCTGCCTGAGTTTGATTATAAGGCATTATAGCATAATTTGCAATCCCCATATTTGCGTAATCGTATGTTGCTGAAGAGAAATCTACGAATATAGCTTGATCCATGTCTATGTAAGAACCTTTGCCGTTAACAGGATATTTATTATAATTAATTACCTGTGCCATAGAAGTGGCTACACATCCTGACGGACAACCAACAGGACACATATTATTATATGGTGTCCATTGTCCCCATTCTGTAGTTAATAGAGGTTGGATTTCTGTCGCCACGTTCTTCGGCAGCGCATCCCGTACGGCGTTATTGCTATTCTGTAAGACTTCATCCATTGCTGTCAGCCACCACGAAAAACCTTCTGCCCTGTTAGCTTCATTATAACATCCTGCGCTCCACCCCAACACTTGCTCATTGTTGTCGTTATTTGAGACAATGGCAAAACCGCCGTTCTCATATCCTATAATACTAAGTCCCGACAAGTTTTTGAGAATCTTAATATCATTGAACGACTTTCCTTTGGACAGATTGTTGCGTGTCAAGACACTTCGAGCTATCTGTAATTTCTCTTCTAATTGTCGCTCATGGGCTGAAACGAATATGGATACAGCCAATAATAGCAGTAAAGACGTGATTTTTCTTTTCATTTTCTTATTGTCTTAAGGTAAAAAAAGGCAGACCGATAAGCCTGCCTTTTTAGTTAGATATCTTTTATTGTGCAAGCGGATTATAACCACTTGGGAAATAAATATTGTGTATATATGAGCCGAAGCCACCGCCAAGATCGGGTACACTCAAATCCCAAAGGAATTGTATAGCATTATACTGACTGTAATAGTCACCTTTACCCTTAGCTGTTACATCGTAACCATAATACGTAAATACATTTTGAGTCTCTACATTCGCCTTCCCTTTAGAGTTAATGGTAAAGACCATAGTTTCATCTCCGGTTACACCATACCCATAAGACGAGAATTGTGTCATTACGTAGAATGGTTCTTTAATGAGATACTTGCATGTCTTTACTCCGGTTTCCTCATTTACCGTTGAACCAAACTCATATGCGTCTACTGTCCAAACGCCTCCTGCGAAGTCACTATATAACTTTGTACTTGCTGGCAACGCTTTACAGCGGCTTACAATATAAGTTTGTGAATGAGAACCGTATGTATAGGCATCGGCATCATCAATACCTATAACTACTTTCTTTTCAATTGTGCCTACAGGGACGTTGAATGTAATAGCAATGTCTTTTTCCATGATACCTTCTTCAAGAGTTACCTCTGAAGGAATGTTGAAATTAGAGTCATCACAGTAAAGCTTGTATGATTTTGTCTGGCTGTCATCATGGCGTTTAACGGTAAAAACAATAGATTGTTGGTCATTTTCTCCAAGAACAACCGTGTTGGAACCAACAGCCAAGATATACGCACCCTCAGTCTCTACTGCTGCAGGATCATAGTCGTAGTCGTCTGTACAACCTGTCAGCGCCATACTAAGCAAAGCTGTTACGGCAATCATGCCGTTTTTTATTATTTGTTTCATAAATATCTGTGCTTTGTTTGTTGATACTAAAAATTAATCTTCAGGGATGACATCGTATTTATCTGTCGGATCCGGATTGTTCCAACCTACAAGTCCCTTGTTGTTATTTTGTTCTGTCAGAACTATTACCCAGTTCATCCATGCAGGACGACCGTTGGTCTTAAAGCGTGCGAGACTCTGGAAGTTTGAGCCCTGCTGTGTACGGTCAACAGAGTAGTTCAAGCGTTTGATGTCAAAGAACGACTGTCCTTCGCCCCATAGCTCGATGCGTTTTTGGAAGATGATTTCCTCAATGATTTCTTCTTTAGTTGTGGCGTTACAAGTATAAGTTGCCGTACCGCCATTAACATTGGCTTGAATTGAACGATATGTCTGCATAAACTGTGTCAAGAAAGCCTTGCCTTGTGCCGGTTGAATCTGTGCCATAGCTTCTGCTACGATGAAGTACATCTCTTCCAAGCGCATGATTGGATAAGCTGTTGCTGCTGCAATTTCAGAGTTTCTATACTCACCTTGATTAGGTTGGAATTTCTGTGATACGCCCGGAGCTGCGGGATCATCCTCATTCCAGAAATAATACCTCCAGTCGTCCTGGTCTGTTCTCTGAAGCAAAGGCAAGTAAATACAGGGCTGGCATCCGACAGAAGCATATCCGAAAGTACATTCCGGAGTCATCCAAGATGTCCAGTTGATGATACTGCTTGATACAGTTCTGTTTTCAGATGTTTGGGCAACGCCCCACATCCATTTGCTTATAGTGTTGAAACATGTTTTTGTCGGTTCTAAATAAGTCTTACCGTTTTCCTCAACCAAATTAAAACAATCATCAAATTGTGTTATACTTGCTTCTGTGGCATTCTGAATTGCCTTTTGTGCATAAGTCAATGCGTTTAGATAATCTTCAACCCACATGTAAAGACGGGCTTTAAGACCATACACAGCATCTATGTGTGGAAGTGTGTAGTCTTTTCCGCGTTTGTAAGCAGTGAATTTGTCAAGGTTTACAATCAGTCTTTCTGCATTGTCAAGATCTTGTTTGATAAATTCAAACATCTGTTCACGCGTTGCGCGCGGATTGTTCTTTATGCTTTCTTCTGTTGCGTTCTCATCAACGATAGGGACAGTAAGGTTTGTAACATCGTTACCTTCTTTGTTCTTTCCCGAATATACATCATTTGGCAAGAACTCAAAGCATCGCGCCATGTCGATATAGTACAATGCGCGGAAGGCGTAAGCCGCTCCTTTGGCTGCCAAATCAAACGTTGAAGCATTCTCCTCATCAGGAATAGCTTTTATAAGTTTGTTAGCTGCAAGTATCGATTGCCAGTTGTAATTCCACAGATACTGTGTTCTGGCAGTGCTTTCGCCCATACCTTTATTTACTTCCCATGCATAAAAGTGGTCGTAATTACTTTCCGGAATTGCCATATCTTCCGTTTGTACGTCACGTATGTGCATTATTCCGCCATAACCGAATGCATAGTCACCGTAATTTCCGGTTCTTGCATCATACTGGTTGAAGCGTGCCGGCATTGCCATCAACATAGAACTAATGGCATTATCTGACGCGTCAACCTGCTCTTGTGTCAGTCCGCTGGTGGGTTCTGTCTCGTCAATACAGCTTGTAACCGTGCTAAATAAGAACGAGCATACAGCCAGACCTGTCAGTATTTTTATGTTTTTATTCATAATGATTATTCCCTCCTAATTTAGAATGTTACTGTTAGTCCTCCTGAAATTGTTCTTACAGGAGCGTAATATGCAGAAGTGATAGATCCTGAAACACTCTGACGGGGATCAAGACCCTGACGCTTTGACCATACCCAGAGGTTGTCTCCGGTAACATAGAGCTTTACGCCACCGATACCGATTTTGTTTAACCACTGTTTAGGCAAGTTATAAGCCACGTTGAAGTTCTGCAAGCAGAGATAAGAAGCATTTGTAAGGAAACGGTCTGATGTAGATGCAGTATAAGAATCATTGAATTGCAAACGTGGAATGTTTGAATTTGGATTCTCCGGAGTCCATGCACCGAGCAAGTCGGTATGGAATGCATGACCGCGATCAAACGCCATTTCACTTGCATAAGTGTTGTCATACACCTTACCACCTATCTGATAAGTGAAGTTTACGCCGACTTCAAGACCTCTCCATTTGAGGTTTGTGCCGAAGCCACCATATACATCAGGAAGAGCAGAACCGCAGAGATGATATGTCGCCTCACTGTAATCAGCGGTCTTTTCCTGACCTGTAACATTACCTTCTGCGTCTGTTACGTCTTTCCAGTAGAGAGCTTCACCGGTCTCTTTGTCCACACCGGCATATCTCTTCATGTAGAATGTGTACATTGATTCGCCCTGACCGAAGAAGTAGCTGCCGGAACTGTAACCGTCAACACCGTCAACCGTCATTGTACGACGCTCTTCAGGAAGTTTGGTAATTTCGTTGCTGTTGGCTGTAATGTTAATGTTGGCAGACCAAACGAGGTCTTTTGTACGGATGATATCACCATTAAGCTCGATAGCGATACCGCTGTTGGTCATGTCACCGATATTGGTATAATATCCTGTATAGCCGAAAGACGGAGCCAATGGGAAGCTGAACAACATGTCGGTTGTCTTTCTGTTGTAGTATTCTATGCTACCTGAAAGGCGGTTCTTCAATACTGAGAATTCGACACCGATATTGAAGTTTCCGTTCTTTTCCCAAGTAATGTCTTTGTTTCCATA
>JBJFGK010000195.1:0-1811 GCA_051892655.1 Prevotella sp. | reverse complement strand
TACTTTATATATTTATTTTGCTCTGTCAAAAAGTATGTTTTTGTATGTCAGAATTGCGATAAATGCCTTTTTCACGGCTTCATTTCCGAGATTTATGTTAGATTTTCTATATAATAACCGATTGTGATTTTCTTTGCTTCACGAGGTTTTTATTGTGAGAGTTTGAATCCTTTGGCTGCAAGATGCTCCTTTATCTGCTCCACATGTTCATGGTTGCGGGTTTCAAGTTTCACTTTCAGTTCACAGGCATTTATCTTCTGGCTGTATGCACTACGCTCATGATAAACGCTGATAACGTTTGCGCCCATTGAGGCAATCACTTCATTGACTTCAAGAAGTTGTCCCGGCTTGTCGTCAAGTTCCATAGACAATGTGCACAAACGGCCGTCTTTCTCCAAGCCGCGATTGATGACACGGTTCAAAATGGTAACGTCTATGTTACCACCGCTTACAAGACAGACTGTCTTCATGCCTTTTATCGGCACTTTGTTGAACATTGCAGCAGCCACGCTGACAGCTCCCGCACCTTCGGCAACTATTTTATATTGCTCCAGAAGACGCAGTATGGCGGCGCATATCTCGTCTTCCGTGACAAGACAAATGTCGTCTACATATTTTGAACAGAAGTCGTAGGTAATGTCTCCGGGCGTCTTTACGGCAATGCCGTCAGCCACTGTTGACACCTGACTTAATGTTTCGGGATGATGAACACGCAGGCTTTCAAACATTCCGGGTGCTCCGGCGGCTTGAACGCCATAGACTTTTATCTCCGGATTGAGTTGTTTCAAGGCGAAAGCTACGCCGCTTATCAGTCCGCCACCGCCAATAGGCACTATTACGGCGTCCATATAGGGCAGTTGGTCTAATAATTCCAAACCGATAGTGCCTTGTCCGGCAATGACACGCTCGTCATTAAACGGATGAATAAACGTATATCCGTGTTCTTCTTTCAGTTGAAGTGCCCTCTGATAAGCGTCATCATAGACTCCCGGAACAAGACATATCTCCGCTCCGAGCTTGCGCGTCGCCTCTATCTTGCTGATTGGCGCACCCTCAGGCAGACAAATAAGCGACTTTATACCGTGAGATGTCGCTCCGAGAGCCACACCTTGAGCATGGTTACCTGCAGAACAAGCCACCACTCCACGCCGCTTTTCTTCATCGGTCAATTGAGATATGCGATAATAAGCGCCTCTTATCTTGAACGAACCTGTTATCTGGAGGTTCTCCGGTTTGATATATATTTCACTATCAGGATTAAGTTTCGGAGCCTCAACCAAGTCTGTACGTCTTATAATGCTTGACAGTACGTAACGCGCCCTGTATAAATCGTCTAAACTAAGCATGTGTGTATGTTTTTCTTTATATATACAAAGATATATAATTTATCAACAACCAATGCAAAAATAGCCGAAATAAAATTAGGAATACTGTTCCGGCATATCGTCGTTTGCTATTTTGCTATCGGCAACTTGAATACCAATACATTTGAAGCGTCCTGTTTGTTGCCGACAGCGGCACTTACACGAAACACAGCCTCACTGCCTTTAATGCGTTTGCCCGCTTGTACCATTGCCGTATAACGCACTCCCTTGCCCGGCAATATACGCTCCACATGTATTGTTCCTGATATTGCTATGCGCTTGTTGCCCGTTGTCTCGGTGACAAGAGGCTGTACATCATACACAGTCTGCCCTGACACGTTATAAACCTCGAATATTACCTTGCTTATCTCCCCTTGATTGATGTGTCCGTCTTCGTTATCATCAACAAAGCGAGCGTTTCTTATCTCCAAGAGTTGCGCATTTTTC
>JBJFGK010000194.1:0-7062 GCA_051892655.1 Prevotella sp. | reverse complement strand
CACTGGTCTCCAAAACCAGGTGTCGGGAGTTCGAGCCTCTCTTCCCGTGCTAAATAACGATAATATGTATAAGAAAATATCTAATTATTGTAAAGCTTGTTTCGACGAACTTGTGCATAAGACATCATGGCCGTCGCGCGCCGAATTGACTCATAGTGCAATGGTTGTATTATCTGCTTCCTTGATCATTGCAATTGTGGTATTTCTTATGGATTCGGTGTTTAGGTTTGTTATGAGCACTATCTATCCTAATTAAATCGAACTTAAGGAAAATGACTGAATCAGGTAAAAAATGGTATGTATTGCGTGCTGTTAGTGGGAAGGAAGCTAAGGTAAAAGAGTATATCGAAGCTGAACTGAAACACAACACATTGCTTTCATCTTATGTCTCTCAGGTTTTGATACCAATGGAAAAATACGCAGTTTTGCGTAACGGTAAACGTGTGATTAAAGAGAAAATCTCTCTTCCCGGTTACGTCCTTGTTGAGGCTGAGTTGAAAGGCGACGTTGCACATACATTACGTTTTATACCTAATGTTCTTGGTTTGTTGGGCGGTCTGGATAATCCTACGCCTGTAAAGCAATCTGATGTCAATCGTATGCTCGGTAAAGCTGAGGAGACGGAATTGACAGAAGAAGTTAACATTCCATTTAGTGTTGATGAGACCGTAAGGGTTACGGATGGACCGTTCAGTGGTTTCAGCGGTGTTATTGAAGAAGTGAACGCTGAAAAGCACAAACTTAAGGTTATGGTAAAGATCTTCGGACGTAAATCTCCGTTAGAGCTTGGTTTTATGCAAGTTGCAAAGGAGTGATACATTGTTACGGATGTAGAATTCCTTTTGATAATATCAATTTTTAATAACAAAAACAATGGCTAAAGAAGTTGCTGGATTAATCAAATTACAGATTAAAGGTGGTGCTGCGAATCCTTCCCCTCCAGTAGGACCGGCTCTCGGTTCAAAGGGTATAAACATCATGGGATTCTGCAAGGAATTCAACGCCAGAACCCAGGATAAGGCAGGAAAAGTTCTTCCTGTTGTTATCACTTACTACACCGACAAGTCATACAGCTTCGAAATCAAGACTTCTCCAGCTGCTGTTCAGTTGATGGCTGCAGCAAAGGTAAAGGGTGGATCTCCAGAGCCAAACCGCAAAAAGGTCGCTTCTGTTACATGGGACGATGTTCGTGCTATTGCAGAAGATAAATTGGCCGATCTCAACTGCTTTACAGTAGAGTCTGCGATGAAGCTTGTTGCCGGAACAGCAAGAAGTATGGGTATCACTGTAAAAGGGGATTTCCCGGGTAAATAATTTATAACTTCAAGAAAATGAGTAAACTGACAAAAAATCAAAAATCAGTAGCTGATAAGGTTGAAGTAGGGAAAGCATACTCTTTGAAAGAGGCTTCGGAATTGGTAAAAGAGATAACTACTACCAAATTTGATGCTTCTCTTGATATAGACGTGCGCCTTGGTGTAGACCCGCGTAAGGCCAACCAAATGGTAAGAGGTGTTGTATCTCTTCCTAATGGAACCGGTAAAGTTACACGAGTTCTTTGCCTGTGTACGCCTGATGCTGAAGCTGCTGCTAAAGAAGCTGGCGCTGATTATGTTGGTCTTGACGAATATATCGAAAAGATCAAAGGTGGCTGGACGGATATAGATGTTATTATCACAATGCCGTCTTGTATGGGTAAGATTGGTGCTTTGGGACGTGTGCTCGGACCTCGTGGTTTGATGCCAAACCCCAAAAGTGGTACTGTCACAATGGATGTTGCCAAAGCTGTAAAGGAAGTTAAGCAGGGTAAGATAGACTTTAAAGTTGACAAGTCTGGTATTATACATGCCTCAATAGGTAAGGTGTCTTTTGCACCTGAAAAGATATATCAGAATGCTAAAGAGTTTATCGCTACTGTTATAAAACTGAAGCCTGCCGCTGCAAAGGGAACTTACATTAAGAGTATCTTTATCTCTAGCACTATGAGTAAGGGTATCAAGATTGATCCTAAATCAGTTGAATAACTCTAAAAGTTTTGTAAGATGAGAAAAGAATTAAAAGATACTATAGTTGTAGAGCTTGGCGAAAAGCTGAAAGAATATGCGCATTTTTATCTTGTTGATGTAACAGGTCTTGATGCAGCAGCTACAAGTAAGCTACGTCGCGATTGCTTTAAGAAGGAGATAAAGATGGTCGTTGTGAAGAATACTCTTCTTCATAAGGCTTTCGAAGCTTCTGATGTGGATTTTACACCTTTGTATGACACTTTGAAAGGTAGCACGGCCGTGTTCTTCTGTAACACAGCAAATGTACCTGCAAAGTTGTTGAAAGGCTACGTTAAAGAAGGTATTCCGGCATTGAAGGCTGCTTATGCAGAAGAAAGCATCTATGTTGGTGCTAATAAGTTGGAAGAACTTGCATCTCTCAAGAGCAAAAACGAGGTTATTGCAGAGATTGTTGCTTTGTTGCAGTCTCCTACAAAGAATGTCGTTTCAGCTCTCCAATCAGGCGCCAATACAATACATGGCGTATTAAAAACTTTGGGCGAGCGTCCTGAATAATAAACATTAACATTTAAAAACATTAAAATTTATAATAAAATGGCAGATATTAAAGCTATTGCTGAAGAATTGGTAAATTTGACAGTAAAAGAAGTTAACGAGTTGGCAACAGTCCTTAAGGACGAGTATGGAATTGAGCCTGCTGCTGCAGCTGTTGCTGTTGCTGCTGGTCCTGCAGCCGCAGCTGGAGAAGCAGCTGAGGAGAAGTCTTCTTTCGATGTAGTTCTCGCTGAGGTAGGCGGTGCTAAACTTCAGGTTGTAAAGGCTGTTAAGGAAGCTTGCGGTCTTGGTCTGAAGGAAGCTAAGGATCTCGTAGACGGAGCTCCTTCTACTCTTAAAGAAGGTCTTTCTAAAGAAGAGGCAGAGAACCTTAAGAAAGCTATCGAAGAGGCTGGCGCTAAGGTTGAGCTTAAGTAATTTTAATTACGAAAATATTAATGGGTTAAGATTCTCCCAGTCGGAGAGTCTTAACCTTTTTGTGTCTTTTCTTGGTTTTTACCATTGCTTTTATGACACATTTAGGTGACACAATAATAATTAATGTTGCCGTTTAATCTTGAATTAACGAACAATTGGGCTTCTGTCGCCCGGTATAGATAAATCTTTATTTATGGCTTCTAAAATCGTTGAAAACAGAGTGAATTTTGCCAGCGTGAAAAATCCGATGCCATATCCGGATTTTCTCGATGTGCAGTTAAAGTCTTTCAGGGACTTCTTACAGTTAGACACTCCGCCTGAAGAACGCAAGAATGACGGTTTATACAAAGTTTTTTCTGAAAACTTTCCTATAACTGACACACGTAATAATTTCAATCTTGAGTTCTTGGATTATTACATTGACCCTCCTCGCTATTCCATTGATGAATGTTTGGAGCGTGGGTTGACGTATAGTGTACCTTTGAAGGCTAAAATGAAACTGTATTGTACAGATCCTGATCATGAAGACTTCGGCACATTTATACAAGACGTTTTTCTTGGTACAATACCTTATATGACAGATAACGGTACCTTCATAATCAATGGTGCCGAACGTGTTGTCGTTTCTCAGTTGCATAGGTCTCCCGGTGTCTTTTTCGGTCAGGGAGTACATGCTAACGGTACGGTATTGTATTCTGCCAGAATAATTCCGTTCAAAGGTTCTTGGATAGAATTTGCTACAGACATTAACAATGTAATGTATGCATATATTGACAGAAAGAAAAAGTTGCCGGTAACAACTCTACTTCGTGCGATAGGTTTTGAGACAGATAAAGACATTCTGCAGATTTTTGATCTTGCTGAAGAGATAAAGGTCAACAAAAAGAATATGAAAGAAGCCATCGGCCGTAAGCTCGCAGCAAGAGTCCTCAAGAGTTGGAATGAGGATTTTGTTGATGAAGATACCGGTGAGGTTGTATCAATTGAACGTAACGAGGTAATTATGGATCGTGAGACCGAAATTACCAAAGAAAATATTGAAGATATCATAGATAGTGGAGCAAGTACGATATTGCTTCATAAGGATTATGATTCAGCCAATAAATATTCTATTATTTTCAATACCTTGCAAAAGGATCCGAGTAACTCTGAGAAAGAAGCGGTGTTATATATCTACCGTCAGTTGAGAAATGCTGATCCGGCAGACGATGCAAGTGCTCGTGAAGTTATTCAGAATTTGTTCTTCTCAGACAAACGTTATGATCTTGGAGATGTCGGCAGATATAGAATAAATAAGAAGCTCGGACTTGATACGGATATTGATGTCCGTATTCTTACAAAGGAAGATATCATTGAGATTATCAAATATCTTATACAACTTGTCAATTCTAATGCAACGGTTGATGATATCGACCATTTGAGCAATCGTCGTGTACGTACTGTAGGTGAACAGTTGAGTAATCAGTTCTCTATAGGTCTTGCTCGTATGAGCAGGACAATACGTGAACGTATGAACGTACGTGACAATGAAGTGTTCACTCCAACAGACCTTATTAACGCAAAAACAATATCAAGCGTTATAAATTCATTCTTCGGAACCAATCCGCTTTCACAGTTTATGGATCAGACCAATCCGCTTGCAGAGGTTACCCATAAGCGTCGTTTGTCTGCGTTGGGTCCCGGCGGTCTTTCTCGTGAACGTGCGGGCTTTGAAGTTCGTGACGTACACTATACTCACTATGGTCGCCTTTGTCCTATAGAAAGCCCTGAAGGTCCGAACATCGGTCTTATCTCATCTCTTTGCGTTTATGCGAAGATTAATGAGCTTGGATTTATAGAGACTCCTTATCGTAAGGTCAAGAATGGAAAAGTAGATCTTGACAATGATAAAATTGTCTATCTTACAGCAGAGGAAGAGGAAAGTCACATTATAGGACAAGGAAATGCTCCTCTCAAAGACGACGGATCGTTTATACGTGATGTCGTAAAATGTCGTCAGGATGCAGATTTCCCTGTTGTTCCGCCTACGGATGTAGATTTGATGGATGTGTCTCCTCAGCAGATAGCTTCAATAGCTGCAGGTCTTATCCCGTTCCTTGAGCATGATGACGCCCATCGTGCATTGATGGGTAGTAACATGATGCGTCAGGCTGTGCCATTGCTTCACAACGAAGCTCCTATTGTGGGCACAGGTATAGAGCGTCAGGTCTGCGTTGATTCAAGAACGATGATTACTGCAGAGGGAGATGGTGTCGTAGAGTATGTTGATGCAACAACAATACGTATTCTGTATGACAGGACAGAAGAGGAAGAATTTGTAAGTTTCGAACCTGCACTCAAAGAATATCGAATTTCAAAATTCCGTAGAACCAATCAAAATATGACGATCGATCTTCGTCCTATTTGCGACAAAGGCCAGAGAGTCAAGAAAGGTGATATTCTTACAGAAGGTTATGCAACAGAAAACGGAGAGTTGGCGCTCGGACGCAATCTGCTTGTTGCATATATGCCATGGAAGGGATACAACTATGAGGATGCCATTGTTCTTAATGAACGTGTGGTACGTGAAGATATCTTAACTTCTGTTCACGTGGATGAATATTCTCTTGATGTACGTGAGACAAAGCGTGGAATGGAAGAATTTACAAGTGATATCCCTAATGTCAGCGAAGAAGCAACAAAAGATCTTGATGATAACGGTATAATCCGTGTCGGAGCCCGTGTAGAGCCGGGAGACATACTTATTGGTAAGATATCTCCAAAGGGAGAGAGTGATCCTTCTCCGGAAGAGAAGCTGCTCCGTGCAATATTCGGAGATAAGGCTGGTGATGTTAAAGACTCATCATTAAAGGCTAATCCTTCACTTACAGGTATTGTTATAGACAAGAAATTGTTCTCTCGTGCCGTTAAGACACGTGCTTCCAAACAGCAGGATAAGATTATTCTTGCAAAAATTGATGAAGAATATGCGGCAAAAATAGATGATTTGAAAGATATTCTTGTTGAAAAGCTTCTCACGCTTACTGCCGGTAAGACTTCTATGGGTATAAAAGATTATACTGATGCAGAGATAATAACAAAGGGAAGCAAGTTCACAATGACTCAACTTAAGAATTTGGAGTATGATGGTATACAGTCTAACAATTGGACAGAAGATGAACATACCAATTCTTTGATTCAGAAGCTCATTATGAATTTCATCAAGAAATACAAGTTGCTTGATGCGGAAATGAAACGTCGCAAATTTGCCATAACCATTGGAGACGAGTTACCTTCCGGAATACTCCAGATGGCAAAGGTTTATGTTGCCAAAAAACGTAAAATCGGTGTCGGTGACAAACTTGCCGGACGTCATGGAAACAAAGGTATCGTATCAAAGGTTGTTCGTCAGGAAGATATGCCGTTCCTTGAAGACGGTCGCCCTGTTGATCTCGTACTTAACCCTCTTGGCGTTCCTTCTCGTATGAATTTGGGACAGATTTTTGAGGCAATTCTTGGTGCAGCCGGAAAGCGTCTGGGTATTAAGTTCGCAACGCCTATTTTTGATGGCGCAAAACTTGATGATTTGCAGAAATGGACAGATAAGGCAGGACTGCCACGACTATGTTCAACGCACCTTTATGATGGTGAGACCGGTGAGAAGTTTGACCAACCGGCAACAGTAGGTATTACTTACTTCTTGAAGCTTGGTCACATGGTTGAAGACAAGATGCACGCTCGTAGTATAGGTCCTTACTCTCTTATAACCCAGCAGCCACTTGGAGGTAAAGCTCAATTTGGAGGTCAGCGTTTTGGAGAGATGGAGGTATGGGCTCTTGAGGCATTTGGTGCAAGTCATGTACTTCAGGAAATTCTAACCATCAAGTCTGACGATGTAGTAGGTCGTTCAAAGGCATATGAGGCTATCGTGAAAGGTGAACCGATGCCGACACCGGGCATACCGGAATCTCTTAATGTACTTTTGCATGAGCTTCGTGGCTTAGGCTTGAGTGTAACACTTGATTAATAATGAACTCTTTACAAAAACAAATACAATAAAGAATATGGCATTCAAGAAAGATTCAAAGATAAAGAGTAATTTCAC
>JBJFGK010000193.1:0-7149 GCA_051892655.1 Prevotella sp. | reverse complement strand
GTACTACAATCAAGATAAAAGCATAACTACAATGAAATCTAATGACCGTTTTGGGTTAAACCCGACTTACGCCGCATGACGGCATATATTTAAAGTAGTCTATACTATTGCAAAATAATATAGAATTAAGAATCGTTGGGGCGACAGGGCAAGTGATTGTCTTGTCGCCTGTTTGTTTAGAAGTAGCAGAAATGCCGTTTTAAATCCAATAAAAACAAGTACAGTTTTCAAACACATTAATTTGCGATTTGAAACACAGCGTTTTCCGACTCGTAAAAAGGCTCTTTAGAAAAATATTACAGCGTTTTTCGACCCGAAAAACAGTGAGTTGTATTTGTTAACACTTAGCGCTGCAAATCCAAAGTATTTTAACAAGAATTCACAAGCACATAAGCACTAAAAACAAAATCAAGTAGACCGGAGGCTATACTATGAGTAACATGAGTTAAAACTTTATAGCCCGGAGACTTTACTTTAAAAGCCTGAAAGGCTATACTATGAGTAACCGGCGGCAACGCCGTCGGATAAGAAACCCAACATATATTCTCTCTGCCCGGAAGGCAGTACCTAATTCTACGGATACGATAACTAAAATGAGAAACGATTTGGGTTTAAGCTGCTACTTTTACTTGTTTTTCATAAAATATTTATACTTTTGCAACGCAAATTTAATTCTCACACATAAAACAAACGTCACAATGGGAGGTTTCTTCGGAACAATTGAAGTCAAAGACTGCGTAAACGACTTGTTTTACGGCACAGATTACAATTCACATTTGGGTACAAAGAGAGCCGGACTTGTAACTTTTGACAAGGAAAAAGGCTTTACTCGCAGCATACACAGTTTGGAACGCGACTATTTCAGGTCACGTTTCGAGGGCGAATTAGAGAAGTTTGCCGGTCTGTCGGGCATAGGAGTAATTAGCGACACCGACCCCCAGCCTATTCTTGTCAATTCTCATCTTGGCAGATATGCCGTTGTAACGGTGGCAAAAATCAACAATACGAGAGAGATAGCCGAAGAACTGCTTGCCAAGCGCATGCATCTTAGTGAGATGAGCGCAAACAACATCAACCAAACAGAGCTTGTGGCTCTGCTGATAAACATGGGCGACACCTTCACCGATGGCATTAACAATGTTTACAAGAAGGTTAAAGGTTCGTGTTCAATGCTTATACTGACCGAAGACGGCATAATAGCCGCTCGCGACGCACTCGGCAGGACACCGATTGTTATAGGAAAGAAAGCCGAAGGCTATGCCGTGACAAGCGAAACGACATCTCTGCCCAACTTAGACTTCAAGCCGGTAAGAGACATCGGCGCAGGTGAGATTGTCAAGATAACGTCTGACGGCATTGAAGTATTGCAAAAACCATTCAGCAGATGCCAGATTTGTTCGTTTCTGTGGGTATATTACGGTTTTCCGGCAAGTGACTACGAGGGTGTAAACACTGAATATGTACGCGAAACCGCCGGCAAAGTGATGGGCGAAGAAGACGATACGGAGGCTGACTGCGTATGTGGAGTGCCCGATTCAGGCGTCGGCACGGCACTCGGATATGCCGAAGGACACAAGATACCATATAAGAGAGCGGTTCTGAAATACACTCCGACATGGCCCAGATCGTTTACTCCCGGCAACCAAAGCCGTCGAAACCTCGTTGCGAAAATGAAACTCATACCCAACGAAGCCATACTAAAAGACCAGCGTGTGGTATTCTGCGACGACTCAATAGTAAGAGGCACACAGTTGAGAGACAACGTTAGGACATTCTTTGAATATGGAGCTAAGGAGGTACACGCAAGAATATCATGTCCGCCGCTCGTTTACGGATGTCCGTTCATAGGATTTACGGCATCGAAGAGCGACCTTGAGCTAATAACACGCCGCATAATACAAGACTTCGAAGGCGATGCCAACAGCAAATTAGACAAATATGCGACTACCGACAGCCCCGAATACAAACGCATGGTAGAGGAGATAGGACGACGTTTGGGGCTTACGAGCGTAAAGTTCAACAAGATAGAGACACTTGTAAAAGCCATAGGCCTGCCCAAAGAACGTATCTGCACTCACTGTTTTGACGGCAGCAGCTATTTTTACAAGGAAGAAGACAACGGATAAACAACATGAAAAAGTGCGTAAACACCGTATGTTTACGCACTTTTCACTATATAACAACATGTCTGTCATCAATGTTTGGAACCCATAATGGGCATAGATGAAAATCATTTTGTTGCCGCTTTTTTTCTTAATCTCTTGAATTTGCAGTATCTTTGCAGAAAATTTGCTGCACTCGGCAAACTGAAAACAAGTTTTCTTTGCACTCGTTGGCAGCAATCTTTGCACTCGATTTTCAAATAAAGGATAATAAATAAATGAATCACAACTTATTAACAGGCAAGCGCGGAATTGTTTTCGGCGCACTTAACTCTGAATCCATTGCATGGAAAGTAGCCGTGAAGGCTGTTGAAGAAGGAGCAAAAATCACACTGAGCAATACCCCTATGGCACTGCGAATGGGTGAACTTGATGAACTTAGCAAGCAACTTGACGCACCTGTCATTCCTGCCGACGCTACAAGCGTTGAAGATCTTGAGAAGGTTTTCGCACAGTCGGTAGAGCTACTTGGCGGTAAAATAGACTTTGTCCTCCACTCTATCGGCATGAGTCCTAATGTCCGCAAACATCGTACATACGATGATCTTGACTATAACTATCTGCAAAAGACATTGGATATATCTGCCATTTCATTCCACAAGATGTTGCAGGTTGCCAAAAAACAAGACGCCATTGCCGAATACGGCTCTGTTGTCGCACTCACTTATGTGGCTTCACAACGCACATTCTTCGGTTACAACGACATGGCAGACGCAAAGAGTATGCTTGAAAGCATTGCAAGAAGCTTCGGTTATATATACGGACGTGAAAAGAATGTACGCATCAACACCATATCACAGTCTCCTACACCTACCACAGCAGGTAAAGGCATCAAGGATATGGACAATTTGATGGACTTCGCAAACAAGATGTCACCTCTCGGAAACGCTGATGCCGAAGAGTGTGCAAACTATTGCGTAATGATGTTCTCGGACTTTACACGCAAGGTAACCATGCAAAACCTCTTCCACGACGGAGGATTCTCTTCAATGGGTATGAGTCTGCGCGCCATGAACCAGTATGCCAAAGACCTCACTCCATACGAAGACGAGAACGGAAAGATTATCTACGGATAAAGAAACACACATACAAAGACAAGAAAAGAGCCGAAACTGTTCGGCTCTTTTTTATTGTTCCCATATCGGTAATATTATTCCCGAACCCTATTTCAGGCTCATAGCAATCTCTCCGCTGCCTATACAGCAATGGTGATTTTGGTCATAGACGACACAAAACTGTCCCGGAGCGACGCCTTGAATAAGATGTTCCGAATGAACAAGATAACGACTGTTGTCTATTTTCTCCAACTTTGCAGGATGATACTCCGGTGTATGTCTTATCTTGAACGTAATATCCGCCACGTCTTTATGCTCCCAGACATTGCAAGTAAGGAAATGGAAATCGCAAATCTCAAAGTCTTTTTTATATACGGTAATAGGATCAAACCCGCGACTGACATATAACACGTTGCCGATCATATCTTTTCTGACCGCATACCAAGGTCCTCCACCGAAGCCAAGCCCATGACGCTGGCCTATAGTATGGAACCAAAGCCCCTTATGTTTGCCCAATATCTTACCCGTCTCTATATCTACCACATCGCCGGGATTCTCTCCAAGATAGCGGCGTATGTAATCATTATAGTTTATCTTGCCTAAAAAGCATATCCCCTGACTATCTTTACGTTTCGCATTTACAAGATGTTCGCGCTCGGCAATGGCTCTGACTTCCTCTTTCATGTAACCGCCGATAGGGAAAATGGCTTTCTGAAGTTGCCAATTATATATCTGCGCCAAGAAATCAGTCTGGTCTTTGACTGGATCGGGCGCAGTGACAAGCCACTTCTTGCCGTCAATGATTTCTGTTCTTGCATAATGGCCGGTGGCAATGATGTCATAGTCGTGCCCTACTTTCTCGTCAAAAGCACCGAACTTGATAAGACGGTTGCACATAACATCAGGATTGGGAGTGTATCCGTTGCGCACTTTATCCATAGTGTATTTGGTTACCTTGTCCCAATAGTCCTTATGGCAGTCGACAACCTGCAGTTTGCAACCGTAACGTGCGGCGACAGCGGTAGCCATCTCCATATCTTCTTCAGAAGAACAGTCCCATTCCTCATCCTCTTCCGGACCAATCTTGATGTAAAAACAGTCGGGTCGCAATCCTTTACTTGCCAATTCATATAGCACAACAGAACTGTCAACACCTCCGGACAGCAATACTGCAATACGTTTATCTTCAAGTTTCATCTGTTTTTCATTTTATTCATTGCATACCCTAAGGCTTCCGCACGTTCCACACATGTACCGCATTTTCCGCAAGGCTCGTCACCGCCTTTGTAACAGCTCCATGTTTCAGCATAATCTATGCCGAGACACATGCCCCGATAGGCTATTTCGCCTTTGGAAATATCAGTATAAGGAGCGATGATGTCAATGCCCGGATATGTCCCGGCCTTTGTTGCCTCACTCATTGAACGTATAAAGCCGGGTCTGCAATCAGGATAAATGGCATGATCTCCTCCATGATTGGCTATAAGGAGATGTTTCAGCCCATAGCTTTCTGCCATTCCGGCAGCAACAGACAGCATTATTCCATTGCGGAAAGGCACTACAGTAGATTTCATATTCTCATCTTCATAATGTCCTTCCGGTATTGCGTCAGCCCCTTCGAGCAAAGAACTGCAAAAATAATCTTGAATAAAACCCAATTCAATTACCACGTGTTTTATGCCCAACCGTGCACAATGAATCTTTGCACATTCAATTTCGCGGGCATTATGATTGCTGCCATAGTTGAAAGTTACAGCCAAAGCGATGCGTTCTTTCATTTCGTACAGCAACGTCGTACTATCCATTCCGCCGCTGACAACTATTACACAATCACGTGTATCAGTCTTATTTGTATCTTTTTCCTTATTTTCTGTCATATCAGGAAACTGTTATCCACATAAATATTAATATTTTCTACAAAGGTAATCTTTTTAGTTTCACTATCCAAGACTACGGAACAGAGTTTGCAGGTTTTTATCGTTTTTATTGAAATACCCGCTTTTTTGTAATATCAACGTAGCAATTAGTATCACTAACATATCAAATTAGTTAAATTTATCATCATGCTCCAACATATTGTCAGTATTAATTATTACCTTTGCATGGACTAATTAATATTAATAGGCATGAAAATCGAACAATTCAATTTTGAAGGTAAAAAGGCTATCGTCCGCGTTGATTTCAACGTTCCATTGGACGAGAATGGTAAAGTAACAGACGACACACGTATACGTGGCGCTCTTCCGACTCTCAAGAAAATACTTGCAGACGGCGGCAGCGTTATAATGATGAGCCACATGGGCAAACCCAAAGGCAAAGTAAATCCGAAGATGTCTCTAAGCCAGATAGTAAACAATGTTTCAGAGCATCTCGGCGTTGCAGTTAAGTTTGCACCGGACTGCGCTAAAGCAGAAAACGAGGCGGCAGCTCTCAAACAAGGAGAAGCCCTGTTGCTTGAGAACCTTCGTTTCTATCCAGAAGAAGAAGGCAAACCTGTAGGTATAGACAAAGAAGATCCCGCATATAAAGAGGCAAAAGAGGCTATGAAAGCAAGCCAGAAAGAGTTTGCAAAGAAACTCGCTTCATATGCAGACTGCTATGTAATGGATGCTTTCGGTACTGCACACCGCAAACACGCATCTACAGCAGTAATTGACGAATACTTTGACAAAGACCACAAGATGCTGGGCTACCTTATGGAAAAAGAAGTAATGGCTGTTGATAACGTTCTCGGCAATATCAAGCGTCCGTTTACAGCTATTATGGGTGGCTCAAAAGTATCTACAAAGATTGGAATCATTGAGAATCTGCTCGGAAAAGTTGACAATCTGATACTCTGTGGCGGTATGACATATACTTTCGCAAAGGCAAACGGTGGCAAAATAGGCAAGTCTATATGCGAAGATGACAAGCTTGACGTTGCTCTTGACGTTATAAAGAAGGCAAAAGAGAACAATGTAAATCTTGTTCTCGGAACAGACTGTGTTGCCGCTGATGATTTTTCAAATGACGCAAACACACAAATCTGTCCTTCAGACGATATCCCTGAAGGTTGGGAAGGTATGGATGCCGGTCCTAAAACACGCGAGTTGTTCAAGAATGCAATAAAAGACGCAAAGACAATTCTTTGGAACGGACCAGCCGGAGTATTTGAATTTGACAACTTTACAGACGGTTCAAAAGCCATTGCAGAGGCAATAGCTGAAGCAACAGCTAACGGAGCATTCTCTTTGATCGGCGGTGGAGACTCTGTAGCTTGTATCAACAAGTTCGGAATGGCAGACAAAGTGTCTTATATCTCTACCGGTGGCGGTGCTCTCCTTGAAGCTATCGAAGGCAAAGTACTTCCCGGAGTAGCAGCAATCGAGGCTTAATAAAGGTCTGAACGACATATTGAAAATAAAGAAGTGAAACTCTGACGTTGTAATTAATAATTCTACGGATACTGGTTTCACTTCTTTTTTGTTTATAAACAAAGGCTTTTCAAGCCGAAAACAGGAAGATAGAATATGACTAAACCAAGACTGTTATTATTAATTATCATCTGTAGTATATGTTTTAAAGCAACTGCAGACCAAAGAATAATCATACGGCAGAGTGAAATGTCGCAGGCAGAAAGTGACATCCATGCCCTTAACAAGTGGACAGCAGGTACTATTGTCAGTGAAAACAGCATAAAACAATTTGGTATAGACCGTTGTTTTGTCATTGAAAAAATAAGCGATGAGGTTTTCAATAGGATGTATAACAAATCATACAAGGCAGATTGCACCATACCACGTGACGATTTGAGATATCTGAAGATACTTCACCGCAACTTGAAAGGAGAGATTCTGTTAGGCGAAATGGTATGTAACAAGAAGATAGCAAAAGACCTTATAGATATTTTCAAGCAATTATATGACGCCTCTTATCCGATAGAACGAATGGTA
>JBJFGK010000192.1:0-30940 GCA_051892655.1 Prevotella sp. | reverse complement strand
ATCAACGGCCCTATAACGGAGATAAAGGCGACGGAACACCTGTCTCCTACGGGTATGGAATATCTTTCTCTCATTGAACGCAATGCACGCAAGATGCTTATGCTTGTAAATCAGATTCTTGATTTCAGAAAGATACAAAACGGCAAGATGAAACTTCATGTCTCTTTCGTTTGCATCAACGAAATGATTACCATGCTCATGAGAGATTTCCGCGTGTTGGCTGAAGAACGTGACATCTCATTCTCCTTTGAATGTCCCGACGAGCGTGTCATGGCATGGTGTGATGCCGAGAAGATAGGCATTGTGCTTAACAATCTTATAAGCAACGCCTTCAAATATACGGCGGAGGGAGGAACGGTGTGCATAGCAATGGACAACGATCATGACAACGGTTTATGCACCATTAGGGTTGAGGATAACGGTGCAGGCATACCGGCATCACAGCTTGACCATATCTTTGAACGCTTCTATCAGGCTGACAACAAGGTGCAAGGGGAAGACAAGATTGCAGGAACGGGAATAGGACTGTCATTGTCAAAAGAATATGTCGGAATGCATCATGGCAAGATCTGGGCAGAGAATATTTCCGATGGCAAAGGAGTGGCTTTCATTGTCCAACTGCCTGTTGGCAAAGACCATTTCAGCGTGGAAGACATAGAAGTTTACTTTGATGACAGTACGGCTGAGACTGACAGCAACAAGGCCGATGATATTTCTGATGAAGAGACAGAGGTTATGGACATAGGAACGGAAAATGACGACAAGCCTGTGATATTGCTTATCGAGGATAATGTCGATATGTGCCGCATGTTGCAGATACAGCTGAAAGACAGATTTAACGTATATACGGCACATGAGGGCGGAGAAGGACTCAAAAAGACTTATAGGTATCATCCCGACATTATCATTACCGACCTTATGATGCCGGGAATCAGCGGTCTGGAACTGCTGCATAGTGTCAGACAGGATTTCTCTATCAGTCACATTCCGGTCATTGTCCTTACTGCCAAAAACACCGACGAAGACAAGATGGAGGCTGTCAAGGGTGGGGCTAATGCCTTTATCACCAAGCCTTTCAGCCGCAGTTATCTTGTGGCGCGCATAGACCAGCTGCTTGAAGAGCAGCGTATCTTCCAGCGCAAGATGGTTGTTCAGAGTGCTGTGGATACGGCTTCGGATAAGGATGACAGCTACGAGCAGCATCTTGTTAAGAAGGATATTGAGTTCGTGCACAGGATACACAAGATCATTGAAGACAATCTCAATACCAATGACTTCAACATTGACACCATAGCAGGCACAATAGGTCTGAGCCGTTCGGCGTTTTTCAAGAAGCTGAAGAGCCTAACAGGGTTTGCTCCTGTGGACCTTGTACGTGAGATAAGGCTTACTAAGGCGGCAAGACTTATAGAAAACACTGACGGAAACATAGCGGAAATAGCTTACTCTGTTGGTTTCCGTGATGCCGGATACTTTGGCAAGTGTTTCAGAAAGAAATACGGCATGACACCTAAAGAATACAGAAAGAACAAGAACGGAGAGTGATTTCTCTGTCCTTGTTCTTAGCTTGGGTATTCGAATCTTATATCATGGTTGATATAACAATAATGCTATTCCTTTATGAAATCTGTTGCGCCGCAGAGAGGACAGGTATAGCCTTGCGGCAACGGGCCGTCACTCTCTACGCAATGACCGCATAGAGCGCAACGGTATTTATCCTTAGACGCTTGTTTCTCGGCTGTCGGCTCTGTTTTTTCTTCTACATAAGTAGGTGCATTCTTCGGAGCCTTGCCTTTAATGACTCTGTGATAGTATTCGTATGTCATGGGCTTGCCGCTGTCCGCAATGGTATCTACAAGACGTGCAAGCACTACAACGTGTGTCTCGTTGTCGACAAAATTTATTGCATCAAGTATCAGTCGTCCTGCGAAATGCCCTTTTACGATGGGAGCATCTTCAGCGATGTCATAGCCGAAGTCGGCATATTTGTCGTTCTCGCGGCTGCTGCAGAATCCGAATTTGCCTATTATTGCAGGGTCGGTATCTTCTGCAACGATTGAAAGTGAGAAACGTCCGCTGCTTTTTATGGCAGACAAGGTGTGGTTGTTTTTGTTCAGAGATATGGCAAGTATGGGGTTCTGACTTGTCACTTGAAAACATGTGTTGATGATACAGCCCACAGGGCGTCTGCCCTCCATAGCTCCTACTACATACAGACCGTATGATAGTTTGAATAAGACCGTTATGTCCATTGTCAATAAGATAATTAAGGTTTGTGATATTTATGTGTTTGTCTGCTGCAAACTGTCAGTGACATAAAAAGAGACACATTGACAAGAAGGATGTAATTCTTGATGTCCGTGTGTCTCTTTATACAATTAATGTATATTGCAATTAGAAGTTCTCGGCTTTAATCTCGAAGAAACTCTGTGGGTGGTTGCAAACCGGGCAGAGCTTGGGAGCATTCTTGCCAACAACGATGTGGCCGCAGTTACGGCAAATCCATATCTGGTCGCCTTCACGAGAGAATACTATTGCGTCTTCAATGTTCTTGAGCAACTTGCGGTAACGCTCTTCGTGATGCTTCTCAATAGCACCTACTGCACGCATTTTGGCAGCTATTTCCGTGAAACCTTCTTCGTCAGCCTCTTTAGCCATGCGGTCATACATGTCTGTCCATTCATAGTTCTCACCGTCGGCAGCTGCTTTAAGGTTTGCTATTGTGCCTTGAATGTCTCCTCCTTCAAGATATTTGAACCAAAGTTTTGCATGTTCTTTTTCGTTGTTTGCAGTTTCTTCAAACAGGGCTGCTATTTGCTCAAAGCCGTCTTTCTTTGCTTTTGAAGCGAAATAAGTGTATTTGTTACGAGCCTGTGATTCTCCTGCGAAAGCCTCCATGAGGTTTTTCTCGGTCTTTGTTCCTTTCAATTCTTTCATAATAATTTTGTTTTATAGTTAATGATGTTTTGTATTACGTTGTTACAGCATGTTTTCATTGACAAATATCGCCCTTGACAAGGGCTGATATACGTGCCTTTCTTTTTTGCTATGGCAAATATACTAAGATAAATCGGAATAACCTAAATAAAAAATTAATAAATTGATAGATTTTATCTATATTGCCATGTAGCAGCGTTTGTCTTGTCGGTTTTTTGTAATATGACAGCCTTTCTGAATGATTTTGTCAAGTGTCGGTTATAATAATAGTTCCGGGTTTTGCCTGCTTAATCGGAAAATTGTTTATATTTGCATATACCTTTTATATATAATAGCAAGCTACAATGACATTACAGCAGTTGGAGTATATTGTTGCCGTCTATCGTCACAGACATTTCGGTAAGGCAGCAGAAGAGTGCGGCGTTACACAGCCGACTCTCAGTGCAATGATACAGAAACTTGAAAATGAGTTGTCGGTAAAACTGTTCAACCGCTCATCACAGCAGGTCATTCCCACTCAGGTAGGGCGTCTTGTTGTAGAGCAGGCATGGAAAGTGTTGTCAAGGGCACGCAAGATAGAAGATATCGTTGCAGAAGAAAAGCACTCGTTGACAGGCGTTTTCAGACTTGGAGTGTTGCCGACCATTGCTCCGTATCTCCTTCCTCGCTTTTTCCCGCGCTTTGTTGCCGAACATCCGGACCTTGATTTGAGAGTGATAGAGATGAAGACCGAAGACATCAAGAAGTCGCTTGCAAAAGGCTCTCTTGATGCAGCTGTCATTGTAAGACTTGATGATATGGACGAATATCAGCTTCATACAATCTATTATGAACAGTTTTTGGCATACGTTTCCCGTAAAGACCGCCTTTTCGAACATCAGAGTATCAAGTTGTCAGACCTTGATACCGAGTTCTTGTGGCTGCTTGACGAGGGCCATTGTTTCCGTGACCAGCTGATACGTTTCTGTAATCTGAAGTCAGCAAAGGCCAGCAAGGAAACATATTCTCTTGGCAGTATAGAGACCTTTATGCGTATGGTGGAAAGCGGACTGGGCATGACATTTATTCCGGAACTTGCCGTCGAACAGCTGTCGGATGCGCAGCGGCAACTTGTACGTCCGTTCGCCCTGCCCATACCGACAAGAGAAATCGTAATGATAACCAACCGTAGCTTTGTGCGACACTCTGTACGCGAAGCCCTTATCAATGCTATTGTATCTTCGGTTCCGCCTTGTATGCTGAAACTCAATAATACCGAACAACGCATATAATTATATATTTAAAGCGTTATTCCATATATGTATGAGCATGTGTAATATGTGTCAGATGAATGGAAACGGAAAACTTCATGCGGAAACCGTATTGAAAATTAAATTATTTTCTAAATAAAAGTTCCGTTTTTTTTGCACATCTTCAATGCTTTTATATATCTTTGCATAATACAGGCTGCACTCGGGAAATTGAGAATAAATTCTCTTTCCGCTCGTTTGCACTGTCTTTGCATAATACAGGCTGCACTCGGGAAATTGAGAATAAATTCTCTTTCCGCTCGTTTGCGCTGTCTTTGCATTTACCATTAATAATGGTTTAGATAGCTGGTAACAATAAATCTTTTAAATAATACGTGTATATAATTTTAAAAAACTATGAAAAAGAAATTTTTTTGTACGGTATGCGGTTATGTTCATGAAGGAACAGAGGCACCGGAGCAGTGCCCCGTATGTAAAGCTTCAGCTGCTAAGTTTAATGAAATGACAGATGATGATTCTACAGACTTTGCGACAGTTCACAAACTCGGTGCAGCTCGTGATGAGAATGCCGACGAGGAAATGATAAAAGACCTCAATGCCCACTTCAACGGAGAGTGCGGTGAGGTCGGAATGTATCTCGCCATGAGCCGTCAGGCTGACCGTGAAGGCTATCCGGAGATAGCGGAGGCATACAAACGTTATGCGTTTGAAGAGGCAGAACATGCTGCTAAATTTGCCGAATTGCTTGGTGATGTCCTCAAAGATACAAAGAGCAACCTTGAAGCACGTATAGCAGCAGAGCGCGGAGCTTGTGAAGACAAATTCCGCATAGCACGCAATGCTAAGGCTGCAGGCATGGACGCTGTTCATGATACTGTTCACGAAATGGCAAAGGATGAAGCACGTCACTGTGCAGGCTTCATGGGACTATACAAACGCTATTTTGACAAATGATATATAGCATTTCGCTATATTGACGTTATATGTAAAAGTCCGTTCTCTGCCACTATGAGTATGAGGGCGGACCTTTCTTATAAATATAAATACAATATGACTTAAACTAATTCATACCTTTTACGTCAGAACATATATATGAATTGCGCCGACAAGACCACAAACTCATGAATGTATCAAGGCTTTTAACTCAAATTAACCGAAATATAACAGGCACGTTTTAGTTACAAAAATCAGGCGCGATAGTCCTAAATAAAGGAAGAACATATAATTTTAGGCATGTAAATCATCCTGCAGAAGACCTCTGATCTTTAGAATAAAGATATTAGTGATAAATCTAAAACTCAATAAAATAACACTATGAACAAGAAATTTTCAGTCGTTTTGGCAACTGTCATGAGTCTCGGCTCGTTGACGGCAATGGCTCAGTATCCTCAGATTACCGATGAGGCGAAGGCTAAATATGCCGCACAAAACAAAGAATGGACCGAACATTCGGATTCAGCGTGGGCTGTAGCTTTCCCTATCGTTAAAAAAGAAGCAATGGAAGGACGCCCTTATGTGCCATGGGCATCACGTCCTTACGACCTCAAACAAGCCAAGATACCGGCATTTCCGGGTGCAGAAGGTGGTGGTATGTACACGGCAGGAGGTCGTGGAGGCAAGGTTCTCGTAGTTACCAACCTCAATGATGATGGTCCCGGTTCATTCCGTTGGGCATGTGAACAAGGCGGTGCACGCATCATCGTGTTTAATGTTTGCGGTATTATCAACCTTAAGACTCCGGTCATTCTGCGTGCTCCTTATGTCACCATTGCAGGACAGACAGCACCCGGAGACGGTGTTTGCATTGCAGGAGAATCGTTCCAAGTAGATACACATGACGTTATTGTACGTCATATGCGCTTCCGTAGAGGTAACACCAATGTATGGAACCGTGAAGATTCATTTGGCGGAAACCCTATCGGAAATATCATGATAGACCATTGTTCTTGTGAATGGGGACTCGATGAGAACATTTCATTCTATCGCCACATGTTTGATATGGGTGACGGCAAGCCCAAACGCAAGGTTCCGACAGTAAATGTTACAATCCAGAACACTATTTCTGCCAAAGCTCTTGATACATATAACCATGCTTTCGGAAGCACCATCGGAGGAGAAAACTCAACCTTTATGCGCAACCTTTGGGCTGATAACACAGGCCGTAACCCGTCAATAGGATGGGGAGGAGTATTCAATTTTGTCAATAACATAATCTATAATTGGGTACACCGTACAGCTGACGGAGGCGAATTCTCGACAATGAGCAACTTTATCAATAACTATTACAAGCCGGGCCCGCTTACCCCCAAACAGAGTAATGTGGGTTGGCGCATCGTAAAAGCCGAAAGCCGAAGCAACAATCTGTTCCCTTACAAACAGTTTGGTCGTGTATATGCTACAGGCAATATTATGGAAGGCTATCCGGAAATTACTAAAGACAATTGGGCCGGAGGTATTCAGACTGCTGATAAGGACGGAGATCTCAATGAAGATGAATTGGCTCTTATGCGTTCAAACGAACCTTTTGAAATGCCATACCTGACAATCATTCCATCAGAACAGACCTTTGACAGAGTGCTTGACAACGTAGGTGCAATGCTACCGACAAGAGATATTGTTGACCAACGCATCATTGAAGAAGTAAGGACAGGCAAGGCTTACTATGTAAAGAAGCTGCCGAAAGAAAATCCTTATGGAAATACATGGGGAATGAAAGAAGCTTCCATGAAAGAAGACGGCACATTCAAGTATCGCAGACTTTCTAACGACTCTTATAAAGACGGTATTATCACAGACATAGCACAAATGGGAGGATATCCGGAATATAACGGAACACCTTACGTTGATACTGATGGCGACGGAATGCCTGATGAGTGGGAGATTGCAAACGGGCTTAATCCCAATGACCCGTCAGATGCCAATGGCGACTGCAATGGTGACGGATATACCAATATAGAGAAGTTTATCAACGGTATTGATACCAAAGCGAAGATAGATTGGACAAATCTTCAGAACAATCATGATACTTTGGCTGGAAAAACAAAGTTGTTTTGATAGCGAAAACAATGTATATATGGCAACCAATCGGTTGTATTAAACTTGAAAATACTTATATTTCGTTGAACTCACTTTAATTAGATTGGCAATCGACAGAACAGGTGTTGAACCGTAATTAAGTAAGAGTAAGAAAAGAAATATTTATTTGAATGAGGAAAATAATGTGTTATATGACAATAGTGTCGCTTGTGGCGGCATTATTGTCATGTTCTGATTCTAACAATGACTTAGGAGAACAGAAGGTTGCCAGTGTTAATGTCACGGTGGAATATGTTAACACATGGGGCAACCTCGTTATTGACATTCCTGAGGACTCGCTTTATAATGCGGGATATGAAAATGGCGACATTGTGACCATTAGTGGAGGCAGCCTGCCTGAAAGTCTTGATATGCCTCTTACCAACAATATGATGGCAGCGGGAACATGGGGAATGTTTTTAACGCAATATTCCAACGAACCGACACTGACGATAGGATTGGTAAATGCAAGTTTCTTTGACCGTGTCGGTGGAAAAGCCGGTGACAGACTTACCATCTCGATGAAAGAGAAGGCCGGCTTTCTTGATATTAATGATAAGATGAACTTGTGGGAGTCGTATTCACGCACCGACTACGACAGTGACGAGATGTTTGCCAATTTCTATCCTGTGGAATGTAGAGGTATTAAGAGTGGCATACTTTACAGGTCGAGCAGTCCCTTAACTGATAACGACAATACTTCAAGATATGAATATGCCGACCGTCTTGCCCGCAAATTCGGTATCAACACTATCATTTCTCTGTCAAGCACAGAGACTTCATGGCAGGAGGCACAGGCAACCGGTAGAGACTATGGTGAGTATTGCAATGAACTATATAGTCGTGGAGCAATATTGTTTCATAAGGTTGCTTCTGACTTGTTTGTTGACCAGCAGGCTGTAAAAGTGGCCACTATGCTCAGAGAAATGACAGAAAGCACACCTCCATTCCTCATTTCCTGCTCTATGGGACGTGATAGAACAGGGCTGATGACTATAATTCTTCAGGTTCTTGCTGGTGCTACATACGACGATTTAGAGTCAAGCTATATGCGAGGCTTTTACAACTGGCACCGATTGCAGTCTTCTTCCGAATTATATCAATATATTCTCACAATGATATTCCATCGCACGCTTTACATTCTCTCAAAAGAGGGTGACGTTGACATTGCAGAAATATCAAGACTTAGTTCGTTCTCTATCGAAGAAATCATGCAGGACCTTCCTGCGGCAGTGGATTCGTATCTGAAAAATAAGGCAGGGATGACTGTCGAGGAGATAGAAAAGTTGAAAAGAATCCTATCCGTAAATTGATTGTTCAATGTTAAAGCGCACAATTACCAAGTTTTTATTTGTTTATTTCATATTTGCCGTTATATCATGCAACGATGATGATAATATGACAACAATGCAGGACCAAATACCTGTTGTTGTATTAGACACCGACATTGCATCGTCTACCGATGATCTTGTAGCCATGACTTTCCTTTATCATTTTGCAGACATGGGGCGTATCAAGTTTTCGGCGGTGATGATTGACCGCAACGGAGAGGAGAACGCTAAGATTGCAGACATAATGAACACCTACTACAATCACCCTGAAGTGGAGATAGGTGTCACAACACATGGTCCCGAGAACCCGGTAATATGGATTGACTATTGGAAGATGTGCGAGCAGAAACGTGAAAATGGCGAATTATTATTCAGTCGCACGTTGTCTGACATGGAAATAAGAAACCTTCCCGATGCGGTACAACTGTATAGGAAGATACTCAGTAGGAGCGACGATGGCGCAGTGATAGTTTTCTCCATTGGTTTCGCCAACAATCTTGCGCGCCTTTTGGAATCTCAGCCTGATGAATATTCATCTCTCAACGGAATAGAACTTGTAAGAACGAAAGTGAAGGGCATATACATTCAGGCCGGACACTATGGAGAAGCTATGGAACCTGATTTTAACTTCAAAAGCGACCCTAAGCATGCCATGATATTAATGGATAAATGCCCTGTTCCAATGTATTTCTCACCGCAAGAGGCAGGCGACAATTTCATTTATAATTCAGAACAAGTCCTTGCCGATCTTGAGGCAACGGAAATGACAGACAGCCCTCTTTACCACTGCTACAAATATCACAACTGTGAAACAGGACAATGTATGTGGGATACAATGCCTCTGCTCGGTTGGCTGCACCCTGAGTATTTTGACACCTATGGGCCATTAGACATCTCTCTGAGTGATGACATGATTCTTGTTAACAAACAGCCTTCCGCATCGTCAAACCGTTATGTACAATTTCCCGACCTGAAGGCAAAAGACAACATCATGAAACTGATAAGACGCTATTCCACAAAATGTGGCGTGAAATAACCATATCTGCTTGACAGCTTGTTCAACGATAACTTGAACATAAGAGCAGGTGTGTTCCTCAGAAGATGTTAAGGCGAATTCTCAGCTAAAGAAATGGACTTTTTATCTAATGTATTCAGGAATACAAACTATATTTTTTTATTGCTGACCCCGCTAAAACTAAAGAGAAAAACAAACGGTTCCTAATGAATATCATTTAGGAACCGCTCAAACTTTATTATATGAAAAAATTATTTATGAATACTTCATACCTTTTATCTTGTCTATGGCAAGCTGTATTCTTTCTTTCAGCTCTTTTTTCTCCGCAGAGCTGAGAGCCATCAGTTCGGTGTCTTTAAGTATCAATGGTTTGTTTTGTTTCATATTACTATAATGCAACGTTTAAATGACGATGCTTTTATCTTATAACGAGAATATATGTCTTTTGTACTCTCTATTTGTTTAAAATATATCAAAAAAACGTTTACGGATAGAGATTCTTGTCAGAATGACACCGCAACGTCTTTTTATGTTGTCCTTTTAATGACATAAATTTTTGTCGGGAATAAAAATTTACCTATTTTTGCATTGTACATGAATATAACAGCTTTTGCTTTTACTGAGCCTTATAATAACCTTAACACCTATAAAACATCGATATCTTTAATATGATAAGACCATTGTATCTTCTCAATCTGTCAATATGGCTTTCTGTACTTATGATGAATATCATGTCAGTAAAGGCATCAGGCATTTATGATGATGAAAAATGGCATGTTACACATTATGACGATCATAACGGACTGTCGCAATGGCATGTTACCAAGATGCTCCAAGACAAGAGAGGTTATATGTGGTTTTCCTCATGGAATGGGCTTAATCGTTATGATGGTTATAATTTTACAGTCTTTAAATCCCAACCCGGAGACGGTACAACTCTTACTTCAGACCGCATAAGAAATATACTGATAGGAGATGACGGAAATATATATTGTATAATCAACGATGATATTTGGCGTTTTAATCTCAGAAATTATAAATTTGAAAAGCCTGATGCAACGACTTGCGAACGCTATCGAACTAAATTGAAGATCGATACATCGGTAAGCAGACAACATTACCTTGATTTATACGGACATCATTTTGACAACGCCCGTCAAATGCTTACAGACATGCAGGGTAATATCTGGGTAATGGAAAAGTATGGAGTCTATAAATTGTCGCGTAAAGTGAGAACTGCCAAAAAGCTTTCCAATGTACCTGAAGATATAATACGTTGCATATTTACAGATAATAAGAAACGCATTTGGGTCACAGCACGTAACACAGGAATAGTTACCGTACTTGACAGCCTTGCTAATTTTATCGGTTATCTTGGTGCTGATGGCCGATTACATGCGTCTCCGTCACGCTTCGCTTCGGTTTTTTGTATGGCACAACAACGCAATGGTACTATCTGGCTGGGAACCAAACCTGACGGACTATATAAATTGAAGGAAGTATCTGACGGTGTTTTTTCCATAACACACCTGCATAAAGGTTCTGCAATACAGGTAAGACGAGGTGAAACCCTAAATAGCGATGCAATATACGATATTAAAGAAGATCGGCGTGGCCGTTTGTGGATTGCCACACATGGCGGCGGAATTAACCTGATGGAATATAAAGGTGGTGAGATGCGTTTTCGCAACAAAGAAAACACATTTTCGCATTACCCCATTGACAACGTGAATGTGAGGCGTCTGGAACTTGTCGGAGATACAGTGTTGCTTGCTACGACCACAGAAGGGTTTATGGTTGTTACAGGAATACAAGATAATGTTTCAAAAGCCGGTTTCAAAATTCATCTTAGAGAGCCTCACCGTTCGGAAAGTTTGTCATGCAGTGCTGTTATGGATATGCTTGTCGATAGGAAAGGGCGTTTGTTCCTTTCAACCGAAAGCGGTGGCGTCAATATGTTACTTACAAAAGACCTCTCGTCTTCGGTCTTTTCGTTCAGACATTTCAATATTAGCAATGGTATGGGCTCTGATGTGGCACTTGCCATGACAGAATTTGGAGACGAGATATTGATACAATGCAATAATCAAATAACGAGATTGAATGCAGATACCGGTATTATTGAGAATTTTAACAGCCTGTTTTTTGCCGTTACTTCTAATTTTTCAGATGCAGAACCATTGTTGTTATGTGACGGTCGTTGGTTGCTGTCACTTGAGAATGGAGTCATGATGATACCGGAACAGTCTTTCAAGTCCAGATCATATACACCACGTATTGCCATAACGTCATATTCTATACCCGGTTCCCTGTTATGTTATGCAGTTGATGACAGTGATACCATTCGTTTGTCTTCGTCAGAACGTAATGTAACCATAGAGTTTGCAGCCATCGACTTTTCAGACAATAGTCATATTAAATATGTAACACGTGTGTCTCGTAAAGGTAAATGGCTTGAAAAGACTGATACGACAGGTTGGTCAATACCTAACGATACTCGTACAGTTAATTTTTTTGATTTGTCACCGGGTATATACCGTCTTGAAATACGCTCGACCAATGCAGAAGGTTTGTGGACAGACAACAACCGTGTAGTATATATAGAGGTAGAACCGACTTTCTGGGAGACGCCATTTGCATATATAATATATGTATTGTTGATAGTTGGAACCATATCCGCCATAATTTATACGGTGTTTTATATAAAAACATTAAAACGCCAACGCAAGGAAAATCTTGAAGCGTATCTTCGCATTTTTGAACAAAGCAATAACATAGGCATGGAAATCAGTGGTGATACAGTTGGCAGTCAGGTTACGATAGACGAAAATACAAATATTGTACAACAAGGCAAGGAGACATCAGTCTCTCTAATGCATATATCTCAAGAAGACAATGACTTCATGAGTCGTCTCTTGTCTTTTGTGGATGACAATCTGGCAAATAGCGATATCTGTATTGACGATATGGCACTTGCAACAGCAACATCCCGTTCCAGCCTTAATAGGAAAACAAAGATGTTGCTTGGTGTCACTCCTGCTGATTTTTTAAAGGAAGCTCGTATGAAGAGAGCCTGCAACCTCCTTCTTACAACGACAAAGAACATTAATGACATTGCATATTCGTGTGGTTTCTCCGACTCAAAATATTTCTCTAAATGCTTTAAGGTATGCATAGGCATATCTCCGAGTGAGTATCGTATGAAGCAAAAATGACCGTATTGACATTTTTTTACCCTATTATAGATTTGATTTTACACCTTATTTGGATGTTTTGTAAACCATAAAAAGATGTAATAAGTTTAATTTTGTAGCACGAAAATGTTACTTACTAATCAAATTATTACGTCTATGTACAAAAAATCATTTATCTGTTTTGTATTGATGTCGATGCTACTTGTTGCAGCATTGCCTTCAGATGCAAAGAAGAAGGTTCACACCATTGGCGATTCCACTATGGCTAATTACCCGACAGACGGTTCTACAGACAAACGTGGGTGGGCGCAAATGTTGCAACAGTTCTTCAATACCGACAATATCACGATAAACAATCGCGGTAAATCGGGTGCATCAAGCAAGTCTTTTTATCTTGAATCTGCCTATTGGCCGACTTTGGTTACGGGAGGTAGCGATGCTATGCAGGCCGGAGACTATCTTCTTATACAGTTTGCTCATAACGATGAGAAAAACAACGGAGCCGACGGCGATGTGGTTAAACAGTACTATACTTCTATCGGTGATACGGAAACAGCCGCTGCTACAGATTATCGTGGTACCACTGCATCCGGCACTTATAAGGAATACTTGCGTAAATATATTAATGAAGCAAAGGCAATGGGGGTAACTCCTATTGTTGTTGGCCCGATTTGTAGAAAATATTTTACTACAGACGGTTCTGATATACGTCGCAACGGACAGCATGACCTTGGCGACAGCTTTACAATATGTGACGGAAATACATTAACGACCGGAAATAGCGTTTCTGTTTCTGATGATACATACGACTATGTAGCTCAGGCGCGTAATGTCGCCAATGAGTATGATGATGTACCGTTCATTGATTTGACAACTCTTACTGCCAACTTATATATTAAATATGGTGATGCATATTGCACATCCAATATATTCTGTACAGATGACTCTACACACCCCGCAGCTCTCGGCGCAACATTGATTGCACGTGAATTTGCCCAGCAACTGAAAACACAGGCGACAACAGAGACAGATGCTAAGAAAAAGGCAATACTTGAAGCTCTTGCGCAGGATGTTATAGTGTCTTCTGAAATTACATTCAATCCTATATCAGGAGAGCTTGGCAAGGCTTATCAGGGACAATCAATAGTTAAAGAATTTAATGTCTCTGCTTTTGGACTTGACGAAGGTGCCGTAATGACTATTACGACTGACAATGCTTTCCTCATATCTACTGATAAGGTAAATTACAGCAATAATATTTCTATTAATGCAGATGGGAATAACATCATCACATCTGTTTATGTGAAAATCAATTTGACTACATCCGGAGTACAGACAGGTACACTTACGGCAACTGTAGGTTCGCTGTCTTCTTCTCTTGAGCTTTCTGCAGAAGGCATAAGTCTTTCCGGTGGTACAGAGACTTCTGCCGTTTGGCCGTTGATATCATCAGGCATACCGGAGGAAAATGAGTTGCTTACTGTTTCAGAACAGGTTCTTTTAGGACTTAAAGTACAACAATATGGTCAGATTGGTACCACAGACAATGTCCGTTCAATGCAACTGCTTACCACTGAGAGCGGTAGTTGGGGCATTGGTGAGATAGATGAAGTGTCTACACGCTATACTGAGTTTAAGGTTACATGCCCTTCCGACTATTCTTATGCAATAGACAAGATTTCCTATTACATCTCCGGACGTGGCGGTTCTGCTGTCAGCTATCACGCATATTACAGTACGAATAAGGATTTCTCAACACCGGTACTTATAGATGAGAAGATCAATATGTCTAAAGATGCTCCTACGCTGATTGAATATCCTCTGACACTGGAACTTCAAGAAGGAGAATCTCTTTATATACGTCTTTATCCTTGGTATAATAATCAAAGTAGCGAGGCAACAGGCAAGTATTTGTGTCTGTCAGATATGACCGTACATGGAACAGCGACCAAAGCCGGAGCACAGACTATTGATAGTGAAGGTTCCATATCATATAGTCTTGTTGATGCAGAACCGGTGTTTACGCCAGAGATTCTTACTGTCGGATTTGTCGGTAAGACAGTAAATTATGGTTCGTTGCTTACCGTACAGTCTAATGGCGGCGCTACATGGAAAGGTTTGACGGAAAACGGTAAGATACAAACAAGCGTTGCAAACAATTCTACCGTCACTTTACCCACATCTGTTGTTGAAGGTAACACAATAACTTTCAATCTTCTAATGGAAGACGGTGTTGTTTTCATGCCTTCCAAAGTATCCTTCCAGGCAGCCCGTTATGGTACTGACGGTGGAACAATAACAGCGTCGGTAAGCGGTATCGGTAATTGCGTGATATGTGAGAATGAGGCTATAAACCGTTCAGGTGAGAATCTTGAACTTAAAACGATATCAGCAGATATCAACGGAGTATCCGCTGATGCTTCAAATCCGTTACAACTTTCAATCTCCGTACTTGGACTTGGTAGTGGTAAGAATATAGGTCTTAGCGACATCGTAATAGAAGGTGCGTTGAAAGGTGCCATACAACAAACTACAAAATATATACTCACAACATCTGTATCCCCTGCAGAGGCAGGCCGTATAACGAGAGATCCGGAAATGGATTCTTATAAGGAAGGTACAGATGTTGTTCTTTCTGCACAACGAAACTTTGGTTATAAGTTTAAAGAATGGCAGATTAATGGAACGGCAGTATCAACGGCGACCGATTACACTGTCTCTATGGATGCCGATAAGGTGGTTACAGCAGTGTTTGAAACCATACCGGTATATACTGTCAGTACATCATGCACTAATGATGCAGAGCTTACGCTTGGCAGTATAACGCTTTCTCCTAATGACAATGCAGGCAAATACGAGGCCGGAACACAGATTACAGCTACTGCCAATGAGTCCAAAATACTCAAGTTCATGCAGTGGACAGACAGTTACGATAATGCCGGAACTTCTGCCACACGTTCTGTAACGGTCAATTCAAATATGACTCTCGTTGCCGATTATGAGGTTCAAGACTTCATAGCTGTATTTGATGCGTCTTTAACACAGGTATATGCTTATCCGACAACAGCCAAATATCCTTTCCCTGCAGATGTTGTATGGGACAATAACCGCAACGCTACGGCTTCGGTTGTACGTGTCAGCGACGGCTCGTTGGTATATAGCCAGTCTACAGGTACGCCGGTTGTGCGTAATCGTATAGGTGTTGTCTTGTCCGGAATCAATGGTTTATATCAGAACGGATATGATACCCGAGATATTGCATGGCAATATCAGTTCTCAACAACAGGCTTTACATCTGTGACATTTACCGGTGATATGGCTGCTAAAAATGCTGCAACAAAGTCGTATAAAGCACAATATTCGCTCGACGGAAATACTTTTACGGATATTGAAAATGCTACATGGGACATGACGGCAGGCGTAATGAAACCGATATCTTTTAAACTTCCTGCTGAGGCGGTAGGTCAGACGTTGGTATATGTTCGTATTACAGGAACAGGAGAAACGCTTCTTTCCACTTCATACGACTTTACCGAAACGTTTGACAACCTGAAATACACCGTACATTCAGAATCCGGAGTAGGCAATGTTTATGTTCTCGGAACGGCAGAGGTCGTAGCTGACGACATAGCTCCTGTCATAACAAGTACTCTGCCTGTTGACGGCGCAACGGGTGTAAGCGCTTCCGGTAAAATAACAGTGTCTTTCGATGAACGTATACAGGCAGGAAACACAACCGTACCGGCTTCTCTGTCGGGTAAGACTCTTACTCCTGAATGGAGCACTCGCAGTGTTTCTTTCAATTATAATAGCCTTGATTATGGTGCGACTTATACATTTACGTTGCCGGCCGGTTATGTAAACGATCGCTCGGGAAACGCTTCCGATGGAGTGACTATAACATTTACGGTAATGGATAAGCAGAAACCGACAGCGAGAATATTTGATGCTGTGGTAGACAAAAGCCTTGAGCTCGCCCAAGGGCAATATGTTGAGGCTACAGAAACTATGCCACGACAATACAGATATATACAAGATGCAATAGACAATGCTCCTTCCAACTCTACACAGCCTTATCTTATATTTGTAAAAGAAGGATATTACAATGATCCGAACACTACATTTAATTCAAGTTACGGTACCCGTTACACTACATCGGCTACCGGAACGGGAGCTCCTACAGAACAGATTCCCGGTGGAATGAATGATTATGATGATTGCCGATTGGTATATGTAAACAAACCAAACATCCATATTATAGGACAGGCTACTGATAAAGTAACCATAGCAACAGACCGTTTGGCAGGTGGAAGCAGCGATCCGTCGCGTGTGTGGTATCATGTCAATGCCGGTGCAACGTTGGAAGTACAGGACGGAGCCACTGACTTCTTTATGCAGGGAATAACTCTTGACAATGAGAACTGGACAATAAAAGGCATGGAAGGTCCGCAGGCTCTATGTATGAACATTACTTCTGACCGTGTCGTATTTGATGATATCAATGCACGTTCCTATCAAGATACCTATAAGAGCAACGGTACTTATAACAGACAATTCTTCCACAATTCAACTATAGAAGGCGGAGTTGACTTTATCTACGGCTCAGGAGACGTATGGTTTGAAAACTGTATTCTGAACATCAACCGTAAGAGCGGAGGCTTTATCGTTGCTCCTAACCACCCGGACGAAACACGTTGGGGATATGTATTTAACAACACTACAATCACAACTACATATTCAAGTATTCCCGAAGATTATCAAGTCTATCTCGGCCGTCCATGGCATGACAGACCTGTTACGGTCTTTTTGCATACGAGAATGGAAGTGAAGCCTTATGACGGATATTGGTATCCGACAATGGGAGGCTTGCCAAAATTGTGGGCGGTGTATGATATCGTTGACAGAAACGGTTATGCCATGTCCGAAAATTCAATAGAAGACTATTATTACACGTCAAATGGAGAAACGATTTCGGGTAAGGCGAAGAATTATCTGACTGATGAAGAAGTTGCGCAATATACAGTAGCTAATGTTATGGCTGGTGATGGCACGACGGCAAAGACAGGAGTGTGGAATCCGTTGGAGGTCGTGGAAAAAACGGCGCAGCCTGTTCTGGCTCGGGAAGGATATGATGTCACTTGGCAAGCAGATGATTATGCAATCTGTTATGTCGTTACTGTCAATGGGAAAGTGGCTGCATTTACCACTGATACACACTATATCGTTAATGAAGGAGACATTATATCGGTACAGTCTGTCAATAGTCATGGCGCGTTGTCAGAGATGTCGGAACCTTTAAATGCGACTACGGGGATAAATACTGTCAATTGTGATAACGTTGAAACGCAAAATGACAGAATCTATAATCTGATGGGACAACCGGTGAAAAAGGCGCAAAGGGGTGTGTATATTATAAACAATAAGGCAGTTGTTGTAAAATAAAAGCCTGAAGAATATTGACGGTTATGCGGACAGGCGAATCTGATTGCAGTCCGTATGACCGTTGTCTGATGTCAAGATACAAATAAGGAGGCGTAACCATTATAGTTAGCCTCCTTGTTTTTTGCTTTTGTATTGAATAAATATGATATTTAGCCCACTTGCGATAATGATGCCATGTAGCGAAGACGGCTTATGCTACGGTGCATAAGGTTTCTTACAGATTGATAGTTGATACCCATAATCCGGCAGATATCATCATATTTCAGTTGTTCTATGTAATACAGACTGATGATTTGCCTTTGACGCGGTGACAGACATTGCATGAAACGGTTTACGGTCGAGTTCATTCTTCTGTTGTCTTCTATTGTTTCCATCCTTACAGTCTCATCATTGTCTGTAAGAGATTCCATGCCTTCAGTGCTGCTTATGTCGTTTTCGCTTATACGGCTATTGTAACGAAACTCGTCATTCAGCCTGTTTCTTAAAGATACATAGAGATAAGACTCAATGTTTGATACATTGTCAAGTTCACCACGCTTTGTATACAATTTCACAAAAACGTCTTGAATACAGTCTTTGAGCATCTCGCGGTCGTTGGTCATTCTCGATCCGAACGCGAAAAGATTATCAATGCTCTGATCGTAAAGTTCGGTAAAGTTAATCATAGGTTATTCGTTTGGTTGCAAAGATATAAGTGCGCTGAATAAAATAATGGGAATAATTAATCAAAAAATAAAAAAAACAGGTATTGATTGTTTTTTTCAATACCTGTAACAATTATTCCCTGAAAAGAATCCCTTTTGTTTGCTTTATGTCGGGATGCTTGTTGCGAATCTTATTTTGTCTTCTCTATCCACCAAACGGTGCCCGCTGCTGATGCCGGCAATGTCAGTTTGTCCTGCTGATAAGTGTTTTTGTCTATACAGTTTACGCTGCCGTCTTTTGTGTCTATCTTGTTTATGCGGTAGTGACCGGCATTTACGGGAATGGTAATTTCTGATTTCTGTGTCATATATACCACATATCCGACCTCTGTATCTCCCATTATCTTACATGCTTCGTTGTCGTTAATTGTCATGTTGTGCATATATGTGACATCCGAAAGGAACTTCTCACTGTTCACTTGAATATTGGGACATGAACCTCCTGCCATAAGTATGGCCCAGCCATAGGTAGGATATTGCTGCGAATAGAATGTCACAGCTTTGTCAGGATAGCAGTCGCGGTATTCTCTAACAGCCTTGTAAGCCTCTTCAAAACCGGTCTTTCCGACTTTCATCTTGCGCATGAATTGACGGGGAGCAAGATTCTTGCCAGCCTCCGGAGCCCACAACCCGTCTGTGTTGTAGTGCCAATAGCGTATGTCTATTATATCTATGGTCTTAGCAAGTTCGGCATCTGCCAATATTGCGTCTTGTGCATCTTTGGTGCAACTTAGAGCGATAATGGGGTGGCGGCCTGTTTCACGTTCCCATTCGGCTATGGTTTCAATCCAGAATTTCGTAAAATGCAACGGGCCGGTATATTCGTCGCTTATGAGATGTACCACATTGTCATGGTCTTTTAATTGTTCAAGGCACATTCGTATGTAGTTTTTATGAAGAGGTCGCAGCACACTGTCGTTCTCGTTGTAGAATTGTTCTGCCATGAAAATGCGCTTGTCTCCGGTAAAAGGCACCGGTTCCGGGAATGTCGTGGCATTGACATTGTTGACGGGACGCCAAGGACAATCAACCCAATGTGCGCCTGCTTCAAGTATGTTATGCTGGAAATAGTGCTGGTTAAACAGTAGAATACCCTTTGCCGCACCTTTTTTCGCAAAGTCGTTAAGGCGTTGCCAATACCATTTGTTAGGCTTTGTAAGGTCGTAAAGGCTTAGTCCGTCCCATGCCAAACCTTTGCCTGTGCGTGCGAAAGCCTGCTCGTAGAAAGGAGCCCAGACCTCTCCGTCGGCTCTTTTTACCCTTTCATGGTCTGTGCGTCTGAGGTCATACCAGAGTCCGTAATGGTGGTCGAGCATACAGAAGTTGCGTTTATCGAGGTAAGAAACGACAGAGTCAATCCTGTCAGTCCAGCCTGTTCCTTCACGTCCGGGTACAAAACGTGTTATTGCGGGGCGGGCTTCTTTGGTTACAAAGTTGTCTTTTACACGTCCTGCCCACCATGGTATCTGGTATCTGTTGCCTGTTACGAGACGTCCGTCTATGGTGATATGTCCGTTTGTAACGGCAAATGCAGGATGCCCGTTGTCATTGCTGTCACTTGTCTCGCTGTATGTTTTTTTGATGGAAGCTATGTTCTTGACTCCCTTAGTCGACAAATCAGCCGTGTAAGGTATTGAGTCTATCCACATTTCCATTGTCAGACGAGGCTCTGTGAGCGATGTTCTTGCCATTATCTCGGCTTGTTCGACGGTAGGACTGCTTGATGCGTTGGTGTTGCGAGGCAGTATATATCCGTTTACGATGGTGTTTTCGCCGAGTCGTTTCTGCAGTTGCGCATAGTAAAGACTGCGTGGCTGAACATGGTCGTTGCTGCTTGTCCATTCACCGTTGCCGTTTAACATTCCCCAACAGCCATGTGCGCTGTTGCGGTTGTCCTTATCGGGGGAGTAACAGGCAAGTTCCGCACCCGTACATTGCCACATCATGCTGTTGGCGGTGTTCCATCCGGTTCCGAACCTGAATTGTTCAAGGTTCTTGAAAGCTATTACGTTACCTTCAATGTTTACGATGTCAAACAGAAGTCCCGCTGCCCATGAGCCTATACTGCCGCTGAAGCCTAATGATTGTTCGCCTTCGCACTGTACAAAAGCATTAGGACCGGCTGCGCAGAAGTCTGCCGCGAAGTCGTGAATGCCGTTCCGGGAAACGCAACGTTGTATAAGATTTTGTTGTCCGCGTGTTATAAACACTGCTCTGCGCCAGCCTCCGATTTCAGAAACAGGCTCTTCGGCAATGCAGTCTTCCACTGTTATGCGGCTTGTTTGCTTCTGCAACGATACGGCACTGCCTGCGAAGTGGGTGCATTTGATGCGTCTTACCCAACAGTCGCGTGCGTTATCCATGCGTATAGCGTCCCAACAGTGGTCTTCATCCTTAGGGTTTGCGGTGTCATATTCGGTAGTAAGAGACAGGTTTTCTACTCCGCATTCCTTTATTTCCTTGCTGTTGTGGGCTTTTATTATGAAGATTTTGCCATATTCGGGGTCTATTGTTGTGGTGAGAGGAGCGTCAATGGTGATGCTTGTGCCGTTGACTGCCGTTATGGTACGGTCGTATGTAATGTCTATGTCTCCTTTATGCCAGCCGGTATAACTGAGTCCGCCACCGAAATCATCGCAGTTTAGAGACTTTGCCCATTCTTGTGTGGATGGCCTGACTATCAATATGCGGTCTCCCGACTGTATGTTGCTTGCTTGCGCCAATGTGAGTGAGGTGCTGCCGGCAGGTATTTTTTGTTCTGCAACTTGCACTGTGTCATTGCCTGACAGGCTGTATCCGCCCTCTATGTATATCAAAGCGCAGCGATCTACGCCGGTTTTCAGTATTGTGGTCTTGTCTCTTCCCATGCCTCGCAATACTATTCCCGATGCTGTTATGCGTAGCGGACGGCTGATACGAAACGTGCCTTCACCTAAAAGAATGGCACCTCTGTGTCCGTTTTTGTCGGCTTTGAGCGAAGCCACATAGTCAATGGCACGTTGCAACGAAGCGTAACAATCACCGGATTCCGCATTTACGGTAACGGCATTTCTCACGTTTGGTATACACAGTTCGGATGCATGATAGCCGCAAGTGGAATAGTCCATCGGTATATAAACCTCTTTTTGGGGCTTGCCTCCTGCCATACAGACACTGAAAGAAGCCAATGCCGTAATGAAAAAAACGGTAATTCTCTTGATTGTATTATTCATAGGTCGATAGTATTGATGTCTTATGGGACGCTAACATGCGTGGCTTGGTTTGATATGTCTTTCGCCTCTATGCTGAATAAACGGTCACGGCATAGGCAGACATTTCATTAAAGCAGGTACAAAGTTACGCTTTTTAAACAACATCTACAAATAAAAATGCTGTCATAGACCATGTTTTTGTCTCTGATATATGCAGCCTGTCTTTCGGGTTATGGAGGTTACGCATCGGAAACATGGTGTTTCCAATGCGTTAATATGATAGTTACGCCTTGTTACCATATTGTTTTTGAGTTGAAAAGACAGTCTTTTCAAATTCACGGGGTAATGAAGGCATAAACCGGGCGGCATTTCTACGATTGCCGTTCAAAAGGCTTCAGTCTTTGAGTCTTGCTCTTACGTACATTCCCGGTCTGAATACAGGCACGTCACCTTTGGTCTTGACATATACTTTTATTGAATAGTCCTTGTCGCTAACAGACTGTTCAATGGAGACAACGGTGCCGTTGAACGTCTGCTTGCCCATGCCGTTGACACGGAAAACAACATCTTTGCCGTTCTTGATCTGCGCAATGTCTTTCTCGTAAACGGTAAGTTGCAGCAGCGGCTGCGACTTGTTGATGATGTCGCATATAGGTTCTCCGGCATCGAGATACTTGCCGAGATTGGCGTCAAGATTGGTAACATAACCGCTGATTGGGGCAGTGACAGGCAGATAAGCCTGAATTCCGTGTTCTTTCAACGATTTTGTGTTAATGCCGAGAGCGTTCAGGCGCGCGGCGGCAGCAGACAGACGGCTTCTCATTGACAGATAATCGGCTCGGCTCTGTTGTACTTTCTTTTGCGAAGCGGCATCATGGGCACCCAAAGTGCGTTGACGGTCATACTCCTTTTCAAGATATTCCAACTGTGCAGAGGCGTCTAAGTAGTCGTGCTGAAGCTCAATGTATTCGGGATTGTCAATGGTTGCCACCACTTGCCCACGTGTTACCGCCTGTCCGGGCATGATCTTCAGACTGTGAATCTTGCCTCCCATAGTCAGTGCCAGAGTGGCTTTTTGTTGCGGTGCGACCATCATGATACCGTTATATGTCGGTTTGTTGGCAACGTTTGTCGCGCTGCTAACCCCGTCAACACTGTCTTTGGCTGTCGTTACGTTGCCGCTTGTGTCTGCAACGGCAGTAGTGTCGGCATCGTTTCCGGATGTTTCGCTCTTGTTTCCCGAGCATCCGGCAAAGACCGCAGCAATCATACATACAACCAACAATGATGACTGATAGTGGTAAATATAGTTTTTCATAACTGTCTGTGCTCCTATATTAAGTTGTTGTTTTATTTGCAATATTCGGTATATAGTTCCATTTCTATTGTCAAAACGTTATATTGGTGCAGGGCATCAATATATGCCGTTCTTATATCTTGCGCCGATTTGAGGCTCTGCGTAAGTTCGACAATTCCCGTCTCGCTTTCTTTATATGACATTATGGCGTTGCGTTGCAGTTCATCAGCCTCTTTTATTGCGGCGTTGATATAGTATTCCACTGTCTTATATTGCTTTTCAAGCATGCAACGTGTCTCTTCCGCCTTGTAAGAGAGTTGTCTTTTGTTCTCCTCAGCCTCCCATCGGGCCATTGCAGCATCGTATTTGGCTTGTCGTACACGGCTTTTCTGAGGGAAGAAAACAACTGGAAACGAGACTCCGACAGACCAAGAACTGAGTCCTGTCAATGGTGCTATCTTCTGCAAGGAATAGCCTATGGACAACTCAGGAAAGAAACGGCTTTTCTCTATCTTTACCATATCAGACTTCTCCTTAGCCTGCGAGCGGAAGTAATTGATATGAGACGCCGACAGTTCCACCTGCATACTGAGGTCCGGAGTTCCCAATACCGTATCGGCAGGGACTACCGGAACATCTGAGCAACATACCCATGACAGGCGTTTGCCCGCAAGTTTGAGGTTGCCTTCCGCCTCTACCGTGCGCGCATGAGTCTCTGCCGCGAGTGTTACAAGCATACGATACTCCAGCTGATTAATGTCACCTTGAGCGTATCTTATCTCTCCGCTCTTCTCCAAACGCTGTCCCAACGCCTCCTGCTCTTTGGTAAGACGACTGACAGAGAGTGCCGCAAGATAGTCGATCCATGCTCTTTTGACCTCCGCCGTAATCTCTTTCCTTATCATCTCCCGGCGATATTCTCCTGTCGCCGTCATTGTTTTAGTGAGCTTGTTCTTATAGTAAGGTGTCAATAAAGAGCCGAGAGACTGTTCCACACTGAACTCGTTGTCACGTCGAGTCTCGCCGTTAAGCTGTCCCCATGCATAGCTTATGTTCATGTTACCGCCGTCCCAAGCCTCACCGCGAGTGGCACGTATGCGCGCCAAATCATTGTCGGCAACCTTCAAACGCGGATTGTTCGCAATGGCAGTCTGTATGGCTTCGTCAAGAGTAATGATCTTTGCCTCCTGCGCAACGGCATTTATAGATGTCGTGGCAATTGTCATGACGAGCACGAAAGCCCATCGTGGCAATATCCCTTTATGGTATAACCGGCGCATAATTGCAGGATAAGCATTTACAATCTTATAAAAAGCCGGCACTACGATAAGGGTAAGGATTGTTGAAACAATAAGTCCTCCGATAACAACAGTTGCGAGAGGCCTCTGTACTTCTGCTCCGGCAGATGTAGCCACAGCCATCGGGACAAAGCCCAATGACGCTACAAGACCTGTAAGGAATACCGGACGCAACAGATGTTTGCATCCTTTGCTGATAATCTTGTTTGTACACATATTGTATTTGCCTGTTTTTTGCAGGTCGTTAAAATGGTTTATCATCAGAATACCGTTAAGCACGGCGACGCCGAATAATGCTATGAAGCCCACACCGGCGGAGATGCTGAACGGAAGTCCGCGCAACCATAGCGCCACGATGCCTCCGATAAGTGAGAGAGGCACTGTCGAGAACACGACAAGGGTGTATGTCACGCTGCGGAAAGCGAAGAACAGTATTAGCAATATCAGCATAAGGGCGATTGGTATTACCACCAACAAGGTGTTGATGGCATTCTGCAAGTTCTCAAACTGCCCTCCGTATTCGAAGTAATAGCCCGGTTTCAGCTTGATGTTGCGTTCAAGAGTGTCGCTTATTTGCGATACTACCTGCTGTATGTCGGCATTACGCACATTGACACCTATAACTATACGGCGTTTGGCTGCATCTCTGTTAATTTGCAGAGGCCCGTTTACAAGGCTTATGGTGGCTACTTCGCTTACCGGAACTTGCATGCCGTCGCAAGTACGGACATAAAGACGGTTGAGGTCAAGGTCTTTGACTTTCTCGTTGTCAAGCCTTACGACAAGGTCGAACCGCCGCTCGTTCTCGAAAACCACACCGGCGGTCTCTCCGGCATAGGCGGTGCGTATTATATCGTTGAGTTCTTTGACATCAATTCCATAACGTGCAATCTTGGTACGGTCATAGTTGACAACGAGTTGGGGCAGTCCCATTGTCTGTTCCACTATGACGTCGGACGCTCCCTTTACTTTTTCCACATATCGGGCAGCCTCATTGGCTTTCTTGTATAGTTCTTCCATGTCTTCGCCATAGAGCTTTATGGCAATATCTGCCTTCGCTCCGGTCATCAACTCGTTAAAACGGAGCTGTATTGGTTGGCTGAAGTTGAACTCGGCACCCTTTATTCCTTCCAAGGCAGCCTTCATCTTCTCAACCATTTCCGCACGGCTGTTGGCGGAAGTCCACTCTTTGAAAGGTTTCATTACAATCATTATATCGGCATCTTCTACTGACATGGGGTCGGTAGGAACCTCCGCAGTACCTATTTTCGCTACAACATGCTTTACTTCCGGGAAGTTTTCTTTCAGCTTTTTCTCTGCTTCAAGAGACATGTCTATGCTTTTGGTAAGCGAACTTCCTGCAGGCAGAGTCATCTGCATGGCAAAATCGCCCTCGTCAAGTGTAGGTATAAACTCAGCACCGAGCCTTGTGAATAGTATAAGCGACAATGCAAGAAGTGCGAAAGACAACCCAATTGTACCCCAGACATGATGCATGCAACCGTGTAATATATGGTGGTATTTTCCGGAGAGCCACATGAAGAACCTGTCTGCAAATGTCGGCTTTAAGGAACGTTTGCGCTTGAGAAACAGCGATGCCATCATGGGCACGTAAGTAAGTGACAGCAGCAATGCTCCGATGATACAGAAGACCAGTGTCTGAGCCATTGGCGTGAAATATTTGCCCTCTATACCGGTAAGAGTTAGAATAGGAAAAAATACAATGAGTATGATTAACACTGCAAAAGTGGAACTTTTCACAACTTTTGCAGCGCCGTTTTCAACCTCTTCGCCCATTTCCTGCGCCGAAAGGGTGTGACCTGCAAACCGTTTCATGCCTAAATGTGCGAGAATACCCTCAAGTATGACAATGGAACCGTCAACAACAATACCGAAGTCTATGGCTCCGAGACTCATAAGGTTGGCTGACACACCGAAAATACGCATCATAATGAAGCCGAAAAGCATTGCAAGCGGGATGACGGAGGCCACAATAACGCCTGCGCGCATGTCTCCGAGAAAAATAATGAGTACAAGAAATACTATTATCGCACCTTCTATGAGGTTGTAGATAACGGTGGAAATGTTGCGTCCTACAAGTTCCGAACGATTAAGATAGGGCTCTATGGTGATTCCTTCGGGTAATATCTTCTGAACTTTAGCCACTCTCTCTTCAAGAGTCTTGGTAACGACATTTGCATTTGCCCCTTTCAGCATCATCGCAATGCCTCCGACACATTCGCCTTCGCCGTCCATAGTCATTGCTCCAAACCGTTTTGGCGCGCCGAAATTGACTCTTCCTATGTCGCTTATATGTACCGGCATGCCGCCACGATTGGCAACAACAATTTTTTCTATGTCTTTGGTCTTTGTAATCATGCCTTCAGACCTTATGTAGTAAGCCTTGCCGACTTTTTCTATATAACTTCCTCCCGTGTTTTGATTGTTGTTTGAAAGAGCTTCAAAGACATCTCCTATCGTAATCTGCATCGCTGCCAACGCATCGGGGTCTATTGCAATCTCATATTGCTTAAGATAGCCGCCGAAACTGTTGATTTCCACGATGCCAGGAATGCCGGACAGCTGTCGTTTTACTATCCAATCTTGTATCGTGCGCAATTCCATTGCATCATAAACCTCCTTGTGCTTGTCATCAACTCGCAATACATATTGATAGATTTCGCCAAGTCCCGTTGTGATAGGCATAAGTTCCGGAGTGCCTAATTCCGAAGGTATTTCTCCGGACACGGTTTGTATTTGTTCGTTTATCAGTTGCCGGGCTTCAAGGGTGGGGACATTTTCGTCAAAGACAACGGTAACGAGCGATAGTCCGAAACGTGATACCGACCTTATTTCTTTAACGTTCATGATGTTGCTCATGGATGTTTCGATAGGCATCGTAATAAGTTGCTCCACTTCTTGTGGGGCAAGGGTAGGTGAAACGGTAACAATCTGAACTTGATTGTTGGTGATGTCCGGTACGGCATCAACGGGAAGCGTAATCATACAATAGATACCACCGATAAGAAGGAATAGTGTCGTAAGTGCGACAAACAGTTTCTTCTGGATAGAAAACCTTACAATAGCTTTAAACATAATTTAAGTTCTTTGTAATATTTGTCGTCATTATTATACGGATTATCCGATAAAAACAGGAAATAACCGATACTTTCTTTTTATGTAACGCAGAGCTGTATATATTATTGTATGAATTTATATTATATACCTTATATAATAATATTCATGCTTACATTGCCTGTGAACGGATAAGGCAAAACAAATAATACAAAAAATAGAGAGGAAAACGTTCCTCTCTATTCTTTTACTATGTTTTTATTGGTTTTATTCAGGCAATGTATCAGACAACGGGTCAAACAAACCGTCTGCGTTACGACTTAAATCGTGCCAACCAACGGTCTGATGCAATGTTACGTTCATCTGCATGGCATTTTGTTTAAAGCCCAAGAAATAATATTTTGGCAAGAAAGTAACGGTCAGCGCATCGTCATTGCCGTCAAGGTTAGCGTCTTTACGGTTGAGATTGTTGTCATAGAACTCTGCAAGAGCCTTTACATCAGCATTTGCATATGTGCCGGTTGCATAGTCAAAACTCATATCTTCTTCAAGATTGAGAGCTTTTGGTCTGTTTTGGAGCAACGGATCATGATCGTTGTCTTTTGTGGCTGTGGCATTTGCGTAGAGTATAATCTGGTGACGTTTTGTTCCGTTAAGCGGAGCGACACCAAGATATGTGCAAGTGTTGCCACCAAAACCGGTTAATGCCCAACTTGATTTCAATGCTGCCTGTCCAACACCTCCGTCAAACAACATCCAACGACGCATGTCGTCAAAACGTTTTCCTTCGTATGCAAGTTCTATCTGACGTTCATACATGATAGCGGCAAACAGTTTCGCTCTGTTTCCGTTGATATCTGTCGGCAATCCGTAGTTGTCTTCCGCCTTGTAACCTACACGCGCGCGAATCTCTTGAAGGGCACTTAATGCCTCGTCATAATGCTCCGCTCCACATGCAGCTTCTGCAAAATTGAGAAGAACTTCAGTATAACGCATTGTCAATAACGGCGCAGCACTCTTTTGGAAACCTTTTGGAGATGCCGCAGCGGCAGAGAATTCATAGAACGGAGTAGAGTGTAGTTTAAGGTCGTCACTCTTTTTACGCACGTAAATGGCATGGTTTGTCTGCTCCAATTTATCAGGAGACCAACCGCTTGCAGAGAGACTCGTCTTGTCTGCTTCGTTGTCATACCATGTGTAGCTCCACAATTCGTAGTCTTTACCTGTAGCATAACGTTCCGGAACAATATCCTTCAGAGCAACGTCAGATAATGATACCTGACCTTCACTGAACTGCCATTGTTCACCTGGGAATGCGAATGTGCGATAGAAACGCGGGTCGCGGTTCAGCCAAAACTTCTTCTTGTCATAATGAATTGAAGATTCTTCCGGTCTCTTACCATCAGCCATAGGGAAGAGGTCCACCATTTCAGCGGTTGGTGTATAGCCTCCGTTACCGTTAGAGTTCTTAGGACGGATGCTGTGTTCCCACAAGTTATATTTGCCATAGTTAGGTTGTCCGCTTATGTTAACCTGTGTGTTATGCAATGTAACAAAGACACCTTCTGATACGGAACCGTCAGAACCGCAATAGTCTGTCCATGTTTTTGCCCAGTTGGCAGCATTTTTCTCACCGCCGTTTGTTGCGTATGTCAAACCGATGCCGCCGGCTTTCAATGCGGCAATAGCAGCTTTATTTGATTCGTATGCAGCTTCCCAACGTGCTTTCTCGTCAGCACGGTTAAAGAGAGGGCTGGCATAGAACAGCTGCATCTTGCCTTTAAGTGCGAGAGCTGTGCCCGAAACAACACGACCATAGTCAGAACCGGCGTTCTCCCATACAACGGGAAGCATTTCTCCTGCTTTGTCGAGGTCTTCACAAATGAAGTCAACGCATTGTTTTGTAGTGGCACGCGGTACGATTTTATCCTCACCGGTACCTACTGCATTCTGCACGTAGTCAACAATAGGTACTCCACCGTACAACTTCACCATCATATAGTATTGGAAAGCACGGAAGAAGTATGCCTGTCCAAGAAGTTTGTCTTTCTCTTCTTTTGTTAGGGAAGAAGATTTTGTAACACCTTCAATTATATCGTTGCAGTTACGAATCTTTCCCCATGGGCTGTAAGTGTCATTGGCTACATAGAAGTAATCGTACATATCGGAGATATTATATACAAGTTCCTTTTCAGGATTGACAAATATACTGAAACCTCCATATTCCTCAGTACTCTTTGCCCACTTGTCAGGTCTTCCGACACTTGTAACATCGTTTACATTACCGATACCTTGTCCGTCACCGCCATCTGACTTCGGCAACAGAGCATAGTACATGGTGTTTACTCGTTCTTGCGCAGACGTGAAGTTCCCGTAAGTGTTGCTTGAGTCAAAACTACCGTAGTTCTTCTTCTCTTCAAGGAAGTCATCACTACAAGCGGTAAGACACATTGCAACAGTTGCAAGCGCTACGGCTTTATTGAATTTGTTCTTTATATTCATAATATTTTTTCCTTTCAAATTAGAATGATACGTTTATACCCATTGTTATTTTGCGCAGGTTGGGGTAGCGACTGTATGTTCCGCCATAAGAAGCCCAACTGTCATCAGGATAAGGATTAATGAAATTAATTGCATTCTGGCATGTGAGGTTCAGCCTAACATTGCTCAAACCGATATATTTAACCCATTTCTGTGGCAAAGCCCATGCAATTGTAACATTTCTCAATGCCAAAGTCGTACCGTCAACCAACCAGAAAGAAGATGGTGTCTCGTTAATGCTATAACGCATGTTAGGGAATGCTGCATCTACGTTTGCAGGTACGGTTATGTTGCCTTGTGCGTCATATATGTTCTGGTAGTTGAACATATCTGCGAAACAGCTTGGCATGTTTTCATATTCATAGTTGCTGGCAGCTTTTCTGAAGTCTGTTTGAATTAATTGTTTTGAACCCCAGCTTGCAGCCAATTGAGCTGTGAGAGAGAAACTCTTGTATGAACCACCGAAATTCAGCGTAAATCCATAAGGATTGCTTGAACGCTCTGACAGACGGATATAGTCGTTAGTGTCAATCTTACCATCGGCAGGACCATAAGTGCCGTCACCATTGTTGGTGCCGCGTACATCTTCA
>JBJFGK010000191.1:0-7304 GCA_051892655.1 Prevotella sp. | reverse complement strand
AAGTTGACGAAAAGCTGCACGAGATTATGCACAACATACATGGACAATGCGTCAAGTACGGCAAAGAGGAAGACGGATACATAGACTATGTAAAGGGTGCCAATATTGCCGGATTTATGAAAGTTGCCAATGCCATGATGGCACAAGGCATTGTCTAATCAAGATATATCGTGATAACAAGACTTGTATTTATAATATTATTTGTCTTAACAAGCTGTACCTTTCTTCCCGCTCAGGAGAAAGGTATGGCAAGTTATTATTCCAACCGCATGCATGGCAGGCGGATGAGTGACGGAACAAAATATCACAAAGACAGCCTGACTTGCGCTCACAAGACTTATCCTCTCGGTTCGTTACTCAAAGTTACGAACATCAAGAACGGAAAGAGCGTAACGGTGAAAGTTACCGACCGCTGCGGAGGGCGGCGAATCATAGATTTGTCATACGCAGCGGCAAAAGAAATAGGTATAATAACCGTAGGTGTGGCTATGGTCAAAGTGGAAAAAGTACACAAGATTGTTAATGTTCCGCTTAAACAAGATGATGATGACATTCCGGAACTTGATTTTGAAATAACCAAAAGAAAGTAACGCGCTCATGTTTGCTAAATGAATACGGGCAGGGAGACATGGTTTCCCTGCCCGTATTCATTTATTTTCAGGATTGTTTCGGTATATTGACCGATTGTATTAACTATAATTCGGCTATTACTTCAATCTCTACGAGTGCGCCTTTGGGTAGAGTCTTTACCGCCACTGCTGAACGTGCGGGATACGGTTCGCTGAAAAACGTCGCGTAAACCTCGTTCATGGACGCAAAATTGTCCATGTCCGAGAGAAAGACCGTTGTCTTTACCACATGAGAAAGATCTATTCCGGCTTCTGCAAGAACATTGATTACATTTGTGAGCGATTGGCGTGTCTGTTCCTTTATACCGCCTTCAACAAAATTGCCGGTAGCTGGATCTATAGGAACCTGCCCTGATGCGAATACGAAACCACCGGCTACAATGGCCTGGCTGTAAGGTCCTAAGGCCTTAGGAGCCTTTTCTGAATGTAGTTTTTTCATTATATGTTAGTTTTTATTATGTTATGTGTCGCTTGAGTTACCGTCTGCAGCTGTCGCCTGTCGTGATGTCCGCCACGCTCTGTCTAACTATAACTGACTGATATATGGTATTTATAGGAATCATCCAACGCCGTTTTATGGCGTAAGCTTGAATCCTTTGGTCGCGAGGTGTGCCTTTATTTGCTCCACATGTTCATGGTTGCGGGTTTCAAGTTTCACTTTCAGCTCACAGGCATTTATCTTCTGACTGTATGCGCTGCGCTCATGATAGACACTGATGACATTGGCCCCCATAGCGGCAATGACCTCATTGACTTCGAGAAGCTGTCCCGGCTTGTCGTCAAGTTCCATAGACAGCGTACACAAACGGCCGTCTTTTTCCAAGCCGCGATTGATGACACGGTTTAATATCGTAACGTCTATGTTGCCTCCGCTTACGATACAGACGGTCTTCTTGCCCTTTATAGGAACTTTGTTGAACATTGCCGCAGCCACGCTGACGGCTCCCGCACCTTCTGCAACTATCTTATACTGCTCCAACAGACGCAGAATGGCGGCGCATATTTCGTCTTCCGTGACAAGACAAATGTCGTCCACATATTTGGAACAGAAGTCATAGGTAATGTCTCCGGGTGTCTTTACGGCTATGCCGTCAGCCACTGTGGACACCTGACTCAATGTTTCGGGATGATGCACACGCAGACTTTCAAACATTCCCGGTGCTCCTGCGGACTGCACACCATAGACTTTGATTTCCGGATTGAGCTGTTTCAAGGCAAAAGCGACACCGCTTATCAGTCCGCCACCGCCTATTGGCACGATTACGGCATCCATATACGGCAACTGGTCCAAGAGTTCCAGGCCTATGGTGCCCTGCCCGGCTATGACACGTTCATCATTAAAAGGATGAATAAACGTATATCCATGCTCCTCTTTAAGCTGCAGCGCACGCTGATAGGCATCGTCATAGACTCCCGGCACGAGGCATATATCCGCTCCAAGCCTGCGCGTTGCTTCTATCTTGCTTATCGGCGCACCCTCAGGCAGGCAGATAAGAGACTTTGTTCCGTGAGACGTCGCTCCGAGAGCCACCCCTTGCGCATGATTACCGGCAGAACAAGCGATGACACCACGCTTCTTTTCGTCATCTGTCAATTGGGATATGCGGTAATAAGCACCCCTTATCTTGAACGAACCTGTTATCTGAAGGTTTTCCGGCTTGATATATATATCACTGTCCGGATTAAGTTTCGGGGCCTCAACCAAGTCTGTGCGCCGTATAATGCTTGACAGCACGTAACGCGCCCTATATAAATCGTCTAAACAAAGCATGTATATCTGTTTTTCTTTATATAAGCAAAGACAGAGCAAACGGGCGCAAAGAAAACTTGTTTTCAATATGCCGGATGCCGCCTATCTAATGCAAAAATACAACAATTTATCAACAACCAACACACAAACTCCTGAATTTAAATCCCAAATCGGGCTTCGGATTTCATAACCGATTCGGGGTAAAACTTCGCATGATAACGACAAAAGGCCATTAAAGACTATTTTGCTATCGGCAGACTGAATACCAAGACGTTGGAAACATCCTGCTTGCTTCCGACAGCGGCGCATACACGGAAGACAGCTTCATTGCCCTTGATGCGCTTTGCGGCTTGAACCATTGCCGTATAACGCACTCCCTTGCCCGGCAATATCCTCTCTACATGTATGGTTCCTGAAACCGCTATGCGCTTGTTGCCTGTTGTTTCGGTGACAAGAGGCTGAACATCATATACAGATTGCCCTGATATGTTATAAACCTCAAATATTACCTTGCTTATCTCTCCCGGATTGATGTGTCCGTCTTCATTGTCATCGACAAAACGGGCGTTTCTTATCTCCAATAGTTGCACTTTATCCTTAGACTTAAATGCTATACGGTCATAAGGAACAGACGGTGTTTCATGTCGCGGTTCTGATGCCGTATAGTCTCCGGTATAGTCGGAACTCTGGAAATCATACAACGTATCGTCACCGCTGCCCGAAGGATCAAACGTTATAACATCATCGCCCTGTGCACCGGAGTCGTAATTTCCATTCGTATTATAGCTGTTTCCACGTGTCGCAGCCTCACGATGCTGTCTGTATCTATATTCAAAATCCTGATTAGACGCCGCTATCTTCTGCTCTCGTTCCTTATCCGCCTGAGCACCGATAGCACCGCCAACGACCGCTCCGCCGGCCATTCCGACCAGCGTACCTATATCACTACCACGAAAACCACCGCTTATACCACCTACGGCAGACCCGATAACAGAACCAAACGACGCTCCCACAAAAGCTCCTTCACCTGCATAAGTGCCACAGCCACTAATCAACATGACTGCTCCCAATGATAATATCAATGTCTTTTTCATATACATCATTTTTTGTTTTTTGATAAGACAAAGGTAAAACTAATATCGGAAACCGCAACAAATAAAACCCCTAAAAAGATGTAGGGTTTTCCCTATAAGCCCGACAATGCCTGCCGGCATACACAAACCGGCCAGACATGACACTACAAGCACCACGTTCAACCTATAAACATCATTAGTTGCTACCCTAATTCCAATAGTTAAAACAGACACCATAACAGTTAAAATCAGAGCATTGATTGTTAACAAACATTACTATGCTGTTTAGGGGTCGTAAAAAGGCTATTTACGACCCCTAAACAGCCATTTTACGACTCGAAAAACGCTATGTTTCATATCGCAAACAAGCATGCTGATTATTTAATAAATACAGTCTTGGTTTCTGAGCACGGATTTAACGAATAAAACGGTAATATTTCTGCTTGTTGGGATATATTATCATCCGAACTTAGTCGGGACTTAGAGTTTTTATTCTATTAAATTCACTCGCAGGAATCCGGATATTCCTGCGAGCAATTGAATATACAAAAAGACTTCTATCACGAAAACAAAATATCCGTCAATTGCGATTAGTTAAAAGCCACGAAAGCCGACAACTTTTGAATACTATTAAAAAGCCTTTATAGTATGGTACACTTTATTTATAAACGTTTCGTAATCGTTTAATATTACCGCAGAACGAAAAGAATCATATTTATGTTTCGATACAGAAAGTGTATATCTGTGAGTTCTATAAAAATGTATATATTCATCTTGCGACCCCAAGACACATGTTGGCTCAGGTAAATGAACTACATAAATAAGGGTTTTATTGGGAGTATGAGAATAAACATCAATATCATCTTCTGACAGTTTAACATATTTGCTGATATTGTGATCTGAGAATGTTTCCCATTTAGAGATCGTTTTATCTTTTTTGTAATATGGAAGTTTATCAAGTATTATAAACACTTGGAAATAAGAACAATGATTACAACGAATATTGGCTGTTTCTCCCAACATATTCTCAAAATAGTTATTTGAGTTTTGTGAATAATTCTGCATAACAAATTTTATGGCAATACCTGCTATGGGCTCGCCTTTATGCTTGATTGTTATATCTACTTTCTTATTTACATAACGGCCAACCATATCTGCCTCTTTATTAAACAGATAACCTTGTGACCATACTTCATAGTCACTGCCAAGTCGATCTGCAATGTCTTGTGCAATGGCACCATGCAATGGTTTAAGTTTATCTGTACTCCTTGATGTTCCTTTTTCAAGAAAAGCTCCAAAAGATTTAGATATTACATGCAAAAAATCTGCATTGTTCAATTGATGAGATTTGAATAATTCCATTGTCAACAAGTTTATTAATTTCATAATTAAGGTAGGATTCTAAATCTTTTGAATTATATGTATAGTATCCACCACTTTTATATTTCTTTAGAGATGCGATATAATTAATAAAATTATCAGTCAAGATTATTTGTTTAATTATATCAAAATCAATATTTGATATAATGTATAAGCCGCTGTACAATCCTGATCCTGCCGGAACAAAATTTAATTTTAAGCTTTTAATATCTTTTATTGTTGTATTAATTGATAGTTTATTTAAACAAACATCTTTTAATGCTTGTGTCCTACCATAAAGATACCAAAAAGGGGTTGTTGATTCCTGTTTAAATTTCAGCAGCTTTTGCTTATGAGAATTAAGATAGTTTACTACATCAGGAATAGAAAAAATTGTTTTTGTGGAAAGCGGTTTACCTTTTTTATCATAAGGGTAAAAAGCTTTATACCATTTTCCCGTAGATGCTTTGATTACAGGTATTATTAATTCTGAAAAAGGAAAATCGCTCGAAATAAATATCTTATCTGCAAGAGTGGCAAATCCATTTTTAACTTTAACATATTTCGGCACTTTTGCAGACAAGATTTGTCTAAGGCTTGAAAGTGTGGTATGATCTGACAAATAAAAGCATGAATTAATATCTATTTCATTAAAAGAAAGAGATGCAATATATTTTTTATTTAATAATTGCGGACTAAAAACATTATAAGCAAATGTGTTATTCCTAACACCTTTCTCAAACATAGAAATAATTGTATATGTTGTTGCATTGAATGCTTGAAAGTGTTCAAGGTCAATAAGAGAAAGAAGGTTATGATTTCTCCTTATATAGTTACGCATAACATTACCAGCTACACTATTGAGCCAAGAACTTGGTGTTATATAACATAATTTTCCATGATCTTTTAGCATACGAAATCCTTTCTCAAAAAAGACTAAGTAAAGATCTGTCATACCATCTTTTGCAAAAGAAAACGTTTTAACAGAATTATAAGACTTTTCAAGATTATGAACTCTAACATATGGCGGATTACCTATGACATAATCCATTTTCCCATCAAACATTATAGTCGACAATGTATCACCTTTAATGATATCAAACTGTTCACAATTAATTTCATATTCATTACAGATTGACTTTAAATTGTTAATGCAATTATTGTATGTGATAGGATCAATCTCAATACCATGAATATATTTGGAAATATCATGAGCGACATCATCAACATTACCATACTTGGTTCTATATGCTTTTATGTATCGTGAAATTATTTCACAAAGAAAGGCTCCATCGCCACAGCTGTTATCTATACAATGCTTATTTAAAATCGCACATCCTTGATATCCAATCTCATCAAGAATAAAATTGACGAGAAATTTTGGTGTAAACACCTGACCGCTGTTTTTAATTAAGCTGTTCATTTGTAGAAGAAATAAGTACAACACAAACAAATCCTAAACAATTCGTTCAAAGCTTTATCTGACAATACATGTTTGTCACTCTGAATCCTTATTTGCGTGCCACTACCATGACGCTCCAATATATGTTGCGCCTCACGTCTGCCCTCGCTAATTGTGCGAGGCAGTTCTTCAATCAATGATTTAACCATATTGCATTAATACGTTTTAAGTTATTAATGCGTTGCTTTATAAACGAAAATCTCCGACAAGTACCAATACAAAAAACGTGGACGATGTTACATCCCCGTTCGAAGGTACTTGCCGGAAACCTATACATCGGGATGCAGCCAACTGTCCACGCATAACGTGAACGTTAGCTGTTAATCTTCGATGTATGTTCTTTCCACCGGCAAGTTTCTCGAACATTCGAATAATCAGCAAACGCTTATATTTTCTTTTCCAATAAAACGGACTTTCAGTCAACGCCTTGACAGATTGTCCGATTGCAAATATAAAACAAAAAAAACGAATTGCACAACAATTCGTTTAAAAAGCCAATAAGCCAACTAAGAATACACAATACAAAATATAAAAAAGCCACAAATTCAATAAAGAAGTTGCGAAGACAGATCATACTCTGTCTTTTTTCGTTTTGAAATACTCGTATGAGAGATGCGCATAAGCACCAACGGCGACGACAGTTACCTATTCATAAAACAGCATAGCATATCTTCCAAACATAGAAGCAGAGGAACGGTAATAATTACTTTGAAAACAGGAGCCGTTTATTTACTCATATTCTTCGTCGTCTCCGTTACCATTTACATTGTCATAAAACCCGGCTTCGTAGCCTTCTTCATATCCAAGCTGATAATCTTTTCGTTTCTGTCCTTTATATCTACAAGCATCATCAAATTGACCTTCATATCCGTTTCTGCTAACAGCATCATCCTCCCCATCGTAATAGCCGGCATCATACCCTTCTTGGTATTCCTTACTGATTTTAGCTGATATAACTGGTTCTATATTGATAGGCTCATTTTGCTTTGGTGCATCGCTAATTGGTTCCGTTTCCTGCTGCCGTGTATCGG
>JBJFGK010000190.1:0-31358 GCA_051892655.1 Prevotella sp. | reverse complement strand
ATATACTTGTAAAATCAACATGATTGTTTGCGATTTGAAACATGGCGTTTTACGACTCGTAAAACGGCTATTTACGATGCCTAAAGAGGCCATTTACGACACCTAAACAGCATAGTTATGTTTGTTAACTGTCAACACCGTGATTTTAACAAATCTTTTCCATGTGTTTCCAAACAAAATTTTGTCAATAAAAAACAAAGGTTTTCAAAATAAAAACTTATCTTTGTCAAGTCTTATCCCTACCGAAAGCCTCAAAGGGCAGAGGTTGGGCAGACATATATACATATAAGGCGTAACTGTACGCTTTGGTTTTGACGTATCTGAATCTCGCAAGTTCAATACTTCTTGTCAAAAACAAAGCAACGGGAACGTCTCATGGGATGTATCTATACAGCCCTTATTGTCGTTTGGCGCAGTTTGCTGTGTTAGTTAAGGATAAGGGCGAATTATATATTTACATCATACGTGGGGCTTTCGGCGTTGCTCGTTTCGACAATCCGGGCAATGCGAAGGCCTTAACACGTGGAACGAGTGACAGGACCGGCTCCACGCTTTTATTTTGTATATTCCATAACCCCTTAGTTCTAACTCGCCTACAGGAGCCAACGGCAAATATTGCCTAAATGCTGAATAACCAATAGAAGTCACTGTATATTCTATATTGTCAACTGTTATATACTCCGGTATAACAACATCGCTATTATTTTCGGAATCAGACCAATACGTAACACTTGCGGTGTTGTCATTTTTATTCAAGTCATAATAGATACCATCAACCTCAACATCATAGGCATGGCAAGCCAAAGCAAATGTCATTAGCATTACTGAAAAGACAATTTTTCTAAATGTATTCATTTCATTTTATGTAATAAGCGCATTGTTACAACCTATTGTTCTTTTATAATAGAATTAATATAGGAATCATAAAATAAGTAATGACATTTCTTTGGGCGATTCTGAAGACCCACATCTTCCTTACATCGGCAACTGGAAATCCCGACAAACACAGTTGGTTTTCGTTAATATATTTCTACTGAGTAAAGATGATTGTATATTGCGTCAGGAAGAGATATTATACAAAAAAGCGTAATGAAAAAAGAGAGCTGATAGGGAATCAGCTCTCTTAATTGTGTTATTTGTGTGAATAACAATGATTATTTTGCTATTTCAACAATTGCGCGACGGTTGTGAGCAGGAGGTACCAATGTATCAACACCACCCTTAGCTTTTATAATGATGTTGTTTCTATCAACACCAAGCTTAACAAGCTCGTCAGCAACACGCTCTGCACGCTTCTGTGAGAGGCTTTGGTTGTATGCCGCGTTACCTGTAGCGCTGTCAGCATAACCTGTAACAACAAGTTTAGCGCCGTTGCTCTTAGCGTAGTTTGCAAGTTCTGCAACGTTTACGAGGTCTTTCTTAGAAGCGATTTGAGACTTGTTGAGGTTGAAGAATACAGAAACCGGAGTTGAAGAGAACTCTTTAACCACCTTAGCGGGAGCTTCCTTCTTGTTAGCGAGTTCTGATCTCAGACGTGCATTCTCAGCTTTCTCGTCAGACAACTGTGCGTTAAGCGCATCAATCTGTGACTGTGAAAGAGCTTTGATAGCATCAACATCAGGAGTCTTCTTCCATGTAGACTTGCCGATATTGAAAGTTACGCCAACCTCTGCATAGAGATAATTGTCATGGCTATCCCAACCACGTGCGCCATTGTCAACAGCATTGCTGCTGCAGAAGTCGTTTTCTAAACGGTTCCAGCCAAGTTCAACATTAAGAGCTACTTTCTTGCTGATGTAGAACTGATTGAGGACACCGACGCTAAGACCCATTGAATAATGGTCTATTGTGCAATTACGTGCCAAACCTGCGCCAGCGAAAGGAACAAGATTCCAAACACGATCAGGATTGTAGCCATAAATCAAATTGCTAAGGTTGAAGAGTACCTGCTCCTGTGCGTTCCAATACTTGAAACTGTTGTCATAAGCTTTTCCCCATATACCGGAAACTTTTGTACGAAGACCGATACCCGGAGTAAACCACTTACCGATAGCTACAGAAGCCTGAGGATTAGAACGGTAGCTTTTGATAGGGCTCTTAGAAAGACCCATACCGTGCTCTGCTGATGCGTAGAAAGCAGCCCACTGTGCACCGCCCTGAACAAACCAATTGCTCCAGAAGGAGTTTGTTGCAACACTATGCTTCTCTGTAACGTCTGCATCTTGAGCCATTACAGCTACTGAAGCACTTGCAAAAAGTAATGCGATAAAAAACTTTTTCATAATAATAATATTAAAACTTTAAAATCTTATCAAATCACAGTGCAAATATATAACATAATTCTCAATATTTCAATAGTATAATGCCTTTTATTTTTATTTTTTTAAAATACATTATAAACTATCATGCAATAATTATAGTAATTTTCATAAGAACAAGCTTTCTATATCCGTCTGTTTTAAAATGGAAATTATAAGTTTCCCATCTGGAGTGTGATTGACATCAGAACTTGCAAACAACTCATTAATAAGATTTTCCATTTCATAGTTTCCAAGTATTTGTCCATACGGAATGGCTGCGCTACGCGCCATTTTCAGGGCTATTGTGGCATTGATATCAGATGTAAACGATACCTCATCACAATCGGAAACCTTATCAACAAAACTCTTGAGAAGTTTTACATAATCAACACCGTCTATCCCTGCCGGCACTCCACTTACGGAATAGCTGCCGCCTCCCAACGAAGTAAGGTCAAAACCAAGCTTTTCAAGATCTGCCATCATTTTCTCCAGAAGCACGCTCTCTGATGGAGTGAATGATATAACCTCAGGGAACAAGACTTTTTGTGAGCCGTTCTCATTTCCGGACATCTGCATCATATATTTATCATAAAGCACTCTTATATGAGCTCTATATTGATCTACGACAAGAAGTCCGGATTTAACTGCTGTCATTATATACTTTCCTTTGTACTGGTAGTGTATCGGGGACTTGTCGTCAAATGCCTGTTGTGATGTTTCGGGTCCGAACATATCGTTTTCCAACAATTCAGGCAACTCGCTTCTATCATGAACAGGTGTCCGCACAGCATCATATAAGTTTTCCCACGATTCCGGAACACCGTTTGATCTGCCATTAGGATAATAAGAAGTTTCCTTAAAAGGATTATATTGTGAATTATAATCTATCTTGGGAGACTGCACAGCTACACGAGACGGATCAAACACAGGGATGTCGGGCTTGCCTATAGTATCAAAATCAATTGCCGTAACACCATTAAACTTTCCTATGGCGTCTTTTACAGCAGCTGTCAGTATCTGCCAGATAGTTTGTTCATTCTCAAATTTAATCTCGGTCTTGGTTGGATGAATATTAACGTCTATATTCTCAGGATTAACATCAAAGTAAATAAAATAAGGAACTTGTTCACCCGCCGGTATCATCCGTTCAAATGCCGTCATCACAGCTTTGTGAAAATACGGATGTTTCATATATCTGCCATTAACAAAGAAATACTGGTGTGGTGTCTTCTTTCTTGCAGACTCCGGCTTTCCCACAAACCCACTGATATTGCATACTGTCGTCTCTACGCCTACGGGTAAAAGGTCTTGATTGAGTTTCTTGCCAAAAACATCGACAATACGTTGGCGTACGCTACTCTTTTTCAGATTATACATTTCCACCCCATTACTGTGTAGCGTAAAACTAATATCAGGATTCACAAGAACAATACGTTCAAAAGCAATCAATATATTATTCAGTTCGGTTGAATTGGATTTAAGAAATTTTCTTCTTGCCGGAACATTATAAAATATATTTTCTACCGAAAAATTACTGCCTATGGGACATGATACAGACTCTTGGCCTATGACCTTTGAAGCTGCAACAGACAAATGTGTACCTATCTCTTCATCCGGAGTACGCGTCTTTAACTCTACCTGTGAGACTGCAGCGATTGAAGCAAGGGCTTCTCCTCTAAAACCCATAGTATGTAATGAGAACAAATCAGCGGCATCTTTAATTTTAGACGTGGCATGGCGTTCAAAGGACAGTCGCGCATCGGTTTCAGACATTCCTTTTCCGTCATCTATCACCTGTATTGATGTACGGCCGGCATCGGTTACAAGAACATTTATATTGCTTGCCCCTGCATCTACAGCATTCTCCACAAGTTCTTTTATTACAGAAGCAGGTCGCTGAATCACTTCTCCCGCAGCAATCTGGTTAGCGACCGAATCCGGCAAAAGTTGTATTATATCACTCATTATATTTTCTCATTAATATTTATTGTCTTTTTCCGTATTACAATATTACGTTACAAGACCGAATATCAAGTATATCGAAACGTTTTTATGGCATTATGTGTCTCATTATTGGCCGATTGTCAATGTCTCATTTTGTCATTAACAAATGCCATGCTACAACAAGCAGAATTATAAGAAGCACGCAAAGGGCCGTAGACATATACAAACCACCTGTACGACGTTTTTCCTTACGACGACTCAGATAATGTGTCGCATTTATAAACACTCCTTTTTGCAACTTCACCCTTGAGGTTTCATTATATGTAGATTCTGACAAAGATTCATTATCTTTATTGTTGTCGCCATGCGAGACCGATTCTCGACCAAACCTACTCTCGTATCTGAACCTACGTGGTCTGCGTTGTGTAAAAAGAGCCATAAACGATAATTATCTTATTCAATAGCTTTATCAGCCACAAACTTTTATAATAATATCAACATCCCACATTTACGCTTCTTATGAACATAAAAAATGTGTAGATATTCATTCTTCTTTGAACGTTCCGACAGACAAAGTGCCGTTTCCTATACGTTGTAGAGGAGGTGCCGAACGATGTATTATTTTAAGTTCAGTTCCGCTTTTCTTGCCACGCCACACAAAAATGTCCGACTTATCTATCGGTCGTATATAATCAAACCATGCAAAAGACGGGAGCTTTGCTCTATCCGGAGGCAATTGCGTTATAGGATACCCGACACCGGTATTCTTTGTTGTGCGTATGGATTCCAACTGACGGTCTTTCATAAACATATTCATCGTGTCAGTCTCTATATAAAACATTCCCGTAAGAGAACCGTCCTTATCATCTGTTTGGAAATATGCAGCCAAAACATTTCCTATAGCTTCTGTCTTTCTAATCTCTCCTTTATCAAAGTAAGCAAACATCTCTCGTGATGATATCTGATTAAAATGAATACTATCGGGCATCATCTCCGCAGTAAATGCCTGATTGATAACATGGGCACGATCTATTGTGGAATCTCTCATATAGACTTTGATAACTTCACCTAATATCTGTCTGTTATCACTCCATGCAATCGGGTCTTTGTACATTGTCATACATGAATCAAGAGTACTGAACACAAGAGAATCGCACACCGCCTGTACGTCATTTCTAAAAGCCCTCACATGATTATAACAATGCACACGGCGATACACAGAGTCTGTATTGATATTAAAAGTATATACTCTCATGGTATCTGAATGAGCATACAATGTATCCTTTTGTGAGAAATCTTTTATCACGGCACTATCTGTAGCAAATGCGTAACCGGTCTTTTCATTATACCAAAGATAATCAGCCTCCAGTTGATTCTTATTGATCTGATCTTTATATACAACATTATGAAAGCCCTGACTTATTCCGGTTTTCTCATCATAAATCAAACTGTCTCCCGTTATTTCCTTACCCTCGTTAGTGAGTGTCGATCTGCTGTACAGACGCGCCTTGCCTGTATTGGTATTATAATATCCGTTCGTACTATGAATAATACTTTTACCCGACACTATCTTTGATGGGCCGACAATATTCGCTAACGATGTACGAGTGTCATAATGGAGAGTGTCTGTCGTTAGAACAAATTTCGGGTTTTTCAGATTTACACTATAATTAAAGACTGCTTTTCTTGTACCTGTATCATATTCACCCCAATCTGACACAAGAACATTGTCCTTGTCAAGCATCTTGCCACCTTCAAAAAAGTATCCGACACCATACAAGCGGTCAAAATTAAGACTGTCTGTATATAATTTTGTCTGACGATGACGCAATACTACATTCTTTCGTGCTTCCGCCATTTGATCCGAGCCGTCATAATATGCATAATCACTAAATAGAGACAAGGTATCACCCTGTAACATCTTAACATGCCCGAATGCGCGAAAAGAATTAGACTCTTGATAAAAATATGCGCTGTCACAGAACAGCCTTGCTCCCTTATGACGAAAAGCGACGTTACCTTTGAGTATCTGAGCGTCAGGATGGACACCAAATTGGTCATAGCTTACAACATCGGCATGTATGAGATATACACGCTCATCTGTTTTTACACGTTTACGATTCTTGGGAGCTTGATGAGACTGCACCATCATACAAAGTCCAAACAGGCATAGGATAATCAACAATATTATTCTATGCCCGTTTATAAATTTTCTTATGATTTTATTTATTGTCATCTGACCCAACCTTGATATTCAAAATTGCAATTTTTATAGCGATCGTTTATTCTGACGTAAGTCTTCTTTATTTTTTCCTTTACCCAATTGTCTATAAACTCTTCTTTTCGCTTGTTAAGTACAATATCCTTCATGACTTGAAAATCTTCGGTAATCGTTGCACGATGAGCTTCTACCCTACTCTTTAATTTTACAATCGCACATACGCTTTTACCGTTTTTCTCACTAATCATGTGGAATGATTTGGATATCTGCCCCACCTGCAATGTATCTACAACCTTTGCAATCTCCGACGGCAGAGCACTCATTTGGAATCTGCTTGTCTGCCCTGTCTCTGTGAAATTTGCCATTATACCATTATTGCTTCTGGTATCCTTATCATCAGAAATATAAGAAGCAGCGTCATCAAAAGTAAATTTTCCTGCTCTTATATCATTTGCGATAGAATCAAGACGTAAGTTTGCAGCCGTGATGGCTTCACCCGTTACTTTGGGCTTACGCAATATATGACGTACACGAATCTTGTCACCACGTTTGTCTATCAATTGTATAATATGATATCCAAACTCTGTTTCCACGATTTTTGATATTTTCTTTGGATCCGTAAGGTTAAACGCAACATTGGCAAATGCCGGATCCAACGTACCACGTCCCACATAATCACCAAGATCTCCTCCTTGCCTTGCTGTTCCCGGATCTTCTGAATACAAACGTGCTAATGCAGCGAAAGATGTCACCCCATTCGTGACTCTACTTGTATAGTCACGAAGATCGTCTTTAATTCTATCAATTTCTGTTTGTTCTATTCTTGGTGTCAGAGTAATAATCTGAACTTCCACTTCTGTCGGCACCATCGGCAAACTATCCTCCGGCATATTATTGAAATAACGTCTGACATCCGCAGGAGAAACAGCTATGTCTTCAACAAGTTTATCCCGTTCCTTGTCTATGAGCAAACGGTTACGGAAATCATCATGTAGTGAGGAGCGCAATTCAGCTATGGTTTTATGCTTATATTCTTCAACTTTTTCCTTGCTTCCTCCCGCCATTTGTATCCAATAATTAATTTGGCGTTCTACACTTTGAGCAACATCAGACTCACTCACTTCAATACTATCAAGTTCTGCTTGATGCAAAAAAAGTTTCTGCACGGCAAGTTGTTCCGGTATCACGCAATCTGGGTCACCGTTCCACTTAACACCTTCCATCTCACCCTGCAATCGGGCAGCTTCGACATCAGACATCAATATAGCCTCATCTCCCACTACCCATATCACCTCATCAATGACACTTGACATATTGGGAGTCTCTGTACTGTCAGCCGGCATATCAGCTTTTGTATCCTTGTCATTACCGACAATTCTGCCGGCATTGGCACCACAGATAAAGAGCGATGCAATAATCAGCCATACAGCCGTTTTACTCCTTAACTTCATTATTTACTATGATTATTAACTGTTTTCATTATTTCATCATATACATCAACTGTATATCTTTTTCTTAATTCAGCGATCCATTGCTTTTCAAGGAGTTCCTGATAATCTGCTGTTACCAATCCCCTCACATCCTCATAGTTCTCCGGCTTGTTTTTGAGAATCTTTCCACAAACTGCATCAATAGGATAATTCTTAATGCTATTGACAGTAGTATCTTTTTTAAACACTATCTTATCAACAAAAGCATTGTCTCCTTTCTTGAATATGCCTTTTTCTGCACGGATCCTTATTGTCGAATCATTGTTAAATGATGTACGCAATTTATCCGCCCAATCCTTGAACGGTACGTTTTTCACACACTCTTTTACAGCGTTAATGTCAGATTCTTGCTTAACATGATATACGATACCTTTGAAACGCGGTTCGTCCCATTTATATTTTTTCTTGTTCTTTTCAAAAAAGGCATTAAGAGCTTTTTCGTCACCGGAAGCTTTCTCCCAAACCTCACGGTTGCTTATTTCGTAAAGGAGCAGACCGTCATGATACTCTTGTATAAGATACTTAAGATCTTCATCAGCCTGTGTTAGTTCTTTTGTCTTATCAGCAATAATGTCTTCTTTTGTAAGTTTTCTATCAGAAGCATTGACCATTTCTTCAAGCTTTTTATCAACAATATGCTCACGTATATTACGTGATTCAATAAATTTGATGATATTAGTACGTAGCGAATCATATGGCTCAAACTGTTTGCGACCATTCATCTTGATAATATGATAACCTACAGGAGAAAGTACCGGACGACTAATATCACCGACATTGAGAGCGTAAGCTGCATCCTCAAACTCTTTAAGTGTTTGTCCAGGCTGCAACCATGGCAATTCTCCTCCATTACGCGCTGAACCCGGATCTTGAGATATGCGTTTTGCCAGATCCGCAAAGTCTGCACCGGAAATAACAGCATTATAAACAGAATCGGCTCTCTGCATTGCTGCATCCTGCTTTTCCTTATCTGCATCTTGTTCCAAATAGATAAGTATATGAGCCGGTTTAATAAGTCCGCGCTCTCCTATACGTTGCTTTGTTCTTTCGTAAACATCAAGAGCTTCTTTCTCTACATCATCATCAGTAACGAAAGAAGGACGCACTTGCTGATCGCGATAAGTCGCGAACTCTTTCTTGAACGAACTTAACGTATCAAGATGGGCATCTAACGCCGCCTCAACTTTCAATTTATAATTAACAAAAAGATCCACATACTCATCAACGGTCTTTTTATCTATTACATCATCTGTATTATTTTTATTATATGAATATTCAAATTCAGAACGTACGATTGGTTTACCGTTAATTTTCATTATAACAGGATCGTCCTCATTGGCACCGACATACAGCCATGCCGAGCAAAACAGCATAATGACAAAAAGCTTTGCGTATTTCATTGTTTTTTATTGTTTATTTCATTTATGTCAGACAGATAAATATAACACTCATAACCCCAATAATCATGAAACTCTCCTAACATAATTATATATTTTCTGTTTACTCTGGTCTTGAATAATTGGGAGCTTCACTTGTAATCGAGATATCATGCGGATGACTTTCCAACACTCCTGCATTTGTGATACGAACAAACTTTGCATCATGAAGAGCATCAATACTACCTGCACCACAATAGCCCATACCGGATCTCAAGCCACCGACAAGCTGATAAACGACCTCTTGTAATGTTCCTTTATAAGGTACACGACCGGCAATACCTTCCGGAACAAGTTTTTTGACATCTTTTGTTCCTGATTGGAAATAACGGTCTTTTGAACCGTTTTCCATTGCTTCAAGACTTCCCATGCCACGATAGCTTTTAAACTTACGTCCGTTAAATATTATTGTATCTCCCGGACTTTCTTCCGTTCCTGCAACAAGAGAACCAATCATTACACAATATCCTCCTGCCGCAAGTGCCTTTACGACATCACCTGAATAGCGTAATCCTCCATCAGCAATAAGAGGAACACCCGTTTCTTTCAAGGCACAAGCCACGTCATAAACAGCACTCAATTGTGGAACACCTACACCGGCAACAACACGAGTAGTGCATATACTTCCCGGGCCGATACCTACTTTCACAGCGTCGGCACCATTATCAACAAGCATTTTGGCAGCAGCCCCTGTAGCGACGTTTCCTACAACTATATCCACATTAGGGAATGACGCTTTAGCCTCAACGAGTTTCTCAATAACAAATTTTGAATGTCCATGAGCAGTATCAATAACTATTGCATCGGCATTTGCATCAACAAGAGCCTGCATTCGGTCAAGAGTATCAACCGTAACCCCGACACCGGCTGCCACACGCAAACGACCTTTGTCGTCTTTACATGCCATTGGCTTATCTTTGGCTTTTGTGATATCTTTGTATGTGATAAGACCGACAAGTCTGTTGTCGGCATCAACAACAGGGAGTTTCTCTATTTTGTTTTCCTGCAATATACGTGCCGCAGCTGTAAGGTCTGTCTGTATATTTGTAGTAACAAGATTTTCACTTGTCATTATGTCATCGACTTTACGATCCAGATGGCTTTCAAAACGAAGATCTCTATTGGTAACAATACCGACAAGATGATTGTCGTCATCGACAACGGGAATACCTCCAATATGATATTCAGACATCATGTTAAGAGCCTCTTGTACCGTTGAACCTCTGCGTATTGTCACAGGATCATATATCATACCATTCTCCGCACGCTTAACGATAGCGACCTGACGAGCCTGATCCTCTATAGACATATTCTTGTGAATGACTCCAATACCTCCTTCACGAGCAATAGCAATGGCCATTGCAGACTCTGTAACAGTATCCATAGCTGCTGTCACGAACGGGATATTTAGGCTAATGTTGCGTGAGAATTTGGTTTTCAACTCTACCGTTCTTGGCAACACATCCGAATAAGATGGTATTAACAGGACGTCGTCAAAGGTCAGACCGTCCATTACAATTTTATCTGCAACAAATGATGACATATTATTTGAAAATTTATTGCGTGCAAATTTAGCAAAAAAATTCAACACGTTAAGACACTTTATCCATTTTATTACCGAATTAATGCTATTTAACGAACATTCTCATCAAGCCCAACAACAAAGGAAAACTTGTTGAAACCATGATATGACGTGAAAAGACCGGATAAAATCTAACGTTCCTGTTAAGTCAGAACTAAAAGAAAAGTTTCCGAGTTTCGGTTAAAGATGCAAAAAACTTGTATTGTGATGCTTAGAAGAGAAAATTTTCTTATCTTTGCATAAGATTTTTACGCTCGGCATAATTGCACGAGCTTAGTAAGTTTTTCTTGATTGGAATTATGGATATAAAGACAATAAAACATACAATAAAGGACGTCCATAACCACCTATATTATTATCAATTTAGGGGGGGGTAATTGTTCTACGTAACGTTTTATTCACTTATATATACAGAGCCTTCCGCATGTGTCAGATAAGGACGCCTGCGGAAGGCTTTTTACATATTTATATTCTTAAGTCCCACTTAATGAAATATCAAACCCTTTAATTAACAAAATAATAATGAATATTATGACAGAAATTCAAAAGAAAACTTATGTTGCACCTTCCATGAAGGTTTACAAGATTGAGTCAATAGAATTATTGGCCGGAAGCGAGATCGGAGGAGGTGATGAAGGACTTGGCGAAGGAGGATCTGAAGATTAACATTGTAAGGAAACACACTAAGAAGAGAGGAGTAAAGGAGGCTGCAATAGGCAAGAATTTGCCGTTTGCGGTCTCTCTTATTAATAACGAAAAAATGTTCAAAGTTTATTTGGGTTCAGTAGTTATTTAGTGTGTGTAGGCGTAAAGCTTAGCAATACGAAAGAGGAAAAATCACGTCCGTCAACGACCTGTGCAAACGCAGCTGTCGTTATAATAAATAGTCCCGGTAGTGTAACAAATATCCTTGCACTTCAAGCATTAGGCTTGCAGAACATCAAGATTGATTGTTTTTTCATTGTAGTATGTTTTTATATAGTTTGGATAGCGACTTGCTATTATCTTTTATGACAAAAAGCCAAAAGGCATAATTAAATTAATTGCCTACATCTGATATGAATTTTATCCTTACCAACCTTACTTCGTCTTCGCTAAAGTCATCACCCAATTCTTCCAAAGCCGTAGCCAAATCATCCGTCTCGCTTTCTTTAAAATAATCATATATTTCATCTATATGATCATCATCGATAACTTCTTCTATAAAATAGTCTATATTAAGTTTTGTACCGCTATACACAATGGTTTCTATCTCTGTCAACAAGTCCTCAAAGTCCAGACCTTGCGCTTCTGCAATATCGTCAAGATCTACTTGTCGGTCAATACTATGTATTATTTTAACTTTCAGTACGGAATTACGTGCAAGCGTTCTGACACGCAAATCTTCAGGGCGTTCAATTTCGTTTTCTTCACAGTGTCTCTTTATAAGTTCCACGAACTCTTTACCATAACGTCGTGCTTTGCCTATGCCTACGCCTTGAATATTTTGCAATTCTTCTATTGTTATAGGATAAGATGTTGCCATTTGCTCTAATGAGATATCCATAAAAATAACATATGGCGGCAGGTTTAGCTTGGCACTCATTTTCTGTCTCAAGTCTCTAAGCATGTCATAAAGAACAGGATCTAAGACAGAACTTACCCCATCAATGGTTTCATCATCGTCTTCTTCATTAAACTCACTGTCTTTAACTATCATAAAAGACTCCGGACTTTTCATAAACTTTTTGCCTCTGGAGGTCAGTTTCAATATTCCATAATTCTCTACGTCTTTCTGTAAATACCCCGCAATCAAGGCTTGTCTTATAACAGGGTTCCACAAACTACCATCCATATCTTCACCTGAACCGAATTCTTCGAGTTCGTTATGCTTATGCGCTACTATATCGTTGGTCTCCCGACCTTCGACAAAATCTATTATATAATCCACTCTAAAATCTTCCTTGACAAGTTTAACGGCATTGAGCACAACAAGCAAGGCGTCTTTGGCCTCTAATTTTTCTTTCGGGTGCAAACAATTGTCACAATTTCCACAATTGTCTTTATCATAATCTTCGCCAAAATAATGTAATAGCATTTTTCTGCGACAGACGGACGATTCCGCATACGCTGCCGTTTCCTGTAGCAATTGTTTTCCTATATCCTGTTCTGCCACAGGTTTACCTTCCATAAACTTCTCCAGTTTCTTAAGATCCTTGTAAGAGTAGAACGCCACACATCTTCCTTCGCCTCCGTCACGGCCGGCACGGCCGGTTTCCTGATAATAACCTTCAAGACTTTTAGGTATATCATAATGGATAACAAACCGGACATCAGGCTTATCAATACCCATACCGAAAGCTATTGTCGCAACTATAACGTCAATACGTTCCATAAGGAAGTCATCTTGTGTTGCCGAGCGCTTTCCCGAATCCAGTCCTGCATGATAGGCTGCCGCCTTTATATCATTGGCCTGTAACACAGCAGCCAATTCTTCTACTTTTTTTCTTGACAGACAATATATTATTCCGCTTTTCCCTTGATTCTGTCTTATATACTTTACAATCTGTTTATCTATATCTTTTGTCTTGTTTCTTACTTCATAATATAGGTTCGGGCGATTGAAAGAACTCTTGAATTCTGTTGCATCCACGATACCGAGATTCTTTTTAATGTCGCTTCTGACCTTATCTGTTGCCGTAGCTGTAAGAGCTATGACCGGAGCACTGCCTATTTCGTTGATGATTGGTCTTATTCGTCTGTATTCCGGGCGGAAGTCATGTCCCCATTCAGAAATACAATGAGCCTCATCAATTGCATAAAATGATATCTTTACTGTTTTCAGGAAGTCTACATTATCATCTTTGGTCAATGATTCAGGCGCCACATACAGCAGTTTTGTCTTTCCGTCAACAATGTCACGCTTAACCTGATCAATGGCAGATTTGTTAAGAGAGGAGTTTAGATAGTGTGCGACACCGTCTGTATCGTTCATTCCGTTTATCACATCAACTTGATTTTTCATCAATGCGATAAGAGGAGAAATAACGATAGCGGTGCCTTCCATAATAATCGAAGGCAACTGATAGCACAACGACTTGCCACCACCCGTAGGCATAAGCACGAATGTATCCTTTCCGGCAAGCAGATTACGAATAATTGCCTCCTGATCTCCCTTAAACTTGTCGAAACCAAAGTGTAATTTCAGTATCTCTATAAGATTAACTTCCTTATTCATATATCATAAGTGATAACTATATCTCAAAAGAACTACATCCCACAAGAGTATAAATCCCGACCTTATTGTCACGCTCAAGCACTCTCAAGTTTTTCAAAATGTGCTTTGTCTATCTGTTTGCGGGCATATTCCGCATCTACATGGAAATTCTTTATACGTCTTGAAGGCACTTCAAACATGGCATCCAGCATTACGCTTTCTACTATAGAACGTAGTCCGCGAGCGCCTAACTTATATTCCATCGCCTTATCCACAATGAGTTCAAGTGTATCATTGTCAAAGGTCAATTTTATTCCGTCCATCTCAAACAGTTTTATATACTGCTTAATAATAGAGTTTTTAGGTTCCATAAGAATAGCTCTCAAAGCTTTTTTATCTAATGGATTGAGATATGTCAGTATTGGCAGACGCCCTATTATTTCCGGTATAAGGCCAAATGATTTCAGGTCTTGCGGAAGTATATATTTCATCAGGTCATTCTTATCTATCTGTCTGACGTTTTGCACTGAGTTATATCCGACGACATGAGTGTTGAGTCTTTGCGCTATTTTCCGTTCAATGCCGTCAAAAGCTCCGCCACATATAAAAAGAATGTTTTTGGTATCTACATGTATGTATTCCTGATCCGGATGTTTACGGCCGCCCTGCGGAGGGACATTGACCATAGAACCCTCTAACAACTTCAGCAATCCCTGTTGCACACCCTCGCCACTTACATCTCTCGTTATTGAAGGGTTGTCGCTCTTACGCGCTATTTTGTCTATCTCGTCTATAAAGACAATACCACATTGTGCCGCCTCAACATCATATTCTGCCACTTGCAGCAGTCGGCTGAGAATGCTTTCCACATCTTCACCTACATATCCCGCCTCTGTAAAGACCGTTGCATCAACTATGGTAAACGGAACATCCAGCAGCTTGGCAATTGTACGTGCCATGAGAGTTTTGCCGGTTCCCGTGCTGCCTACCATAATAATATTGCTCTTCTCTATCTCAACTCCGTTATCATCTGCGGGCTGTTGCAAACGTTTATAATGGTTGTAAACAGCCACTGCCAGACAACGTTTGGCCTCATCCTGACCTATGACATATTGGTCAAGATATTCCTTTATTTGCTTTGGCTTAGGGACTTTCTTCAGTTTGAAATTAACTTTAGAGTACTTTTCGTTCCTCAACAGACCGGTTGACTTTACGATTTCATATGCCTGTTTGACACAGTTATCACATATAAAACCGTTGACTCCGGTTATAAGGAGGTCTGTCTCTTTTTCGTCTCTGCCACAAAAGCTACATGTCTTTTTCATCATTCTACCTTAAATTATATAGCTATAACACCTTTCAGAACGGGCTATTAACCAACAGAATCAGACGTTGTCTCTTTTTTCTTTGCAAGAACGGTATCAATCATTCCGTATTCTTTTGCTTCTTCTGCCGTCATCCAATAATTGCGGTCTGAGTCTTTCCACACCTTGTCGTATGGTGTGTGAGAGTGTTCTGATATTATTGTATATAATTCTTTCTTGAATTTCATTATCTCTTTTGCCTCAATCTCTATGTCTGAAGCTTGTCCTTGCACACCGCCAAGCGGTTGGTGTATCATGACACGGCTGTGAGGCAACGCCGAACGTTTGCCTTCTTTTCCTGCCACAAGCAACACTGCGGCCATAGAAGCCGCCATACCGGTGCATATTGTCGCAACATCACTTGTCACAAATTGCATCGTGTCATATATGCCAAGTCCTGCCGTAACACTTCCGCCGGGACTGTTAAGATATATAGAGATGTCTTTACCCGGATCTGTAGAGTCAAGATACAGAAGTTGCGCCTGCAGAGTATTGGCTGTATAATCGTCTATCTGTGTTCCAAGAAATATTATCCTATCCATCATAAGTCGTGAAAAAACATCCATCTGTGTAACATTGAGTTGGCGTTCCTCCAAAATATAAGGATTAAGATATTGTGCCTGTGTCTTAATCACATCGTCGAGCACCATTCCATTTATGCCGAGATGTCCTGTCGCATATTTTCTAAAATCGTTCATAATCATATTTGGTTACATTATTTCATATAATTGAGCCCGTATTTTCTCATATCGAGAGAACTTGTTTGGCGATTATAACAACAAAGATAAAAAATGTCTGACAATTTACCAAATAAAATAATAAATAAAACATATTAGATTTGACGTTGCATAACATCCATTGACAGCCATCGGCGACACCAAACAAGAAAAACAAAAACATTCCCCTGTCTCGCTTGAGCGAAACAGGGGAATGCCTCTTGTATTACAAATAAATGTAATTATCGTCTTTTGTATCTTTTATTCAGACATCATCTTGTTAAATTCATCAAGAGTAGCTGTCTTCTCGTTCAGTTTCACAACACCTTTGAGAACCTCTGTGAGTTTACGATCAATACTGCGATCTACGAGAGAGTCAACATATTCTTTCTTCTTCAACATGTCTGTTGCATAGTTGTCAATATATTCTTCCGGTATATTGTTCATGCCATATTGCGCGAACTGTGCTCTTGCAGCCTCCTTAGCAGCCTCTTTAACATCTGCATCCTCTATTTTAATGTTGTTGGCCTTTACAAGCTGTTCCTTTGCAAGATGCCATGTGAGTTCCTTGATGCTCTTGTCATAGTTCTTGTCAACGAACTCCTGACCCTTGTCTTTATTGTTATTGAGCATGATACGTTTGAGCAGAGCGTCGGGATATGTAAGTGTACCTATCTTTTTCTCTACATATTTGCGGACATCCTGTATGAACTTGAAATCTGAATCAACGGCGAATTGCGCTTTAAGGTTTTCAGATATCTTCTCTCTGAATTCCTTTTCACTCTTGACAACATCCTTGCCGTAAACCTGATCAAAGAGTTCTTGGTTTATCTCTGCCTTTGTATAACGTGATATTTCCGTTATCTGGTATGTGAAATCTGCTGTAACATCTGCAGCTTCTTCCTTCTTTATCTTCAGCAATGAAGATATTTCGATGTCACTTTCCGGATATGCCTTTCTCGGATTGAAAGTAATTACATCTCCGAGTTTGGCACCTTCAAACAGTTTTTTCTGGTCGTCAACCTTGATGTATTCCGGCATAAGCACGGCGCCTTCAACGGTAATGCCACCTTCTTTTGTATTTCCGTTCTCGTCAAGCTCACGCAAATCACCTTTCAGCATGTCGTTTGCCTGATATGTCTCCACTTTATCATAGTGTCCTGAACGTGAAGCATACATGTCAACCTGCTGGTCTATGGTCTTGTCATCAACGGTTATGGTATAGTAATCTATCTTGTCCTTACCTGTCAATTCCACATTAAACTCCGGAGCCACAGCAATATCAAACATAAATGTATAAGGAGCGTCTCCCTCTACATCAACCGGAGTCTGCTTGTCTGAAGGAAGAGGTTCGCCAAGCATTTGGATATTGTTGTCCTGTATATATTTATACATCTGTTCACCGAGAACCTTGTTTATCTCGTCAACCTTAACAGATGTACCAAACTGTCTCTTTATCATGCCCATAGGAGCCATTCCTTGACGGAAACCCGGAATGTTTGCCTTTTTACGATAGTCTTTCAGTGTCTTCTCGACATTCTCTTTGTAATCAGCTTCTTCTACTGTCAAGGTCAACAGTCCGTTAACCTTGTCGGAATTTTCAAATGAAATTTTCATCTCTGACGTATTTATGTTTATTTAATTGTTAATTTCTGTACTAAGAATTTTCGCTTCAATATGCTCTTCTATCATTATTTAAATGACACAAGAAACCAAATTGAGGTGCAAAATTAGTGATTATTGACTAAAATACCTAATATAATAAGAAAAAAGCCTCGAAAATTATTTTTTTTAAACATCTCCACTTCAACAGACAAACAATATATTCGCAAACAGATGTGATTATAATGAGCAATTGTTACGTTAATTGTTAACAAACCTAACTATGCCATTTAGGGGTCGTAAATGGCCTTTTTAGACATGCTAAACAGCCTTTTTACGAGTCGAAAAACGCTATGTTTCAAATCGCAAACAAACACGTTGAAAAACATACATGTATTACGAGAAATTTATACGCTTATTATTTCAGAATACAAGCAAATTTAATAAGCAAGGCGAGACATACAATCAACGCAATATATCTCAACGATATGGAGCGCTCTTTAATGTAAAGACGTATCTGTTTTATAAGGAAATACAATATGTAAGCCCCGAAAACGACAGAACAGATTACTATGTATTGGGACGTTGTTAAGGTTTCATTACGTTTCAAAGTATTAAACACAGCGATTAATACGACAGCCAACAACACGAGGACATTATCCAGATTTTTCAGGATCATTGATTTTTAGTTTGTTTATTGTGATATGTTTGTTGTCATTTGTCGTGCCGTCATGTCTCTATGGTAGAGATACGTGAACTAATCCTGACCGGTCATATCTTCAAAGTGTTTCTTTTTCAGCTCAAAGTCACGACCGAGATATTTCTCTTTAACAATCTTGTTTTGTGCAAGCACTTCCGGAGTGCCTTGAAAAAGCACCCGTCCTTCAAAAAGAAGATAGGCTCTGTCGGTAATGGCAAGCGTCTCGTCAACATTGTGGTCGGTAATAAGTATTCCGATATTGCGATATTTCAACTGCCCTACAACTTTCTGAATCTCGGCAACGGCAATAGGGTCAACACCGGCAAAAGGCTCATCAAGCATTATAAACTTAGGTTCTATAGCCATACAACGTGCTATCTCCGTACGTCTGCGCTCGCCTCCTGACAGACGGTCACCAAGATTTTTACGTACTTTCTCAAGACTGAACTCGCTGATAAGGCTTTCCAGCTTTTCTTCCTGATATTTTCTCGGCTTTCCTGTCATCTCCAGCACCGCAAGAATATTGTCCTCAACACTGAGTTTACGGAATACGCTCGCCTCCTGTGGCAAATATCCTATGCCGGCACGCGCCCTTTTATATACCGGATATAATGTTATGTCTTTGTCATCAAGGAATATACGACCTGCATTGGGGACAATAAGCCCCGTTGTCATATAAAAAGACGTTGTCTTTCCTGCTCCGTTAGGTCCGAGAAGACCGACAATCTCTCCTTGCTTGACATTGATAGACACATTATTTACCACAGTACGCTTGCCATACTGCTTCACAAGTCCTTCGGTTCTGAGTGTCATACAACCTTCAACCGCCGTATTTCCGTTGATGATATTCTGTGAATCCATACACAAATTTTGTGCAAAAATAATGAAAGCCTAAGAGAATAGAAAATAAATCACATTTATTTTTTTCAGTCGGAGCGTATCATGACAACATCAACAATTGATAAAGCAATGTTATTATCTACAAAAAACTTCTTGCGTTTTATAGGTTTCTTGGTGTTTTTATTTACTTTTGCAAAAACAAACAGATATAGAAACATGAAATATCTTAATAGTTTTGGACGCTACCTGATACTTATGGGCAGAACGTTTGCACGCCCCGAGCGTTTCAGAATGTTCTTGAAGCAATATGTCAAAGAGATGTCTTCACTCGGTGTTGACTCAATTGGTATAGTGCTGTTGATTTCGTTTTTTATCGGAGCCGTTATATGTATTCAGATCAAGCTTAACATTCAAAGCCCTTGGATGCCTCGTTTTGTAACAGGATATGTCACAAGAGAGATAATGCTGCTTGAATTCTCGTCTTCCATCATGTGCCTTATACTATCCGGAAAAGTAGGGTCAAACATTGCATCAGAGATTGGCACGATGAGAGTGACACAACAGATTGATGCGCTTGATATAATGGGCGTAAACTCTGCAAGCTATCTCATATTGCCAAAAATAGCCGGCATGATAACCATTATGCCTTTTCTTGTCATATTCAGCACGGCGGCAGGCATCATCGGAGCATACGCCACATCGTATATCGGCAACGTCATAAGCGCTGAAGACCTCACGATAGGATTGCAGCACAGTTTCAATCCGTGGTTTATGTATATGAGCATTATCAAGAGCCTGTTTTTTGCATTTATAATATCCAGTGTCTCATCATACTACGGATATACTGTTGAGGGCGGTTCGGTTGAAGTCGGCCGTTCAAGCACTAACGCTGTAGTGACAAGCAGCGTACTGATACTTTTTTCAGACGTATTCCTGACACAGATACTAAGTTAACAGAAACTGACACAGCAAATGATAGAAATTAAAAATCTATATAAGTCGTTCGGAGACAAAGACGTACTAAAAGGAATTAGCACGATTTTCGACAGTGGGAAGACAAATCTTATTATCGGGCAAAGCGGTTCCGGAAAGACAGTGCTGATGAAGAACATCGTCGGTCTGCTTGAACCAACCTGCGGAGAAGTGCTTTATGACGGGCGCGATTTTGTTTCTATGGGCAAGAAAGAGAAGATTACCCTCAGAAGAGAGATGGGTATGATTTTCCAAAGTGCCGCACTATTTGACTCACTTACGGTACTTGAAAACGTGATGTTCCCTTTGGACATGTTCTCAAGCATGAATTTACGTGACAGAATAAAGAGAGCGCAATTCTGTCTTGACCGTGTAAATCTGAAAGATGTAGAGACAAAATTTCCGGGAGAGTTGTCCGGAGGTATGCAAAAGCGTGTCGCGATTGCACGGGCAATATCCCTTAATCCCAAATATCTGTTTTGCGACGAGCCAAACTCCGGTTTAGACCCGAAGACTTCACTTGTTATTGATGAGTTACTGCATAGTATAACACACGAATTCAATATAACCACCATTATAAACACCCATGACATGAACTCTGTAATGGGCATCGGAGAAAACATCATATTTATTTATGACGGGCATAAGGAATGGCAAGGAGTTAGCGCAGACATTATGGGGTCTGACAACAAGAAACTTACAGACTTCATATTTGCCAGCGACCTGCTGAAAAAGATGAGGAAGGCAGTGACTGACAAAGAGACCCGTTAGTCGGACATATCAAAAGGGGATTTCATAAACACGGGCTTGTTTGCCGTATTATGTAGCTACTTCGCCAAATGAATGTCTATAGGCATCGAGAGTTTCACACATATATTACGTCCCATTGCAAAGACACCCGGACCGTCCGTGTATTTTAGACGACTGAGATGTGACTGATATGCCTTGTCAAAGACATTCTTGCACACGACAGACAGATTTACGCAGTTATGTCCGAAGACGTGGACGTCTGTAGACATTGATATATTGAAAACAGAATAACCGCCTGTTGCTGTCTCCGTATCATCAAATCCATAATATTTATTTTGGCGCATACAACATTCCATGCTAATACCGACATTGGTTCTGAGTAAAAGACCGTTAAAAAGACGTGGCATTTCATAACGTATCTCTGACGTCCAACGTGGCATGGGCACAAGCGGCAGATTACGGGATTCATTGTTTTGATGCAATTGAATACCACGAACATAGCTGAAAGCATTTTCCCAATGCAAAGTTCTTACCGGATGAATGTCCAGACTCAATTCTCCTCCTATTAACCGTGCGTCACCTTGACGATACTGATAGGTACGATAACCATCGGTTTCATAATCCAGACGTGACAAGAACACATAATCACTAATCCTGTTTACAAAGAGAGATGCATTAAGTGACATATACGCAGAAGTATAATCCATTCCTACATCCACTTGGGTACTGTATTCCGGATTAAGAGAACCATTGCCGACCTCATATTGAACGCTACCTTCATGTACTCCATTGGAAGACAGCTCACTAACCGTTGGCGCACGAAATCCGCGAGAGACATTGACACGGACATTTGTCTGTTCGTTAATATTGTATACGGCACCTATGCTTCCTGTCAAACCGTTAAAATGACGGCAGAGAGACACAAATCTCAACTCTCCTTCTTCCTCTAACGAGGAGGTAGATAACGAACGATTGTCAAAACGCATGCCTCCTGACAGATGCCAACGTCCCAACCGACAGCCGGCAGTAAAGAACACGCCATAATCAAAAAGGCGATAATCAGGTATGAGATATTCGTTGCCTACATTCACGTTCTGCTGCCACATGCCTCCCATGCCTGTCGCAAAATCCCATATATCGCCAACATGGAACAGATATTTCAAATCATAATTCACAGTATGTAACCGCATGGCAAGCGAAGCGTCATCAAGACACTCTTCAAACTCCCTGCGGAAATTCTGTTGATACCCTAATACAAATTTCAGTGTCCCTTCTTTTATGTTTATCATGTTGTCACTCACGATCTTGGTATGAAGGATACGCTGTGAGGGAAGCTGACGTGAATATGACTTTGCGCTGTTTCCATCTTCCCATATCAGTTGTCCGTCATCATTTCTTTCGCCTTCTACTATACCCGGAACGAAATCGACACAAGAAAAACGCAGCCATGAATGTCCCCATGTACGGTTTACCCCCAACAGACCGGACAAATCTTGCTCATTGTACCAAGAACCAGGAACATAGCTGTCTCTTTTGTTCTTATAACAATGGGCAGACTTATATGAGTAATGCCAATTCCAAAGCCAGCCGTCAACATTTCCGGAAAAGCCCGTTGTATATTTGTACAACGAATTGTTTGACTGATACTCTCCACCGGCGCGCACTTGCACGGTGTTAGCCATAAGAGGCAGCTCCGGATGTAATATCATTACGCCGGCAATAGCATCACTACCATACATTAAAGATGCCGGTCCTTTAAGTATCTCTACCGAATGGACATTATCCGCATCTATCTCCAGACCATGTTCTTCACCCCATTGTTGTCCCTCCTGACGAATGCCCTGATCTACAACTACGACACGGCTGGAACCTAAACCACGTATAACAGGTTTGGATATGCCCGGTCCTGTACTCATCTGCGACAATCCCGGCAGAAGACTTACCACATCTACAAGATTTGTCCCTATTGTCTGATGTAACATTCTCGGAGAAAGGACAACGAAAGGAGACGGGGAATCTTTCAAACGTTGTCTTCCCGTAAGACCTTCTACGGTTACTTCGCTTAATATTGCTTCTTTTATATGGTCAAAAGTATCGGTATCACAAGAACTGTGCTCATGATTATGTTGGGCAAATACCGGAGATTTTACCCAAAGCAAAAGAAACAGGATTATATATAGCCTTGATTTTTCCATATAACCGTTATATGCTGATATCTTTATCATCCTTCTCGTAAAAATTAAAAACTCAACGCATCAGCCAACGCCCCTTATGTTCTATCATCGGCACTACTATCTCTTCTTTCAGACTGTCGCCATAACACAACATAAGAAAGGCGTTTGCAGTCACAACCTTTTCATTTCCATTGGGCACCGGCACTGTATCCGTAACACAATTCACCATACGCACCTCTGTCACACCGAGATGTTCTTCATCCTGACGTGCCTTGAACATCTTGGCATTGGCTATAAGTTGTTCCATATAACCGGCAGGAATGGAGTCCGGCAAATAAGTTCCCTTGACAAAATAAGAGGCATGACCGGCAAAAAGAGAATCATAATACTCTTTTGCCGTGCGTAATGCCATATCGTTACGTGGCGTTTCAGAACATGAAAACACGAAAAACAGCAAAAACAACAAACAGAAGACCTTATACATATTCTCTTATTTCTGTCTTATAAATATATTTATCGGCGATCCTGTCAATGTCCAATTAGCCCTGATCTTATTCTCAAGGAAACGACGATATGGTTCCTTTATATACTGAGGGAGATTGGCATAAAACACGAATGACGGTATCTGCGTGTTCGGTATCTGTGAGCAATATTTAATTTTTATGTATTTGCCCTTTATAGATGGAGGGGGATAAGCCTCTATAAGCGGCAGCATCGTCTCATTCAGTTTCGTGGTTCCAATCTTTATTTTACGGTTTAGATAGACTTCTTTAGCTGTTTCCAGCACCTTATAAATACGTTGTTTTGTAAGGGCAGACGCAAATATGATGGGAAAATCAGTAAATGGTGCCATACGTTCTCTTATGGCAGACTCAAATGTTTTTATGACTTTCTGGCTCTTGTCTTCTACAAGGTCCCATTTGTTCACTACGACCACAAGCGACTTGTTGTTGCGTTGTATTAGTTGGAATATATTCATATCTTGTGTCTCGATGCCTCTTGTGGCGTCTATCATAAGGACACACACATCTGAATTCTCAATGGCTCTGATAGAGCGCATTACACTATAAAATTCAAGATCTTCAGTTACTTTGTTCTTACGACGTATACCGGCTGTATCTACTAAATAGAAATCGAAACCGAACTTATCATATCTGGTATATATACTGTCTCGCGTTGTACCGGCAATCTCTGTCACGATATTCCTTTCTTCACCGATAAACGCGTTAATGAGACTGCTCTTTCCAGCATTGGGACGACCTACTACGGCAAAGCGGGGAATACCTTCCTCAAGTATCTCTCCGCCTTCATTCTTGAACAAAGACAATACAAGATCCAACAGGTCACCTGTTCCGCTACCCGTAGCGCTGCTAATACATTGAGGATCTCCAAGACCGAGTTTATAAAACTCGGCAGCATCATACTGCTGAAGATTACTGTCTACCTTATTGACGACAAGAACCACCGGTACTTTTGTACGGCGAAGAATTGAAGCCACATCCTCATCCCAGTCTGTAAGACCGGTAGCCACATCAACCAAAAACAGCACTACATCGGCCTCTTCAGTGGCGATAAGAACCTGCTTTCTAATCTCTTCCTCAAATATATCGTCCGACTTTACCACCCAACCTCCGGTGTCAACAACTGAAAATTCCTTACCGTTCCACTCGCACTTGCCATATTGGCGATCACGAGTTGTTCCTGCCGTATCGCTTACTATAGCTTTACGTGATTTTGTCAGCCTGTTAAAAAGGGTTGATTTCCCTACGTTGGGACGTCCTACTATCGCGACTAAATTTGCCATATATTATTTCGTTTTTTTCATTTAAATTGTTATTCTCCCGTAATATAACCCCACTCTATTCAGGATTATAACCGAAGCTGTTAAGTTCTCTATCCGAGCTACGCCAATCTTTATCAACCTTGACAAAGGTTTCAAGATATACAGACTTGCCAAAGAATCTTTCAAGAGACTTTCTGGCTTCCGTGCTCATTTTCTTCAAGGCACAGCCTTGATGTCCTATTATAATACCTTTCTGTGTGTTGCGTTCAACATATATAACAGCATTGATGTGTATGATTTTGGGTGTTTCCTTAAAAGATTCCACCGCTACTTCCACAGAGTACGGTATCTCTTTGTCATAATAAAGCAATATCTTTTCACGTATTATCTCACTTACAAAAAATCTTGCAGGCTTATCCGTTAGCTGGTCTTTGTCAAAGTAAGGGGGAGAATCCGGCAACAAATCTTTGATACGCTTAAGCAACACGTCAACGCCAAACTTGTTTTTTGCTGATATCGGCAATATTTCCGCATTGGGAAGCAAACCGTGCCAACGCTCAACCAGACCGACAAGAGTATTCTGGTCGCTTTCATCTATCTTGTTGATAAGCAGTAGCACCGGTATTGTCATCTTTGCTACTTTGGAAAGGAAGTCTCCGTTCTTTTCAGGATTCTCCACAACGTCAGTAACATATAGCAGCACATCGGCGTCTTGTAATGCCGATTCCGAGAACGCGAGCATTGATTCCTGCAATTTATAGTTTGGCTTGAGCACACCCGGAGTATCTGAAAACACGATCTGCATGTCTTCAGTGTTAACAATACCCATTATCCGGTGTCGTGTCGTCTGCGCTTTAAACGTGGCTATGCTTATCCGCTCGCCTACAAGTTGGTTCATCAGTGTCGATTTGCCGACATTGGGATTTCCAACTATATTTACAAATCCTGCCTTGTGCATGTATGTCGTTTTTAACCTGTATGTAAGATTTATCTGTTGCTGCAAATATACGAAAAAATAACAACACTCTCATACTATAGAGTAAAAAGACATGAAAAAGAAGGCGCAATCCTCTTCATCGGAATTACGCCTTCTTCATATCTTAAATCTCTATGATTCTATTTCATCGCCGCTGCATCCGCACCGTCATAAGCCCATTTGTAGTATGACGCACCATGTACAAATCCGGCACCGAAAGCCGTCATTATCAGATTGTCGCCTTTTTTGAGCAGATGCTCGTTCTCCCAAAGGGCGAGAGGTATGGTTGCCGCACTTGTATTTCCGAAATGCTCGATGTTTATCATCACCTTGTCCATGCTGAGATCAAGGCGTTTAGCTACAGCTTCTATAATACGGATATTGGCTTGATGAGGCACAACAAAACGTATGTTGTCTTTATCCAGATTGTTGCGTTCTGCTATCAGTGCGCAATCATCGCTCATGCTCGTAACGGCATAACGGAACACTGTACGTCCCTCTTGATAAAGATAATGCAGACGATGGTCAACCGTAAAATGTGACGGAGGACAGACTGAGCCACCTGCTTTCAAATGAAGGAACGGCAAGCCCTTACCGTCAGCGCGGAAATGCGAATCAATGACACCAATGTTTTCTTCTGTCGTAGCTTCTACTAACACTGCAGCCGCTCCGTCACCAAACAGAGCACATGTGCTACGGTCTTTATAGTCTACGACTGAAGACATTTTATCGGCACCAATGACTATTATCTTCTTGTAACGTCCGCTCTGTATCATTGAAGCCGCAACGTCAAGAGAATAAAGAAATCCGCAACAAGCCGCCCAAAAGTCAAAAGAGAACGCGTTTTTCAATCCCAATTTGCCTATTACGATAGAGGCTGTTGAAGGAAAAGCGTAGTCTGCCGTAGATGTCGATACTATTACAGCATCAATAGAATCGGGGTCTGCACCTGTTTTCTTAAGCAGTTGTTTTGCCGCCTTGCGCGCCATATAAGACGTGCCGAGCCCTTCCTCCTTAAGAATGCGTCGCTCTTTAATACCGACACGCGTCATAATCCACTCATCGTTGGTGTCTACCATGCGTGACAGTTCCTCGTTATTGAGGACATAATCAGGCACATAACCGCCGATACCGGTGATTATAGCGTTTATTTTCTCCATTATTCAGCAGTTTCCTTAACGATAGCTATCTTTCCGCGATAATATCCGCAAGTAGGACATACCGTATGATATACATGGTAAGCACCGCAGTTAGGACATATTGCCAATGTAGGAGCTACTGCCTTATCGTGAGTTCTTCTTTTAAGTGTACGTGTCTTTGACTGTCTTCTTTTAGGATGTGCCATTTTCTTTTAATCTTTAATTATTGTTTTTAATTTTTCTAATTCACTCCAACGCGGGTCTATCGCCGATTCTTCATCACCATCACTGCTTCGGGCAGCTGAATGCTCTTGTAGAGCCTTTATCATCGCAGGGTTGCATTTTCCAGGTGCATGCACATGCTTAATGGGAATGTTAAGAGCGACAAACTCATATATGTACCATGAGACGTCAAGATGACAATCGTCTTTATTTACGATTATCATGTCTTCGTCTTCTGAATTCTCTTCGCCAAGACGAACTTTCAGTTCTCCTTCGGCTGAAAGGGGCAGCTCCACATCATCAAGACACACATCACATGGCTGTATGACCGTACCTTTCATGTCAAACTTCAAACTGAAAGAGGCACCTGTGCGACGCACTGACAACACGGTTTCAATGTCGCCTGCATGTATCTCATGACCACCAACAGCTTCAAAATAATCTTTATCAAGATGAAAGCGAAACTCTGTCAAGCCTTCTTCCAAATCTTCAAGATTGATATCAAATTGTTCCAAACTGTACATTATATTATATATAAAGTGTCTGAGACACACGCACCTGTCTTTATCGGTATATTCAAATACACCTGTTCAAGGTACGCACATTGCCTTTGGGCTGCAAAGTTACAAATTATTTTTTATTCAGACATTACAAATGTAAAAAAATCATACGTTAATAGAAAAAAGACACTATTGATAGTGCCTACAAACAGCGTTTTTACGCCTCACGAACACTATAATTACGATTTGCAAACAATATGTTTGTATTTACCGGCAAGGGTGTGTATTGGGCAAAGGATATGCCTAATTATTTTTTTGACTCTTTTAAAAAACCTTTACATTGCACGTAACTATACTAAAAAAAACAATATATTTTTTTTTAATCCGTTATATGTTAAACCGGTAAATAACAAAATCTCATTCGCCACTATTCCGATTGGATTACATAGTTGAAAGCTTTATTATGCAGTGGACAGACAGAATAAGACAGGTTAAAATAATACTTGTAATAGCTGCCGTTGTAATAGCAATGGCATCGCTCATTGTGTCTGATGCAATGACAAAGGAGATTGCCAACGAAGAGAGGAACAAAATGGAAATCTGGGCGGAGGCTATGAGATCTCTTAATATGGCTGATGAGAATACGGATCTCAACCTCGTACTGAAAGTTATTAACGGGAATAACACCATTCCAATAATAATAACTGACAATCATAACAACATACAGACATACAGAAACATAGATATAAAGGGTACTTGCTATGAAGACAGCATGAAAAATGTCTTGTTGCAGGCCGGACACATGCTCAAGAACGGTAATGTGATAAAAATATATCTTGACGAATCCGGAGGAGACAATTATCTCAATGTATGCTATGATGACTCTGTAATACTTAAAAGGCTTGCTTCTTATCCGTACATACAACTCGGGGTTGTATTGGTTTTCGTAGTAATAGCAATCTTTGCACTCCTCACATCAAAAAAGGCGGAGCAAAACAAGGTTTGGGTCGGTCTTTCAAAAGAAACCGCACACCAACTTGGCACACCTATTTCAAGTCTGATGGCATGGACAGAGATATTGAAAGAGACTTATCCCGACGACCTGCTGATACCGGAAATGGACAAAGATGTGAAAAGACTGGAACTGATAGCCGAGCGTTTTTCAAAAATAGGTTCCATTCCAGAACCGTGCAGCGCAAGTCTGAAAGAGGTCATAGAGCATGTCGTGGAATACATGGACAGACGGACATCATCGAAAGTGGCAATAAGAAAGGATCTTACTGACGATGATATCGTAGTAAATATTAACAAGTCTCTATTTGAATGGGTCATAGAAAACCTATGCAAAAACGCCGTTGACGCGATGGAAGGTTCCGGAACAATTTCTATACACATGGAACAGACTGAAGGCAAAGCCGTAATAGAAGTTTCAGATACCGGTAAAGGCATTCGTAAAAAAGATATCCGCAACGTCTTCAAACCGGGATTTACGACAAAGAAAAGAGGTTGGGGGTTGGGACTTTCACTTGCGAAACGCATTGTGGAAGAATATCACAAAGGAAAGATTTTTGTCAAATCGTCGGAATTGGGTAAGGGTACGACATTCAGGATTGAGCTGAAATTATAGACAAACATTATCATCACTACATAGAGCTAACCAACTGTTTGGAATTTGTAGCTCTTAATAATCCAATCGGTCATTAGATTCAAAGTAAGTATATAGCAAAAAAACAGTGCGACAAACAAGTATGTTCATCGCACTGATATTTAATGTTTTAAATTACTCCTAAAGTTAGTATTCATCCTCGTTGAAAAGGAAATCTTCTTTTGTGGGATAATCGGGCCAAATATCTTCTATACTATCATAGACATCGCCCTCGTCTTCTATTTCCTGCAAATTCTCCAATACTTCCAAAGGTGCACCTGAACGGATTGCATAATCAATCAATTCATCCTTAGTTGCGGGCCAAGGTGCATCTTCCAACTTAGAAGCCAATTCCAAAGTCCAATACATAATTAATATTTATTTTTGTAGGTTCGTTTTAATTTGAACGCAAAAGTAATATAATTTTTCTTATTTGCAAGTCTTCTTCCATATTTTTTCTCTGACACCGTCAATAAAATTCAATTTTCGTGCCAATACAAAAAGATAGTCAGACAATCTGTTCATATATTGCAACACTTCAGGATCTAATTCCGTTGTCTCGCCAAGTGAAAAAATACGCCTTTCCGCTCTGCGACATACAGTACGGCATACATGTGCATAGGCTGCCTCATGAGATCCGCCCGGCAATATAAACGCAGTCTGCTGCGGTATATTGTCATTTATCGCATCTATCTCATTTTCAAGAAACTCCACTTCTGCGGGGTCTAATGTATATGAAGGTGCCAGTTGCGTCTGAGTTTTGTCGGTCGCCAAATAAGAACATACTGTAAACAGGTTGCGTTGTATACGATAAATGATATCCTTGTCTGGGCCATCTTTCATAAAAGATGCCAGCAATCCCAATTGAGCACTTAGTTCATCAACCGTACCATAAGCCTCTATTCTCGGATTGGTTTTCTTTACTTTTATTCCACCGACAAGTCCTGTCATACCCTTGTCACCTGACTTAGTATATACTCTTGTTATCTTCATAGTCTATATATTTAAAAGTTAATAATGTAATTCTGCTTATAACGCTTCTTGTCAAAAAAAATCAACCCGCAATAATACAAGTCAAAAGTTACCACATTCGGCATGTTCTCGACAATATCTGCCCAAGCATCGCGATTTTTCTTATTATCATTTATCCCTTCTATCATAATGGCAGAACCGTCATTTACATATTCTGACAATAAAGTCACATCATGCGCAATATCATGACAGCCTTTTATATGGCATAATATCAGAGCTTTCTCCTGAGACAGCACACTTCCCGCATTTAAATCCGGACTATCTTCATTTATGACTTCATACCTTGATGTAGGACATCCGGCCTGCAAATACACTCCTGACATAATGTGTTCACTATCTATATTTACAATTACCGACGGCTGTAACTCATCGGCAAGACGATACATAAGTTCACACAAGCGCCGGTTTATAACTCCTGCATTATGGAACTTCCGTCCGAGAACATCATAGACATCTGCACGTGAGTGATTATTTATCACATTTGTTGCCATAGCATAAGCCCAGGGCGACTGTATGCCGAAACCGCGACACTTGTCTATCCTGCCAAGCCATACAAATATTCTTTTAAGTCTGTTTGTCACACCGAAAATGTTTCTCGCAATCGGAGCATTTAACTCCATCAATAATACCTCTGATTGCAAATATACGATTATTTTTGAAAAACAAGACAATCGGCCCTAATAAATGCGCATCAAAAAGGAAGGGAGTCCCTGTTACCATTCCGGTATCAAGGACTCCCTCAAATGAAAAAGGGCGGTCTCCTACTCTCCCACA
>JBJFGK010000189.1:0-31475 GCA_051892655.1 Prevotella sp. | reverse complement strand
ATATAAAGATCCTTATTCTTCGATTAGAGAATTGTATCAGAACTCCCTTGATGCTTGTCGGTGTCGTATTGCCATAGCAGAAATGAATAGACAATCTTTCAACGGAGAAATTGAATTTGGTATTGAATCAGAGAATGGAGAGCGATATCTTTATTGTAAAGATAATGGCATTGGAATGGATGAATATATCATAGAGAATTTTCTTCTAAAGATAGGCAACTCGTTCTACAATTCAAAAGACTTTTATAGGAAACAAGCACAATGGGGGTATGCATACACTCCTGTATCTCAATTCGGCATAGGAATATTGTCATGTTTTATAATAGGGTACCGAATAGAAATAATTACAAAGTCAGTAGAATCCCACAAATGTACGATTTGCTGTATCGACGGAACTAAAGAGAATTTTTACTATAAAGTACCATCAAGAGAAGAAGATGAACTAATTCGTGATAATGGTACTATCGTAAAAGTCTTTTTGCGTCCTGAATATGAACAAAAAATAAACAATGCACCTGTCCCCAAGTTGGGGCTAACACTTCAATATGAACCTAATAGTGCGTTTGTTGGTGATTTTATTAAATATAATCTCATTTATAAGAATTGGGATACGAATTTATATCACTACATAAATGATTACGTAAACAGGGTTCCTTCTAAAATAAATTTACAAGTGCGTTTCTCTGACAATACAACACAGATTATTTACAATAAGCCATTTACTATTAATATAGGGGAGTTGGGTATTGAATTGGAGGATAAGCCTTTTATTGACAGAGTTCTTCAAAGAGGTACATTCTATGAATTTAATGGATCAATAGTAGAATTACAGAAGCATCTGAGTTTATACCCTATTCACATTAAAACCGAATCAATAGAATATAATTCCATAATTGCACTCCCTCTACCAGGAATGCAGACGGTTAACAGGGAATCACTTCTATTTAAATTATTAAAAGTAGATGGATCTCGGATATCTGTTGATGGGATTAGCGTGGAGGATAGAAATTCTGATCGGAATAATTATTTTCGACGATTGGAATTAAATGGTAGTATTAATTTTATAGGAGGAGTAAAGCCTCAATTAAGTGTTGATAGGAAAGAAATAATTTCTTTCCCCGATAATTATGCTGATAAATATCGAGAAGTTATAGAAAAAGAGATAATATCTACCATTGAGATTGCCCATAATCACATTAATAAATATAATTTATCAGATAGAATTGAAACTGTAAATTTAATATGGGAATATATCTTTAATAGAATGGGGTGTACTCAGTCTATTTTTGTTAATAATCTTGCGAAATCCGAGTTGGGTAATATTTTCTGGCCTTCAGTCAAAAAACTTACAGGAAAGGATATGACTATCAAAGAATTATTATCTCTCAATGAGATAATACTATATCAATACGACCACACTCAATTAGACTATTTGAGTAAAATGCTCGTACTTGCCTTGTTTATAAGTGCAAAAAAAGTCGAAACAATTGATAATAATACGATTAAAATACTCCGGGATTCAGAAAGTCAGATTCCCGAAACGGAAGAGTTTTGGGAATATTCTCGGTATCTTGTTCCTGCAGAAGAAAATGAAACTTTTAGTGAATATGATATTATTTCAAACTTATACCCCATTGTTCCTAAAAGATTGGTTAGCCACTTAAAGGATTATGATGTTATCTCCAATAGCCAAGCTATTATTGTTCATGCTTGTGGTAATTGCTATAATGAGTTGTTTTTTCAGGATGCACGTTTAGTAAATCCTGGTATTGGAATATATTATGCCAATAGTAATTTAGGGAGAATACGTGATTCATATATCCATGCATTTGACAATATTAGGAGTCGTTTTCAATGTATGGATTTTGATGATACATTCCCGAAAGGAAAGTCTTGCGTTCTATACCTTGCATATATTTCTCCGGCAACATTAACCCAAAAAGACATTGAATTATTTGAGTCGGTCAAAGAGTTAGAACCTCAGTATTATGAGGGGGTAATAACAGGGTGGACATTATTGGTTACCAATATGGATATTGATAATATAATTATTCGGCCTGGAAAAGTTGACCGTAAAGCAATGATTAGCTATATAAGTAAAGAGTTTTGGGAAGAATATAAAGATTGGACTTTTAGATTTTTAGATGGAGTATTAATGACAAAACCTATAAATTAATGCATTATGACTGAGCAAGAATTACTTCAAATGCGAGACTTGGCAGAGGCTGGACAAGTACAGTTTAAAGAGCGAGCCAATGATCGCTATGATATAGGCTGCGAGATGGTAGCGTTCAGCAACTCTCGCGGTGGAAAACTTGTCATCGGAATCAACGACAAATCAGGAGCAATTAATGCTCTTTCATATAGGGAATTACAGGAAACTACTAATTTATTGACAAGTATTGCATCTGAAAATGTGATTCCTAATGTGCTGATTGATGTAGATAATGTGCCGACTTCCGGAGGAGCGGTTATCGTTGTCACTATTCCCGAAGGAAAGAACAAACCCTATCATGATAATAAGGGGATTATATGGGTAAAAAATGGCGCAGACAAACGTAAGGTGTTTGAAAACTCGGAACTTGCAGAAATGATGAGCGAATGTGGTAGTTTTGCGCCAGATGAGGCTGCCGTACCTAATGCTACTATTGACGACCTTGATGCAGATACCATCAAACTTTATCTAATGAGTCGTTTTGCGCCGGTATTCAAAGGAAAGAATATCGACGAGCTGAATATGAAAGATTATTCGCTTGACGCGATGGCCGAGTTTGTTATAAAAGGAACGACCATCGAGAAATTGCTCAGAAATCTGCGTTTCATCCGTCCAGATGGCAAAATGACCGTTGCGGCTATGCTGTTGTTCGGCAAATACACTCAGCGTTGGTTGCCTGTTATGACAGCAAAGTGTATAAGCTATATCGGCAATTCTGTAGGTGGCACCCAGTTCCGCGACAAGATGCACGATATGGAAATAGAAGGTAATCTACTCCATCAGTTCCGTACTATTATGAATTTCTTTACTCGCAATCTCCGTAAAGTGCAGGTAGAAAAGGAATTCAATTCTATTGGTGAATTGGAGATACCTTACGAAAGCCTTACCGAATATGTTGTCAACGCACTTGTACATCGATCGCTGAATATTAAGTCACCAATTCGTATTTTCATATTTGACAATCGTGTGGAAATTCACAGTCCAGGAACTTTACCAAATGGGTTGACGATAGAAGATATTAAGAACGGTACATCAATGCCTCGTAATATGTTCTTGTTCACGAATGCTAACTACCTATTGCCTTATACAGGAGCTGGAAGTGGTGTACGTCGTGCGCTTGAATACAATCCAAATACCATATTCTTCAATAGTGTTGAGGACAAGGAAATGACTCATGCTGCCAACGAGTTTGTCATTACCATACCTCGTAATAGTAATCAAGCTCAATCCAATAGTAACTTAGTTACCCGTAGCAGTAATCAAGCTATAGATAAAAATGAGCCCCAAAGTAACCAAGTTAATAGCGGGACTAACCAACCTCACACAAGCTCAGTTACTCGTAAACTGACAAAAAAAGAAGAAGATATTAGAAATTTCTGTTCTGTACCGAGAACAGCGCAAGAGATTATGGATAGACTAAAAATTACCAATCAGTCTAAAAATCGGCAAAAGTATATTACAGCTTTAATAGCAATTGGAGTCCTTGAGCGTACCATTCCCGAAAAGCCCAATGACCCCAATCAAAAATATCGTCGCAAAAAATAATCAGAATAGGGACTATCTGAAAGTTGATAGATAGCCCCTAAAACTTTTCATCACCATCTGAAAGTTAATTAATCAGATAGATTACAGTCTCATTCCCCGCATGCGTTTGGCTTTCTTTTTCCTGCGAAGTATCTCCGCCATTTCCAGATTGGCTTCTGCATCGGCAACATTGTAGGAAGAATTGCCGTTCAGCAGCCCTAATGAGCCACTGAAAAACTCGCCGTGTCCAGTGACGGACGGTGTTTGGATATTAGCCTGTCCCAATCCATTGCCTGTTGCAGATGATGCCAGTTCCATGTATTCCTCACGTCTGTTGCGCTGCAATACCGCGTCAATCTTGGAATAGCTGAAACGCCTGTCCCCCTTGGAACCGTTGAAATGGTAGCCGTTCTTGGTGAAGACCACGCCCTGTATTTCGTCCGTCTGCCCCTCGTGCTTGAAATGTACTTCTACGCTCTGCCGTTTCAAATTGGAGATAAACACGTTACAGTTGCCGCACCTGCCGACCTCCTTTTTTAGAATGTCGTAAAGCTCATACTTCGTCCTGTCCGGCTCTTCCAGCCTCCTCCCGCCAACACGGCCTTTCCCTTTTTTCACATTGACTTCCTTCAAGCCGATATTTCTTCATGCTTGGTATAGGCGCAACACATGGTATAGGACTGCCCGCACGCCTTATACATTGACAAAGACAGATATTCCTTTCAATCAGCAAAGCCGGAGGGGTAAGACAACAAGAGCTTATGCCTCCGGCACGACTGTTTTTATTCAGCTAAGCTCAAGCCCCAGCTGCACGGCAAGGTCCCTGAAGGCGTCGTTGTTCCCCACCAGCAGCTCATAGCGTTCCCTGTTGGTAGGGATTTTCCTTATCTCTTCAGGCCGGGCAAGCTTTAACGATATGGTGACATTACGGTTTTTCAGAGTCAGGGCGAGCGTGTTTTGTATTCTGCGTCTTATTTTTGATATGTCCTCAAGAAGAATCTCGTTATCTACAACCACTTCGATATTCGGGAAACCACTTATTACAGGCGTCATGTTCTTCATCCTTGCTGCAATGCCCGCCATCTGCTGCGGCATCCTTGCACACATGGCAACCCACTGAGACAGCAGCATGTCCTCTGTGAAGTCGTTGTTCTCATCTATGTTCTCAGCAGCCTCCTCTTCAACGGTCTGCTGCTGCTGGGGACCGTTGATTTTCCTTTTCAGCTTCTCAAAACTTGTCACCAATGATTCGAGCTTGATGCTCCTTCTCGGTATTGGTGCGGCGGCAGACGCCTCAGCCTCATCAGTTGACAACGCATCCGTATCAACGCCGTTCACATCAGCGGCAGTCAGTTTCCTTGTTTTTTCCTTCCTCTCAACCACAGCCACCTGTTTAGCCGTTTTAGGTTGAGTGGCAATAATACTTCCGAACAGGGTTTTAAGTCTCTTAGGGCAAAGCCCCGATGCAGGTGCATCTTCATCCGCCTGAGTAAGTTGCGCTATTTCTATTAGCGTCAGTTCCACAAGCAGTCGCTTGTTTCCGCTCTGACGGTAGTTGATGTCACAGTCGTTCATTATCTTGAGAGCCTTGTAGAGAAAGTCAGTGGGGCATCTTGCCGCCTGCTCGCTAAACCTGTCCTTCTGTCTTTCACTGACATGCAGCAGCCGCAATGTCTGCTCGTCCTTTGCCATCATCACATTTCTGACATGCGTGGCTAACCCTCCTGTCAGATTGCCGCCGTCAAATCCCGCGCTGATAATGCTGTCAAGAAGAACCATAATGTCAGAGACCTTGTTGGCAAGACAGAGGTCGATAATCTTGAAATAATTGTCACTATCCAGGACATTCAGGTCTTCGATGACTTTCTTATATGTTATGTCGCCCTGGCAAAAGCTTGCAGCCTGATCAAAGACAGACAGAGCGTCTCTCATGCCGCCGTCAGCCTTTTCGGCGATAACGGCAAGGGCTTCGTCCTCGTATGTTATACCTTCTTTGTCGGCAACCTTTTTAAGATGCCCTATAATGCCGGAGACAGTCATTCTCTCGAAGTCATAAATCTGGCATCTTGATATTATGGTCGGCAAAATCTTGTGCTTCTCTGTCGTCGCAAGAATGAATACCACATGTGCAGGCGGCTCTTCTAAAGTCTTGAGAAAGGCATTAAAGGCAGCCGTTGTCAGCATGTGCACCTCGTCGATGATAAATACCTTGTATTTACCTACCTGAGGCGGGATGCGCGTCTGCTCCATAAGAGCCTTGATGTTTTCAACCGAGTTGTTGCTGGCGGCATCAAGCTCCAGTATATTATATGACCTCTGCTCGTTAAAGGCCTTGCAACTTTCACATTCATTGCAGGCTTCGCCCTCTGATGTCGGGTTCAGGCAGTTTATGGCTTTGGCGAAGATACGCGCACAGGTTGTCTTGCCGACACCACGAGGACCGCAAAACAGATAGGCATGTGCCAGTTTACCGCTTCTGACGGCATTTTTTAGAGTAGTGGTAAGAGCACTCTGTCCTACGACAGAATCAAAGGTTGTCGGTCTGTACTTACGTGCTGAAACGATATATTCTTTCATGGCGGAAATGTGAATTTCAGAAGAAACAGATATTCCTTCGATAATTGAGTTCGTGAATAGATTGTTTAGATGTTGCAAAGATAAGAAAAATATGCAAAGAACGACCGCCGTGATGACAAAATAAACTCCGGAGGTGCAATTTAACATGCAAGTCCGGAGTGGAAAACCGCCTGTTTGGCGCAATTATTTGCTGACGCTCATCCGGCTTACAATATCGCCTTTGTCAACATAAGAGTCTATTGATACTCTCACGCCATTAATGATATATTCTTCAACTTGGTAGTCGGCATAAGGGTCGGTTTCTACTTTCTTTGCGCCTTTCATGCTTCTTACCTCTTTGGCTGGCATGCCTACATAAATGCCTTCGGCTGTCTTTATGTCGCCACCGTCAACGTTAATGGTTTCAACCTTGCCACTGCCTTCAAGAGAGATTACGGAATTACCCTCGCTATTGTTGAGAAAGACACCCTCAAAATCATCGTTTGACACCTCTTCCTTGCTTGTGTACAGTCCGTCTATGCTTTTGGGAACATCAGAGAAAGCCATACCAAGCTTGATAGCTCCGACGCCGGCAGAAGTCAATACAAGGCTGTTGTCTTCGTCTGCCGCATTTTCATCTGCTGCGGCTGCTGCTGTGGAGTCAACAGCTGTTGTATCTACGTTGTCGTTAGCCGATTGTGTTTTGTTGCCACATGCCGACACTGTCATTGTCGCCAATGTTATGGCAGAGAGAATAATAAGGTTCTTTTTCATGATAAATTGAATTTTGTTATTGTTAGTATTTATTTTGTCTGTCTCAGCATAAATATTATCTCGCCTTTTTTGTTGAGGTAGCCGCAGGCGTTATCCATTTTGAATGGTGCCAGTCCGTTACTGAATGTTTTGACAATGGCATTGTTGTCAGTGAAAATGCGCGTGCCGTCGGCTGTGTGAATATCTTCTCCAACCTGTATTGTGTTGTCGCTGTAATCGTAAAGCAGCTTGTTGTGAGATGCCAAGTTCTTCAATTGCCTGACGGTCTTGAAGTTCTTGTCTATTACAAAACTGTTTGTTCCGTTGTTTAATACCGTAACCCACGCATAGCCTCCGAAAAATCTGCTTGCTTCATACAAAGAGCCTGAAACTATTTTTCCCTGAGTGTTGATAAAGTAAGCTTCATGGATGTTATTGTAAATTATGGCGTAGCTTTCATGAAAGTCATCCGGTTCAAGACTGTTATATACACAGTTGAAACATGTCTTCCCTTCTGTATCAATAAACATCCAGCTCCTTCCGTCAAGGCTTACAGCTGCCATGCCTTCGCTAAAATCATGGGCTGCGACATAGCGAGCAGGTATTATGATTTTGCCTTGCCGGTTAAAATAGCCGTATTTCTTCTGTCTGTAATCATAGAAACAGGACAGATCGTTGCAGAAAGGACGGGCGTTCTTAAGAGTGGAGTAGGTGTTGGTTACGTCCTGCCACAATTGTGGAAATATCTCTTTGCCCGTTTTGTCGTAATATCTCAGCACAACCTTTTTCTGATATTTGGTTACAGCCACCGCCTTAAAGGCTGTCAGCATGCCGTCAACATATTGTGTGGCAAGTGCCCTTATATCTTTCAGTTGTGCCACCTTCTCACCCTTGCCGTTTAAAATGAGATGTAAAGGTGCCCCCTGACCGGTTATGATAGCCGGAATGACGCCATTGTCAAATGCAGGTATGCCTCTCATAGACGTTACCATAGGTATTCCGAAGTTGGTCAGAGGCTCCCCCTTGTCGTTAAATACGGCACAATGCTTTGAGGCATCATCTTGCACGAGTACAAGTCCCTCCTTAAAGTCGCCCATTTGATAGGAAATGTCGGGCAGTCGGTCTATGTTGTAGACCTTTGTGGCCGCAATAAGATGAGGCTTGTTTTGCGCTTTGACATATACGAAAGAGCCAACAGCCAGCAAGAGAATTAGTATTTTTTTCATAGTTGTTGTTTATCTTCTTGAAATAATTGCTTTATAATCGGCTTCAGACACGAATTTTATCTTGGCGAAGTCTTTCCATACGGCAGGCGAGACCTTCTTTCTGCCGGTAGCGTTAAAGCCGATATGAATTGCCGTCTTGGCACTTGACGGGAAGTGCATGGCATTTATGAACAGCAGTTTGTTGTCGGATGTGAGGCACAAGTAATATACAGCCGAGCCACGCGGCACGTTTTTGAAGTCGCTACCCTCTGCCGGAAAAAATGATATTTCGTATTTGGCGAGTCCCGAAGTATTGCTGATGTTGACATCGGTTATTTTTGCGCTTGTAATATTGACATAGCCGTAATCATAACCTTCGACGGGAATGTCGGTATTTATTACAGACGGGGCGAGTTGTTCGGCTTTTTCTTTCGCCTCTTTTTGCACGTTTGTGAAATCCTTGACAAGACTCTCGCTTGGCGAACCGCCGTTTTTGTAAGCCAGTTGTATCTGTTCTTGCAGGACTTCCAGCTTTTCGAATGTCTCTCCATATAGTTCAGGGATGCCGCCCATTAGAGGAGAGCCGGTTTCGTTTGACGTTTCAACTGTGTCTGAGTTGTCTGAAGCTTCTGCGCTTTTTTCTTGTTTTGAACCGCAAGATGCCATTATCAGGACTGTTACGGCTAATAATAGTTTTTTCATAATTAAGATTTAAAGTTATGTACTATAATGTTTTTAGAATCTAAAATTTAAGGAAACCATGTTCAATGGCCTTTTTTATCAGTTCCGCCATGTTTGTTGCATTAAGCTTCCGCATCAGTTTTTTCCGGTGAAACTCCACTGTGTTGCACGACACGAAGAGCTGTTCGGATATTTCTGCGGTTCTTTTCCCCTCTGCAATGGCTTTCAGAACGTCTTGTTCTCGTTTTGACAAGACTTCCTTTGAGCCATATTCCGTGCAATATTCTTTATATCTGCTACTATAATATGTTTTTCCTTCCAGCACGTTCTTTACGGCTTTGAGCAATTCTTCCAAATTGTCGCTTTTAAGAACTATGGCGTTTGCTCCGCTTTTCATCATTCTTTTAATCAGCCATATTTCTTCATGCATCGAATGAAAGATAACAGATATCTGTGGTCTGACTGATCTTATCTTGTCAAGAAGCTCAAAACCGGATATGTCAGGCAGCTCAATATCCATGATAAGCAGGTCATAAATGTTGTTTCTGACGAGTTCCAGCGCTTCACAACCGGTTAAAGCCTTGTCAACTCTTCTGATGTTTTCGCATGTGGAAAGCAGAGTGCTGAGCCCTAATAACACGATTTGGTGGTCTTCGATGATTAGTATGTTTACGCTATCTTTATTGTTTGGGGTATGGATATTCACTTGGTTATATGATATTGTTTATGTAATATTGTATGATGTTTGCATTTTCAAAGTTAGTAAAAAACAACTTTTTATTCTAAAGATGGACATCAAAAAATATCATAGTCGGCATAAAAACTACGGTCTACCGTAGTTTTTGTCATTAAATAACAACTTCTGTTTTTGTGCATGTTTCATCGTGAATGAAGTCAATCGAGCCTCCCAGCGCCTCTGTTCTGTCCTTCATCGATTTCAGTCCTACGCCGTCAGATGTCTTTACAAAGCCTTTTCCGTTGTCTGTTATGCAAAGATGAAACTTGTCATCCTTGTTATACATGTCTATCGTGACATGTGTTGCGTTTGCATGGCGTATGATATTGCTCATGGCTTCCTGTATTATGCGGTAAATATGATATGCCTTTTCAGACGGGAACAGATTCCAGTTGCTGTCGTCGGAAGTATAGTCTATGGTCAGATTGTCAGGCTTTACCAAGTGGAGAAGATAGTCTTTTATTATTTCATCTATATTTATGTCGGCAAAAGATGGCGGCATCATTTCATGTGACATGTGTCTTAACTCGTCTCTGAGACTTCTGATGCCATGTAAGATGGTCTCTCTTTCAGTCTTGTTGTCGTTCAGCTGCATTGATATTGCCAGTAAAGAGTTGCACGCACCGTCGTGTAAGTCTCTCGCCATACGTGCTTTTTCGCTTTCCATGCCGTTTATATATTGGCGTGTCATGTCTATCTCTTTCTGCTTGGCGGCAAGCTTACGCTTTTGTATCTGCCAGATTATGATTGCCAACAGCAATAGTGCAATGCCGGTGATGATATATATAGCGGTCATGAAAGCGGCTTCCTGTTCGGCTTTTTCCTTTCCCAACCTCGTTATTTGCAGCTCTTTTTCTTTTGTCTTGAAGGCTACGGAGTATTCTGACAGCTGTTTTTTTATATCCTTATCATTCACGGAGTCTTGCATGACAGCGGCTTTTCTCTCTGTAAGATATGCTTCTTTTGACTGTCCGAGCTTATCAAGACAATATGCTTGTATCCTTTTCAGTTTGTAGAGAGGCATAACTTGTTGCTCGGTAATGCTCTCAATAGCATAAGATTCTAATAACGCTTGACTGTATTTGCCTTGTGCTACATGCACGTTCATCAGGCTTTCATATATGCCGGCAACGGCGATGCTTTGAGGAGGCATCTGTTTTATGAGTTGCCTGCCTCTGTTTATGCAGCTGTCAATAATGGATTGGTTACCGTTTTTGAGGCTTGCACTGAGCAGATAATTGATGGTTTTCAGTTTTAAAACGGTGCTTCCGGTCTTTTCAGCTGCATCGTAAACACCTTTAAGCGTCTCTACGGCTTTGTCATATTTACCCGCTTTTGAGTAGCAGATGCCGATATAGGCTCTGGCGGAATACATCTCTATAGTGTCTTTGGCGCACGAAGCGCAGCTCTCCGCCTTTTTCGCGAAGTCCAGACTCTCGTCATATCTTTCCATTTCGCAGTATAATACGGACAGATTGTTGTATAAGTAGGAGAGTGAAGCCCAGTCATCGCCACTTGCAGCCCTTTCAACTCCTGTCTTGTAAAATATTGCGGCGGAGTCGTTAATGCCGAGTTTGCGGTATGCAATGCCTATGTTTCCGCATAATATGGCAAATGTTTCGGTGTCGAGAGTCTTGCCACATAGCTGCAATGTCTTTTGTCCATAGTCTATGGATTTACGCATGTTGCCTTTTAGAATATGCGACGCTGACAACTCTGCGTAAATCATTCCGCGTATGCTGTCGTCTGTCTCATCAGAGGAAAGGGTCTTCTCGGCAAGGGCAATAGCCGAGTCATACAGCTCTTTGCCGTTGAGTTCTGAAATGCTGTCAAGCATGTCCGCCCCTGCAGGGACTTGGGTTTCCCGCTTGTCGTTATTGCAGTTATGACATGTCGCCGATAAGATAGCTATAACAATAATGTATTTGAAAAATGCTTTCATGGTGTCTTCGTGTTAAATTCTTGTCACTTGCTTCACGCCTTTGACATTACGCAGCTTCTTTATCAGTCGCTCAAGACGTGCCGTATCTTCCACATCTACGGTCAGATTTCCGCGAAACAGTCCGTCGTTACTGTCAATGTTTATACCGCGCATCATAATCTTTTCCTCTTTGGAAATAATGCTTGTAATGTTGTTAACAATGCCTATGTCATCATTGCCAACAATCTTCAGGGTAATGGAATATTGTGACGAGCCCTTCCCGCTCCACACGGCGCGTACTATTCTATAGCCAAAGCGTTTGCGCAATTCACGTGCATTGGGGCAGTCTTTACGATGGATTTTGATGCCACCGCTGACAGTAACAAAGCCAAAGACCTCATCTCCATATATCGGACGACAGCATTTGGACAGCGTATAGTCAACACCTTTTAAGTTCTGATCAATGACGAGGACATCGCTTCCTGTTTCTGAAATCTCGGATGAAGGCTGTTCAAAACTGAACTCAACGGCACTTCGTGCAGGCATTACAGGTGTTTGGTTGTTGTCGTGACGCAACACCTCCTGATATTTCTCGATAACCTGACCCATATCTTCATGCCCGTCAGCTATGGCACGGTAGAAATCGCCTGCTTCTTTATATCCTAACTTCTTGATAAGATGTGATACGGTACCCTCATCAAAGTCTATTTTGCGGTTTTTCAACCTGCGTTCAAAGGTCTCTTTTGCATAAGCACCGTCTCTGACAGCCAGTTCCTTTATTGCAAGACGTATCTTGGCTTTAGCACGGCTGGTCTTTACAATGTTCAACCATTCTTGTTTGGGGACTTGAGATGCCGATGTCATAATCTCAACTTGGTCGCCGTTATGCAGAACATGCCTGAATGTAACAACCTTGTTGTTTATACGCGCACCTGTACAGCGGTTTCCGATGTTTGAATGTATGCGATAGGCAAAATCAAGAACCGTAGAACCGGCAGGAAACTTCATGAGATCGCCCTTCGGAGTAAAGACAAACACTTCGTCTTCATACAGATCCATCTTGAATTGGTCTATGACTTGCATGTCGTCTTTGTTCTCCAGAGCCGTGCGAATGTTGCTTAACCACTCATCCATACCGCCGTCTCCCTTGATGCCTTTATATCTCCAGTGGGCGGCAAGGCCACGCTCCGCCACTTCATCCATGCGTTCTGTGCGTATCTGAACCTCTACCCATTTGTTCTCAGGACCGAGTACGGTGATGTGAAGACTCTCGTATCCATTTGATTTCGGTACGCTAAGCCAGTCGCGCATACGCTTTGGGTTAGGCTGATACATGTTTGTTATGATTGCAAAGACTTGCCAGCAATGTATCTTTTCCTGTTTCTCTTGTGAGTCGAGAATAATCCTTATGGCAAACAAGTCATATATTCCCTCGAAGCCACATTTCTGTTTCTTCATCTTCTGCCATATACTGTGTATGCTCTTTGTGCGTCCTTTCATGTGGAACTTCAGTCCGGCTTCTTTTAATTTGGCCTCGACCGGCTTGATGAAGCTGTCGATGTATGCGTCACGGCTTTCCTTAGTGGCATTAAGCTTGTCTTTTATCATGTAGTAAGCATCCGGTTCAAGATACTTAAGACTGAGGTCTTCCAGCTCACTCTTAAGTTTATAGAGTCCAAGCTTGTGAGCCAAAGGCGCATACAGGTAACTTGCCTCTTCGCTTACGCGCATTTTGGCATCGTGGGCATCTGTGTCGCGTATCTGTCGCATGAGGTTTACGCGGTCTGCTATCATGATAAGTATCACTCGCATGTCTTCTGCGAAAGAGAGAAGCAGGTTGCGAAAGTTCTCGCTTCCTATGACAGGATTCTTTTTATATAATTCCTGTATGTTGCGTAACCCGTGTATGATGTTGCCAACACTGTCACCATAAGATTGTTTAATGCTGTTTATGGAGTCATCGTCGGCAGGAGTGCTTGCATAAAGCAGTATGGCAATAGTGCCGTCACGCTTCAGACCGATCTCATCTACTGCAACAAGAGCTGTCTGAAGGCTTAAAAGTATAGGATTAAGTCCGAATATATTGCGTTGGACATGATTGTTGGCAATGGCTTGCTTTACATGTTCAAATACTTTATATTCATCTTCTTCTGTGATAATACCGCTCATCTTGTTTCTCAGTGAGCGTATTATATCCAAAGTCTCTTTTCTTTCATTGTCCTTGAAAACCAATCTATCTTCCATAGCAGCTTGTTTTTAGGGATAATATCACGTTGCGAAATTAATGTTTGTCATCCAAATAGCAAAATAAAAGACGGCTTTTCTGAATGTCGGTAATAATTTTCTCAAGAAAGTATAATAATGTTTATATCATCATTATAATGGCGTTCTTATTTGCGATGTCAGACAGTTGTTTGTGTGATATTGGGAGAAAATAATAACTTTTTAATATCTTTTGTTGTTTTATTAAATAAAAAACTTCTATTTTTGTAAAGTAAAAACATATGGTGAGGATATGGATATGCTCACTTTAACCTGAATTTCTAATTATTTAATATTATGTTAACACAAGAAGATTTAAAGCAGATAGCGAGCAAGGGCATTACCGAAGAGCAGGTGAAGCATCAGCTACAACAGTTTGAGAGCGGTTTCCCATTTCTTAGAATAGAGTCAGCCGCAGCGATAGGAAAAGGCATAGAGGCTCCAACAGCGCAAGAAAGGGATGAGTATGTAAGCAGATGGAACCGTTACAAGGCAGAAGGAAAGAAGATAGTAAAGTTTGTTCCCGCAAGTGGAGCGGCAAGTCGTATGTTCAAGGATATGTTTGCTTTTGTCGATGCAGATTACGACGTACCCACAACAGACTTCGAGAAAAAGTTTTTTGACAATATTAGAGACTTCGCTTTTTATGACGAGTTGGACAAAACATGTCAGAAAAATGAAGGGAAAAACATAGAAACGCTTATCTCTGAAGGCAATTACAAGGCTGTAGCAGCAAATATGCTCCAGTCAAAAGGGCTTAATTACGGACAGTTGCCTAAGGGTATGCTCTTGTTCCATAAGTATCAGGACGGCCCGCGTACGCCGATGGAAGAACATCTTGTTGAAGGAGCGTTGTATGCATCAAGTAATGGTGAGGCCAATGTGCATTTTACAGTCAGCCATGAGCACATGCCGCTATTTGAAAAGAAAGTCGCAGAGAAAAAAGAGTCTTATGCCAAGACTTTCGGTATAAGTTATAATATTTCTTTTTCTGAGCAGAAGCCAAGCACGGATACCATTGCAGCCAATCCGGACAATACTCCGTTCAGGAACAGTGACGGCTCTTTGTTGTTCAGACCGGGCGGTCATGGAGCGCTTATACAGAACTTGAACGATATAGACGCAGATGTTATCTTCGTGAAAAATATAGATAACGTGGTGCCGGACAGACTGAAAGAAGATACGGTAACCTATAAACAACTCATTGCCGGTATTCTTGTTTCATTGCAAGAAAAGATATTTGAGTACCTTAGATTGCTTGATACAGGTAACTATACACATGAACAGCTTGAAGAAATCATTCGTTTCGTACAGCGCGACTTGTGTTGCAGGAAGAGTGATATTAAGGAACTTGAAGATGCAGACTTGGTTATTTACCTGCGGAACAAGCTGAACAGACCTACCCGCGTCTGTGGTGTTGTCAAGAACGTTGGTGAACCCGGTGGCGGACCATTCCTTACATATAATCAAGACGGCACCGTTAGCCTGCAGATTCTTGAAAGCAGTCAGATTGACAAATCAAACACAGAGTACATGAAGATGTTTACAGAAGGTACTCACTTCAATCCCGTTGATCTCGTGTGCGCAGTTAAAGATTACAAAGGCAATGCGTTTAACTTGCCTGATTTCGTAGATCATACCACCGGATTTATAAGCAGCAAGAGCAAGAACGGCAAAGAGCTGAAGGCTCTTGAGCTTCCGGGACTGTGGAATGGTGCAATGAGCGGCTGGAATACGGTATTTGTAGAAGTCCCGTTGTCAACATTCAATCCGGTAAAGACTGTAAACGATCTTCTCAGGGAGCAACATCAGTAATTTGTTTAATATGATTGAATGACGTGTGTGGCAGAGACATAAGTGATGTCTTGGCTGAACATGAGAATATAAGAGACAGTCACGAAAGGTAAATACTTGCGTGACTGTCTCTTTTTATACCTTATTTTATATGGCAACTGCATATATAAAAAACCAGCAACAATTTAATAAGGTTTTCATTACGTCTGTTTGCGATTTGAAACACAGCGTTTTTTGACTCAAAACATAGCAGTTTAGAAAAATTTTACAGCATTTTACGACCCGTAAAATGCGAAGTTGTGTTTTTTAACAGTAACCGTGTGTTTTCGCAAGTGTTATAACAGACGTTAGCAAACATGGTTCCCGCTGTTCGCATACAATAGAGCAAGATTGGCAGCAACAACAAAAGGTGTTACTATCCATGCCTGTGATGGTATGAAAACTCCAATAAGTCATTAGATTGAAGCAAGGGCAAGAGTCTTTATTTAATAAAAGCGAAATGATAATTAATTATAATGGTAGATTCTGAAAAACGGTTTTGTCGATAAAAACTTACGGATTTTTGTTAAAAATAGCGTTTTTTTTTAGTATGACAATGGAGTTTTGTAATGTTTTTTGAATAAAAATGTATTTTTGCTTATTACAAACACTAAATGTTAATATGTTTATGAAAAAAATTTTGTTCGTTGTAGCTGTTATGACGATTATAGCTGTCAATGCCCATGCTTATGATTACAAGTATCTGGCATTTGAAAAATCAGACGGTCATGTGCTATGTTTTGATGTGGAAGATATTGTTATACAACAGACAGAAGGCACGTTAGTAGTTAAGGTCGGTGGTGTTGATACGCCGTTGAATGTCAGTGAGCTTAAAAGAATGTTCTTTACCAATGATGAAACCGATGCAATAGCACTTCCAACAGTCAATGAGACGTCAGCTGAAGAGCAGGTGAAAGTCTATAATATTGCAGGGGAGCTTATTGGAACATATAGTTCTCGGGATTGTATGCCGAAGACTTTTGATGCAGGTGTATATATAATAAAGTCAGAAGATAAGGTAGTTAAGACTGTTAAAAACGCAAAACGATGAGACGAATATTTATTATTATGGTAGTATTGTCTGCCTGTGTGTCAGCCGTAGCGCAGACAATGAATATAAAGACCGGCAGTGTGACATATTCAATTCCGGCAACTCAGGCCGGTGATATGTTGTTTGACAATGGTACGACATTGACATTTCTCGGAAAAACAATCAACGTAGCTGATATTGACAATATGTATGTTGATGACAGTAGTGTAGATGACAACAGCGTTGTTGTTGTGTATGATGGTGACAATGCTTCGGTAACGATTGCCGGAAACATCGCTCAGTATATTGATGCACAGGTAAGTGGGGCGTATGTAAGCATTATACAGGCATCAACTGTAGGCGATGACACTTCGGGAGAGATAACTTATTCGCTGAAAGGAAGTTCTGACAATGGCAACTTCTATCTTGAAGGCTCTTATAAGACAACGATAGCATTACTCGGACTGACACTTAACAGCAACAAAGGAGCAGTTCTCGACTTACAGGACAGCAAACGTGTGGCGATAAGTGCCAAGAGCGGTTCTGTGAATGTGATTGGGGATGTTGCCGGAGGCTCACAAAAGGGCTGTATAGCATGTAAAGGGCATATAGAATTCAAGGGAAGCGGCTCTATTACCATTGACGGAAATACCGGACATGCTGTTTATGCGAAAGAGTATGTCACAATGAAAAACTGCACAATTACTATTAATTCGGCAGTGAAAGACGGTATTAACTGCAATCAATATTTCACTATGGACAGCGGAAAACTGTATATCAGCGGTACCGGAGATGATGCCATTCAGGTGGCGTATAAGGACGATGAGAACAGAGAGGAAGAAGACACAGGCTGTCTGACTATAAACGGAGGTGAACTTAATGCCTCTGTGACAGCTACTGCAGCCAAAGCGTTGAAGGCAGAAGGTGATATCATCATAACAGGTGGCACTATAACTCTTGCTACATCGGGTGGCGGTATGTGGGATTCTGCTGATGTCAAGACGAAAGCATCGTCATGTATAGGTGCCGATGGCAATGTCAGGATAGACGGAGGTACTTTGGTGATGAACAGTACAGGCTGTGCCGGAAAAGGAATTAGCTGTGATGCAGACTGCAATATTAACGGTGGAGACATTTCAATAACGACGAAAGGAGGCATTTTCGCTTATATTAACGGTACCGAATATACAGATTATACCGGAAATACCGATAACATAGACAGCGACTACAAGTCTTCGCCAAAAGGAATAAAGGCCGACGGATGTGTAAACATAAATGGTGGAACTATAAATGTAAATGTTGCAAAAAGTGAAGGTATAGAGAGCAAGAGCGTATTGACGGTAAATGACGGCAAGATAACTGTTAACGCTTATGACGATGCCATAAATTCTTCAAGTAACATGTATATAAAAGGAGGTGAGCTAACGGTTGTTGCGACCAACAATGACGGCCTGGATGCAAACGGAAACATATATGTATCAGGCGGTACGACAATGGCTTTTGGAGGAAGTTCTCCCGAATGTGGTATTGACGCCAATACAGAAAAAGGATATGCCGTATATTTTACAGGAGGAACATTGCTTGCTGCAGGTGGCGGAAACTCTTTGCCTTCATCGTCATCATCAGCTTCAACACAGCCATATATAAGCACTTCGGCTTCTCTTACGGCCGGTTCAACGGTGACAGTATCTAACGGTTCGACTGTACTTGCTACGTTTGTAGTCCCTGAAAATTATTCAGGAGGACAATCAAGCGGAAGTTCAGGAGGCCGTCCCGGAGGTCCCGGTGGCATGGGAGGAGGTTCTTCTCTTGCCATAACATGTCCGGGATTGACATCAGGAAGCAGCTATACTTTGACATACGGTACGTCTTCCACAACCGTAACGGCAAAATAAGATGTTTTGTTTTCAATAAATAAAAGTTACCGCAGCCTCAATTATTGTTATCAATATTGCAGACTGCGGTAACTTTATAATTTAGACAGATGTCTATTCTATCAGAATCTTGTCATAAATTCAATGACAATCTTGTCTCTTTCTGATATCTTTGGAGATGCTCCGCTGCGATAAAAATAGTTCTCGTAGTTGAGTCTGATATCCGTAACAAAGGGCTTTGACAGGCTGAATGTTACGCCTGCCGTAACACGATGACGGCGATAATCGTTGGCAATGAGCACTCCTTCTTCCTTGTTCTCCACACCGTCAAGATATCCTTTACCGTCGCTCTGGTCTGTCATATAGTCATATCTAACAAGCGGAGATATCTTCTTTATAAGGCTTTTGCGTACCGGAATGTCGTAGTTTATAAAAGCGTCAATTGCGCTGACGTTGTCAAAACTGTTGTGAGTGTATGTTTTAAACAGATATTCAGCCTCAATATGCCAACGGCTTGAATGGTAATAGGCTCCAATGTCATACATATAAATGGAGAAATTGCCGGGTTTTATCTTCTGAGTGCTCAATGTAAGATTGTACCCTTTTGGGAATATGAACTGTATCTTGCCGGAATAGTTGATGCTTTTAGTCCAGTAGTCAGCTTGATCTGTCAGTCCTGAGCCATTGAACAAGCCAAATTCGGCAACAATAGGAAAGCCGCAGTCAAAATTATAACCTAAAGAAGCACCTACATCTCTCACGTTTCCCACCTGTTTGGCAATGAATGAACGGTTTGCAAAATATTGCAGATGTGGCGAACGATGTGCGTCTATGGTGAAAGGAACACGCATCTGACCTATCGTAAAGCTCATACGTTTGACGGGTTTTATACGTGTGTAGGCGTCAAGCATCTTTATCTTGCCTTCATTACACAGGTCCACCTCCGCTTTGTACGATACTTCGTCTATGATATTACCGGTAAAACTGATTCTCGCATTCCTCACTTCAAAGCGTCCTTCGCCATCTTCAGGCTTGTATTCATATTTACCGCGTATTGTTCCATGTACTTCCGGCTTGAACTCTATTTGAGCGTTAATGTTGCAAACAATACTGATAAGACTTATCACAAATAACGTTATTCTCTTCATATCTTGTTTTAATATCATATAAATAAAGTGCAAACGAGTGTAATAGATGCATGTGATTTCTAAAAAACCGACTTGCCCTTGTGCAAAAATACAATATAAATATTAATTACATGTTACAAAGGTTTTAACAAAATGTGAAAGCCATACGCCCCAATTGCATTTAAGAAATGCAGCTTTGCATGATACACGGCAGTTGTGATGTCAAGTGAAGGTAAAAAGATGATGATGGAAACATATAAAGACAAGACAATAAAATATTGTGAAAATCTTTGCAAATAGCCGATATGGCAGTTAACAAACCTTACTATGCCGTTTTGGGGTCGTAAAACGCGTATTTAGCATGTCTAAAACGCATAGTTGCATATCGCAAGATACCGCTTTGTAAAAAACGACCGTACTTCTGCGAAGTTACAGGTTGTCACTTGACGGCTTGTCTGTCAAATATTATGTCTTGTTTGTTATTGTTTATTTGATGACCAACTCCACCGGACAGTGGTCTGAACCCATCACATCACTATGTATCGTTGCTGCAGATATTTCAGGCGCAAGACGATCTGATACAAGAAAATAGTCAATACGCCACCCTGCATTCTTTTCTCTCGCCTTGAAACGATATGACCACCAAGTGTAAGCACCTTCTGTTTCGGGATAAAGATGTCGGAAAGAGTCTGTAAAACCGGCATTAAGCAAGGTGGAAAACTTATCTCTCTCTTCATCTGTAAAGCCTGCATTGTGACGGTTAGTGCGAGGATTCTTGAGGTCAATCTCCTTATGGGCGACATTCAAATCGCCGCATATTATGACTGGTTTACGGCTGTCAAGTTCCTGTAGCCATGTGCGGAAAGCGTCATCCCACTGCATACGATAATCAAGACGGCGAAGTCCGTCTTGTGAGTTTGGGGTATAGACTGTAACCAAATAAAAATCGGGCATCTCCAAAGTGATGACACGACCTTCATTGTCGCTTATGGCGTTTCCCGGACCGTAAGTTACGGATAATGGTTTATGGCGTGTGAATATGGCAGTACCGCTGTATCCCTTTCGTTCTGCATAGTTCCAAAACGAGTGATAGCCTTCAAACTTCAGATCAAGCTGTCCTTCCTGCATCTTAGTCTCTTGCAGACAAAAGAAATCAGCGTCAAGACTCTTGAAAACATCGCTAAAGCCCTTGCCCTCGCAAGCCCTTAGTCCATTAACGTTCCATGATATAAATCTCATATATCAGAATTTAGCCATCTTAATGGCATCAATGGCACATTCATCGCCCTTGTTGCCGTGAATGCCTCCGCTTCGGTCTTTTGCCTGTTGCATATTATCTGTGGTCAAAAGACCATAGATAACAGGTATTTCGCTCTTTGCGTTAAGTCTGGCAATACCGTATGTGACACCTTGACATATATAATCAAAGTGTGGAGTCTCCCCACGAATTACACTACCAAGAATGATAATGGCGTCATAACCGCCGTTTAGGGTCATCTGGTGTGCGCCATAAATCAACTCAAAACTACCCGGAACGGTCTTTACGTGTATGTTTTCAGGCAGCGCACCATGTTTTTCAAGTGTATTTACGGCACCTTCGAGCAGCGCTCCGGTAATTTCCGGATTCCATTCAGCTACAACAATACCGAAGCACATGTTACTTGCATCTGGTATCTTGGTGTGATCGTAGTCGGAGAGGTTGTGTTGTGCAGTAGCCATTATTTTGCTTCAGCCCTTTCTATATATTTGTCAATCTCGCCTGAAAGTGGAGAATTGACATACTTTTTCTTGATGTTCTTGTATATTTCAAGTGCTCCTGCCTTGTCATTCTGGCTTTCAAGGATTTCGGCAGCTTGAAGCAGGAATGTTGGAGAAAGGCTGTTGTTTGCACCGTCTGACGCTTCGCTGTCTGCCATTTTTGCTGCTTTCTTAAGATTGTTTACAGCTTTGTCATATTGCTTTACATGTGCATAGGCGTTGCCAAGTGCAGCTATGGCAGCCGGACTTATCATCTGGTCATCAGATGGAGAATAAGCATCAAGGTATTTTACAGCGTTGTCCCATTTGCCAAGACCTGCGTTGCAAAGTCCGGCATAAAGATTTGCAAGGTTACCGGCATCTGTATTGCTATAGTCAGATGCAATGGCAGCAAAGCCTGCATACCCTGCACCGTCTCCATTGAGGGCTTTGTCATATTGTTTGTCTGCAAAATACTGTTGCCCTGTAGCAAGAGCAGTAGATGCTTTCTGCTCACGTGGCCCTGAAATATAAGTGTTATAGCATAGCACACCGGCTACGATGAGGATGATAGCTATAATAACAATAGAAACGCTTTTCTTGTGTTTCAGGAAGAGAGCTTCCTTTTTGTTGAGGACATCTGCGCTTTCTGTGCGCTTCTGTAAGTTGTTGTTTGCCATTTGTGATTATGTATTTTTGTTTGTTATTATTATTCTGTTATGTGTTGATATATGCAATAGGATGATGAACCTATGCAGGCGCTACATAAAGCGTGGCAAAATTAACCATTTATTCCCATATACTGAAATTTATAACCTACTTTTTTTGTTTTCAATAACAAAAGGACTAACTTTGCAATCCGACAAGAGCTTTGCTTGTCTAAGCTCCGGTCATCCCTATAAAACATGTATATAAAGACTCTCAACATATCAAATTACAAGAATATATCGGAGGCGAGACTCTCGTTCTCTCCAAAGATTAACTGCTTTATTGGCAGTAATGGTGCAGGAAAAACCAATCTTCTTGATGCGTTATGCTATCTGTCGTTCTGTCGCAGCGCTACTGGGCAGCCCGATTCAACGGTTGCCATGCACGGGACGGGGTATTTTATGCTTGATGCAATATATGGCAGTGACAACGGTAATGATGAAAGCATATATTGTGGCATGAAGAGTGGGGCACGAAAACGTTTCAGACGTAATGGCAAAGAATATAAAAAGCTTTCAGAACATATAGGTCTGATACCTCTGATTTCCGTTTCGCCGTCTGATACGTCACTTATTGACGGTTCCAGCGAGGAACGACGCAAATTGATGGATGTCGTTATCGCCCAATATGTACCCGATTATATAGACAACATCAATGCTTATACCAAAGCTCTCCAGCAACGCAACGCATTGCTGAAAGCTGAAGACGAACCGGATATGGCACTTATGGAACTTCTTGAGGAACAGATGGCATATTACGGCGAGATGATTTATCAAAGAAGAAGTGCCTTTGTTGAACAATTGACACCGATATTCAAAGATTTTTATTGTAAAATATCCGGCGGGAAAGAAAATGTCAGTATAAACTATATATCGCACTGCCAACGCGGACCTCTAATTGATGTCATACAGAAAGACCGTCATAAAGATCGTGCTGTGGGATATTCCTTGCATGGAGTACATCGCGATGACCTTGAAATGTTAGCAGACGGCTATCCTGTAAGGCGAGAGGGCAGTCAGGGACAGAATAAATCATTTGTGATATCCTTGAAACTATCCCAGTATGACTTCTTGAAACGTACTTCATCAGGGACAAATCCGCTGCTGTTGCTTGATGATATATTTGACAAACTTGATGCTGACAGAGTGGAACAAATTATACGCATAGTGTCAAGTGACAGCTTTGGACAAATAATGCTTACGGATACCAATAGGAAACATATTGACGAGATTTTGCAACGGAGCGTGACCGAGTATAAAATCTTTACGGTGGAAAACGGCAATATAACACAAGATAACCGCCTGCACAATGATGAGTGTGCACGGATATAGGAGAAGCAACATGTTTAAAAGGGAAACGACATCTATAAGTGATGTACTGAAACAGTGTCTTAGGGAGAATGGTTTGGAGACTCCTTTGATGCAGAAACGTGCCATTATGGCATGGAAGACGGTTGCCGGTAATGTTGTGGAGCGTTATACGGGTGAGATATTTATTAGAAATCAAACATTTTTTGTAAAGATTGTCAATCCTGCATTGAGGGCAAATCTTACAATGAAGAAAACAAGTCTGATAGCCGGACTTAACAAAGAGGCCGGAGGTAAAGTTATTACAGATATAAAGATTTATTAAATTCGTTTTTAATACTCTTCGGATATATCAGATGATGAGCGCATTAGCAATACTCTATATGGTTATACCACTGCCTTTGGCTTTCGTTATTCATGATGCCGAAGAGATTATCATGCAACATAGATGGATGATTAAGCATAGGAAAATGTTGGAAAGACGTTTTCCCCGACTTAAATTGCTTATTGAACACTTATCCCAACTTGATACAAAATCTTTTGCCATAGCTGCATTGGAAGAATTAGTCGTTTTGTTGTGTGTTACGGCGTACGTCTTTGTTCATGGAATATATGCAACGGAAATATGGATTGCTCTGTTCATGGCTTTCTCTCTCCATCTGCTGATACATATTGTGCAGGCAATAGTAGTGAAAGGTTATGTGCCGGGACTGGTTACTTCTGTTGTTTTGCTCCCATATATAACATACGGTATATGGAGCATAGGGTTGATAATGGATGTAATAACCGTGTTTGTGTTGTCAGTAACAGGCTTGTTGCTCGTTGCAGCTAATCTGTATTTTAGTCATTGGTTGGGTGTGAAGTTTTGCAAGCATATAGAATGAAAGGCTTAGACAAATCATATAAAATCAAGAATAGTGCTGTATAAATACTCTTATATAGCCGTTGAAAGGTTTTGTCTTTAACATAAGACAAACAATTGTTATATTTTATGGTTATGTGTGCTTGTTTTCTACCTTGATTTTTTCAGAACTTTCTCTTATTTCAAGAATCATTGGTACTATTTCCTTATGTATTGTCTTGTCTCCGGCTATGTTTTTTAACAACAACTCGCAAGCGCGTTCTCCCATCAAATGTGCTTGGTCCTTTATTGCCGATAGTCTTGGCGTAACAAAAGCAGAAGATCCGGTCTCGGTAAACCCTATTATTGCGACATCGTCAGGTATACGTAAACCAACAGATTTAATTGCATCAAATGCTGCATATGTCACAATATCGTTGAAAGCAAGTATCGCATCGGGGCGATCCGGTCTGTTGAGTAAGGCAATAGTACGTTCACGGGCACTTTGATAGTCAATATCCCCATAACTGATAAGGCTTCTGTCAATAGGTATCTTGCGCTCTTTAAGAGCTTCAAGATAGCCATGTTTGCGGCGTGTAACCATGTCTAAGTGTTGGGGACCGCATACAAATGCGATGTGGCGACTGCCTGTGTCTATCAGATGAAGCGTTGCTTCCATTGCTGCTTCATCTCCATTGGAAACCACTGATGAGAATTTGTCTGTAAGACATGTCCTCGCAAAAAATACCAATGGTATTCCTATGTCATTTATTTCTATGAAATGTGAATAATCAATTGTGTCTTGTGCCAAACATGCGATAATGCCTTCGACATAGAGTCCTACAAAATTGTCTATTGCAGTCTTCTCGCGCAAATGGTCTTCATGGCTGTTGGCTGCTATAACGGCATATCCGGCATTTGTAGCATAATCTTCTATCCCGTCAAGAACAGCTGCATAATAGTGTGTAACAAGGTTTGGAACAACAACACCTATTAGTTTTTGGCGATTTTGTCTCAAACTCTTGGCAAACGGATTTGGGCGGTAATTAAGTTTCTTTGCCAATTCCTGTACACGGCGACGGGTATCTGCACCTACTTCATGGCTGTTTTGTAACGCACGCGAAACAGTAGCGATGCTTACTCCCAGCTGTTCTGCCATTTCCTTTAAGGAGATTCTGCGTGGTCTCATAATAATATTAATCTTATATTATGCAAAGATAATAATAATAATGAAAGAGGAAAAAAGTTACGTAACGTTTTTTGATTTATAGTAGGTGTTATTGAAAAGTAGAAAATGATGTGCCTATGTGAAAAACATGTATCTTAATGTGTCGTTACGATAATCGTTAAGATACATGTTTCACGCTTTTCTGAGTTATTTACATGGGCAACAGTTCTTCGCCTTCAAGGTCACATGATGTGAAGCCCATAGCTTTTGACCGCTTTTTATCAAATGTATAATAAGTAGCGGTACCACATGTACATATTTCTCCTTTGGAATTTTCTATGACAACATCAATGATGACGATATTACGTACTTGACGCGTGATGTGTGCTCTAACTGTTATTTGTGACTCTGTGGTCATTACCGGTTTTTTGTAGCTGATTTCAAGGCGTGATGTAACGCCGCATGTTTGAAGTTTTCTTATTACGACCCAACCGGCTGCTTCATCAATTATCGTTGAAAGTATCCCTCCATGCATGGTATCAATCCAACCTTGATAATGATGTTGCGGATTCCAAAAGCTAACAATATCTTCTCCGTCTTCATAAAACTCCATGTGGATGCCGAAGGGATTATCAGGACTACATCCAAAGCAATGATAGCCTTCTTTGTTTATCCATGGATTCTTGATTTTTCTCATTTTATTATGTTTATTTATTATGTGTAAGAGACTGCTGTATTTTCAGAATGTAATTCTCATCATTATTCTTACGCCGTGCTTGTTGGCTGTTGGCAGATCAAGGTAACTTAGTCGACGTACATATTGTATGTGAAACAGTTTGAATATATTGTGTACTCCGGCTATCAGTTCGACATAAGGCTTGTTACTGTCCATAATATATGCTCCCTCCGGAAATGCCATAAGAATATTGCTGTCAGCATTGTTGCTGAGTGTAGGATTGTTTTTATCGCTAAGTGAACCCCATAAACATTTTACACCAAGCCATTCTCGCCATTTGAGTTTTTTGAGCAAAGGAATACGATTGAATATTTTCCCGTTTAAATCCCATGTTACATCAACACTTGCATAACGGTCATTTAGAAACTCCATGTTGTTTATGAGATTGAAAGTCTCATCGTTTACAATATACGACAAGTTTGCTGCCGGCATGATAAGCATGGGAAATGGAACTTTGTTCCATTGCATTCCTCCTTTGGTCAAAATATCTATTTTACCCCAACTTTTCAGCCACAGACGTTTGTATATGCTGGCTTCTGTAAGGTTATAGCTATATTCTCCACCGAGAAAACCTTTAAATCCGGTTGTATGACTGATTGTAAATATCGGAGCATCAAGATTTACAGGTAAACGTCTTTGTTTTGTGTTGATAAAAGTTTCACCTGGAGCAAACCTTAATTCGAGGTGAGCCTCTGTTGTCCGTATTTTACCGTGCCTTAAATTATTGTCTGGAATATCTTCACTTATTGCCGTTTCTGCTGATAATGGGATGAAATACATTTTACCACAAGCCTCGTTCTCTTCTGTTTTTAGGCTTAAAGTTGTCTTGAATCCCCATTCTTGCTCGTATTCAAATGTTAACTGCTGGCGGTTATAGAACATCATCTTGTCCACTTTTGTCCATTTGAAAGCAGTGAAAACATTATCTTTATCAGTATGCATAAACTTGTCTGAAGGAGAACAAACATCGTAGGTGGATGAAAAAGTAAGAGTTCGTTTGGGAAATTCTCTTGGAAGATAGTCTTTTTTGTTGAAAGAGTAGGTTATTTCACCCATATAATAGTTCTTACGACTGTCTTTTCCGTGAGCGTAATATCCGCGTAAAAACCAATGGGGGTTAAGGTTCGCTGTAGTCTGTGCACTTATTCTTGCTCTTATTCCATCTATGAAATTATTGCTTACCATTGTATTTACAGGTCCAATATCAACTTTACTCGGATTTTTACCTCCTGTTTCAATAAAGTTTTCTATCAGAGCCTTAACACCTATCATAATATATTTGAATCCTTTGATGTTGGTAATGCCGTTGATAAAATCTCCCATACCTTTTTCACTCTTTGTCAATTCGACACTGCGATGCCGGTTCCAGAAGTCGTCATTGCGCATGTGGGAGTCTGCTTCATGACGAATCTTGGTCTTACCTTTGAATAATTTATCCGGAATTTCCCCAAAATCGTAATCCGATATTCTTGTACTACGCATCACTATTGCCTTTGTAAGAAAATTTGCCACAGACAGTTCAACGTACATATCATCTGTTGTAAGCACCCATTCTCCATTAGGTAGCTTTGTATAGTCTTGGACAACCTTAAGGTTCTCAACGAAATTAACATCGCTTTTCTTGGGAAGTGTCATGTGGCAACGTCTTACATGAAGCGTGGAATCGGCAAGAATCCAGATGTCTCCTCTAAAGCCGAAATCCTGCTGGTTATTTGGAATGAATTGCAAATGTATACAACTGTCGTTGTCAATGCTAACGGTATCGGCTATATAAAATCTGTAGAAAGATATGGCATCCTTTCCAATGGGGCTTGTGAATGGATATTGCAACATTCGTATTTGGTCATCATAAATATCCACATCGGTAAATATGTCTTTTAGAACGGTATTTAGTATATCTCCAGTTTCAATGAGGTCATTGATACCTGTAGATTGTTGTCCCATGATGATGCATTTTTCGTTTTTCGGCTGGCGACGATAAATGTTTCGCATTACAGTTTCGTCAACGGATATAGGGAGTATGAGCTTGTTGTTATAAGGGCATATTTCTATTTGGTTCAACAGCCATTTTTTCTTTTTCATTTTTTCCTTTTCCAATTCGGCAGGATTTATATCGTTAACGGCAAGCGTTATCTTTTGATACTTGTCATATCTGTAATAATCATGATTGGACAAATCTGTACGTTTTTTTGCAGCGATGACACGTTTCATTAGTTCTACGGCCGGATTATCCTTGCGTGAATACTTGCCACGATTGCTTTTTACGGTTACTTCTTCTAATTTTCGTGTGTCTTCTTTCAAAGTAATACGCATTGTTTGTGGGGTATTGGCACCTATGAGTATTCTTAGTGTCTGATATCCCATTGCGCTAATGGTAAGATATGTACCATTAACACGTTTTATTGAGAAACGTCCGCTGGCATCACCTGATTTCGCAATACCCGCTTTTTTGTATCTTAGAGAAGGATAAGCAATGCTGTCACCTGTCTCAAAGTCAACAACGACACCCGTTATTGTCTGTGCAGATATTTCTGTTGTAATTATGAGAAGTAATAATATGATGATTTTTCTCATTTATTCTTTGTTTTGTTAAATGTGGTGTATGTATTTCTCTTCTTACCTAACCATGATTGTAAAAGTAAAACGCAATATTTATATCTAATATTGTGCTTCTCTGTCTGTTATATCATTTGTAACAGTTGTGCAAGATTCGTTATTATGCGTACTTCGGCGGGTGGTATAATTGTCTCGTCTGTCCATCCTTCTCCCTTTATCCATGTTGCTTGACATCCTGTTTTTAATGCCGGTAATATGTCTTTTCCGAGACTGTCGCCAACGACCATAATGTTTTCAGGTGGCAAATGTAGTGCTTCCGCACCGAGACCAAATATGCGTGGGTCCGGTTTTCTTATGCCTGTTGATGCTGATTCAACAATATCCTGAAAATAATCATTGAGCTTCATTTCTTTTAATACGACATTTATATTGCCATAAAAGTTACTTACAAGTACCAACGGATATTTTTGTTTTAATTCCGATAATACTTTTGCGCTTCGTGATGTCTCAATAAGCACGTTGTCGTATAGGAAATCAAGTAACAAAGAACGTAAGCTAAGTTGTTCCGTCGGTGTTTGGCTTAAACATCCGGTATCATTAAGATATGCCAGCTGTATGTCAAGTTTCTTGTCAAGGGTCTCTTTGAATGTGTTATCAGGCATGATGATACGCTCGCTTCCTAATTTACGCTCTGCAAAGACATAAGCTTTACGGTAAGAGTCCTCGTCTATGGGAACATTGTAGCGTTGATAAGCATGCCAAATTACTTTTCCCCAATGATTTCCGCCTGTATCAAGCGTTGCCCCGTAATCAAATATATATCCTTTTATCATACTTTTTTATTTATAGAAATAGATAAGTATGTTTCTCTGCATAGGCGTTCATGACTTCTATGCATATAGATATAAATGCTTCCCATAACCACTATGTCAAACAGGAAATAGACCCAAGTGATATTTGCAAGGCATGTTATATAAAGACATATAGCCCTTGTGTTGAATGTGAGTATGTTTGTATATTTCATCAATGGCCGACTGCCTGCGATAAAACGATTGCGAACGTCTGCAGGCATAGCGGATAAATTGCCATAGTGTTGCATTGCCAGCTCTTTTAGTTTCTGGAACTCAGGTGTCCGACGTTCTTGACTGCGACAGTAAGCAGAATAGTTGAGATGATATAAGTATGCGAACCATTGCTTGTATGAAAGTTTTTTGAGCGTTTCACGCTCGGCTTCGTAACTGCCAAGTTCGCTTCCCTCTTTACCTTTAATCATCAAAAGGTGTATTTGGCGGTAATAATCGGCGAGAGAGCTTTGCGGAGAGTGACATAATATGCCTGCGACATAGCCCAAAAGCCATATGGAATATCCCCATTTTATATCAGTAAAAGGAATGTTTTCAGGCATCAGCCTGCAACAAATGGCGAAATAGATGCTGAAAAACCATACATCGCCGGCAAATCCGTCAAGTACGCGGCCGAAAAAAGTCTTTTGTCCGGTGAGTCGTGCTAATTGACCGTCTGCCGAATCAAGGAAGTTGGCGGTCATAAGCAATATAATACCTATAATATTATGATATAAATCGGTATGATAAAACATCCAAGCGGCGGCTACTCCAAGTATTATCGAGATGATGGTTATGGTATTCGGATGAACCTTTATAGCTTTGAAAGCCAATGCGAGAACGAGACCTATGGGACGTGTAAAGTGCACGTCAAGCCATTCTTCCGTATCTTTTGATTTAAATGAAGCTTGCAATAAAGTCTTGAAATTCATTTTCTTGTTGTATCTATCTTTATATTTAGACCTTGTTATAGGCGGTTAATGATATTTTTTATGTGTTGTGCCATTGTCTTTGCCGCAATCTCTCTGCATCGGGAAAAGCTGGGCCAGTCGTTAAAATCAATGAAAACATAGCTGCCGTCACTCTTTACAATACAGTCACCACCATAGAAAGAGATGCCAATCATTTGCGCTATCCTGTCGGCATGACTTTGCATCTTTTGTTTATCATATATATAATGGTGAGCTTCGCCGTTGATATTTTCATCATTAAACTTGTATTTTTTGTCATCGGTGGGGTAGAAAGTGGCAAAGAAATCGGTGCCTGTTATGCCGTAAAACTTTATCAAGTCTCCTGAAACATGGGCTGTAACAAGCACATCTGTAATACCTTTTTGCCTTAAATCCGACAAGATGCAGGTTTTTTCATCTTCATTGCCGGCGTATCTCACATCGTCTGCCGTCTGTGCCGTTTCATCACATCTCTTTATCCACCATCCAGAATTGTCGTTTACAGGTGCTACAGGTGTTCCGTTGCTTCTCATTAGCAGGTCTATTTTTCGTCTGTTGCATGCCTCTATACTTCGCGGACTGTTGATAACGATAGTTCCTGCTTCTTCTTTTTCTTTTAATATTTCCAATACGGGCTTTAATCTGCCCATACTGAGTATCATATCTGCATCTGCACAAAAGGGGGAAACGGTTTTCTCTGTATGAGTTATTTGTTTTTTATCGGTAATTATATTATCTTCATTTATAGTATGTATATTATGGCCATCAGCAGAGAGAACATCGGTAAGTGCCTTCAGAATAGACGCATCTTTTTCAACTGAATTAGGTGAGAAGCGTGGTGACCTTTGTATGGCGAGTAAATTTATCTTCATTTTTCTTTGAGAAAAGATTCGGCTTTAATAACGTCAGAGGC
>JBJFGK010000188.1:0-7431 GCA_051892655.1 Prevotella sp. | reverse complement strand
CAGGGTCATAAAGACTCTTCTGATTTGCGTATTCATACTTTTAGAATGTTAAAAATTATATTTAATAGATTTGTAGTCTTAATAGATTGTTGCCGCATACGTGTAGTCTTATCGTTAATTTACACGATAAGATATTTGTTGGTCCTTAAACTAAGGATTAATGATATGCTATATTCAATCGGTAATTTGAGCGAAAATGGTTAATAACGTAAATGATAACAAAAACAAGCAGCCTTTCAGGCTAATCTATGCAGGTCACTATTACGACGTAGGCGCTGCCTACTCAAAGTACAGGCTTCAGGTCTAAATTGATTTCGTTAATTATTAGGTCTAAAGAATAGTATTTGGATTGAATTTTTCTCGCGCGCGAACATTATATATAATAGGTGCTTTGCCTCTTGATATGAACTTTCATTTACTTATGTGTTAATATAAAATAGAAATACATCCTAATGGACATTAAAAATGATTAAAAGCAGGACACCTATAGATGTCCTGCTTTTTCAAATATATTTTCAAGTCAGTTGTTTTTAATGTAATTTCTAAGAAAAGAATTTATATACTAAAGTTAAGACAGCAGAAAAAGAATCTTTATATAAGCTCTATTCGTGTAAATTTTGGTTTAATCGTGTTAAACAGTCTTTATTTTGCACCCACAATGTGGGTGCACTTATCATTGTGTTTACATGACATAATATTAACTTCGCACAAAGAAAAAAGCCAAAATTTTCACTTTAAGCATCGTAAAGCATCATAGAGCACCATTAGGCACCATTGGGAAAATGCGATTATGTATATTTGCGTCTTAAAAGCGACCGGTCGATATAGTGAAATACAACTGCAGTTTAAAGCGACGAAAGAGTACACGTCGGCGATGAAGTAAAACAGGAATAAGAAAAGTAGGAATAATGAGACAAAAATGAAAATCTGCGCCTATGGGAAGATAAAACAAAGTCGTGCTGTGAGGCATCGTTTATATAGTATTGGCGCAATAATTTGCGGTCGCCACGACGAGGAACTTAACTCCAATAGGTCGTTAGAGTTGATTCGCGTTATGCTTTTATCTTGAGAAAAGAGAAAGGCATAAGCAATGAAAAGACAACAACAATACAACTGTTGCCCTTTTTCGGTCCGATGACCGATAGTGGTTCAATGGGGGTAATGGGGATTTGTGTCTATCAACTCCGAAAATAGGGTGTAGGGTGTAACTTGAAATGGCGGTTTTTGGAAACCCTTCCTGCGTACGCGCGAGAAAGTTTACAAATCATCTTGCCATCTAAGTAGCGTTCTTTGACATGTTGAAACAACGAAAACGATAACGAAAATGAAAACATGGTAAGGGTTTATTAGTTTATTGGTTTAAGCCTGTGAAGGCTGCACTACTTGGGAATATTAGCCATTTGTCACAGCTGCAGTAGAGGCGCAATATATTGCACCCCTACAACATAAACGAAGATGCGAAGTGGTTGTAAAGTCTTGCTTTTCACAAAAGACCTTTTTGAAGTTAGAAATACAGCGTTTTCGACTCCTAAAAAGGCTCTTTAGAAAAATATTACAGCGTTTTACAAAAATAATACAGTGTATTTCAATTCAAAAAACTGTGAGATGTATTATCAAATTAATGTTATTTTACTGTGCCGAGTAGAATGATAAAAAGTTGAAAAACAAATTGAAATCTAAATTTATTAATATTGCAGTATAAATGTTTGCGTACACGAATAAATCCAAATCAGACAATGTCTGCTCATAACAGATTACTTAACAATAAAGTTAAATTTAGATTTTTTTAACTACAATATATGTCTTTAATCTGCAATATTTGTTACTTTTGCGCACGTAATCGTGTAAATTAGAGATAAAAGGAGTTAATTGACGACTATTCAGACTACGGAATTAAAGCAAATAAAAATATTTAAACTATTTATTAACATTCTAAAACAACAAACATGAAAAAATTATTTACTCTTGTTTTTATGGCTGTTATGGCTATAAGTGTGAAAGCACAAACTTATATTCTTGACGTCAATAAGATGTATGATGACGCGGTAAACAAAACCGGTATGTTAAGCAATGCATCACTCAGTGCCGGAAGCAAATATCTTCTTAATGATGCAACATATATACAAGATATTTTTACTGTAGTATCTAAATCAAACCGCACTTATCGTATTGATTTGTATAATCCGGATGCTACAGATGAAACTTACGATTATGGAGATTATGTCGCTAAAACAAGACTTGAGCCGAACGGAGCTTCAAATTCAACAGGTGGTCGCCAGATGTTTGTTGAGGTAACTGAAAAAGGTGCGCTATATATCGGTGCGTGGACAGGAACCACCGGTCGTAAATTGGTCGTTTGTCCTGCCAACGACAAGACTTCTTATATAAACGTAGCGAATATAACAAATCCGATACTATCAGAGGCATTGATTGAAGGATCTGAAACAAAAACAAAAGTATATGAAATGAACCTTGAACCAGGTTTATATTGTATAACACAAGATGCGAGTATATACTTCGCATATGTAAAATTTGTTGTTGGTGCTGTAGCATCAGGCATCAATGGAGTAACTGTTAATGGTGTTGAAAATTCTGATGCTCCTGTTTATAACCTCTCAGGTCAGCGCGTAAGCAACGGAGCGAAAGGACTGTTAATACAAAACGGCAAGAAATATATTGCCAAATAATTATACATTACCAGATGTATGTTACGGGTTGTGTCAATGCCGGCGGGCGTTATGGCGCAACCTTTTTTAAAACAACGTGTGGAAATAGAACATGTTATTTTAGCCAAGAAGGTCATTGGACCGATTTGAGCAAAAACAAACAAAAATACTAACCACTATTATTAATAACTAAATCTTAAATTTATGTCTGTAAATTTGAAAACTTTTCGAATTGCACTATTGGCACTGTTTGCTATGATGTCGGCAGTCCTCTCAGCGCAAACCGTCAAAGGAAACGTGAAAGACACGAACGGTGATCCAATTATTGGTGCTACCGTACAGGAAAAGGGTACAAAAAACATCTCGGTCACAGACCTTGACGGTAATTTTACCCTGAAAACATCAGGCAAGCAGCAGATACAGATTTCATATATCGGTATGAAATCGAAGACTGTCAATGCCGAAGGCAAAAGCAGCATCAGTGTTGTTCTTGAAGACGAAGCCACAACACTTAATGATGTTGTAGTAATCGGTTACGGTGCTGTCAAGCGTAAAGACCTTACAGGTTCTGTAGCTACTGTCAGCAGTGAGGCTATTGCTGCTGTTCCGGTAGCAAATGCGACAGAAGCATTGCAAGGAAAGCTTGCCGGTGTGAACATTACTACAACAGAAGGTTCACCTGATGCTGAAATGAAGATACGTGTACGCGGAGGCGGTTCTATTACCCAAAGCAACGAGCCTCTATACATCGTTGATGGATTTCCGGTAAGTTCTATCAGTGACATTGCTCCAAGTGACATTGAAGACATAACCGTACTTAAAGACGCCTCTTCAACAGCCATTTATGGTGCTCGTGGTGCAAACGGTGTAATACTTATCACAACCAAAAGCGGCAAAGAAGGCAAACTTAGTGTAAACTATAATTTCTACTATTCTTTCAAAAAGCTGGCTGACAAGCTGGATGTTCTTAATGCTAAAGACTACGTGAAATGGCAGTACGAGGCAGAAATGCTGAAGTCAGGAAGTTCTACAATCAATCCGAGTTCATATACAAAATTCTTCGGCAACTATGCTGACATGGATATGTACGACAATATTGCCACAAACGATTGGCAAGACATCGTCTTCGGCCGCACCGGTCATACCCAAAATCACAGTTTAAGCATAAACGGCGGTAGCGATAAGATAAAGTTTACATTTAGCTACAATCGTATAAATGACCGCGCAATTATGGTCGGTTCTGATTATAAACGTGACAACTTGTCTTTGAAGTTGAATGCAAAGCCATCGAAAAACCTGAAGTTCGATTTCTCTGTACGCTATGCAAAAATAGGCGTTGACGGTAGTGGTATGAACGAACAAAACACTATGTCTTCATCTGATGCACGTCTTAAGCACTGTGTCATTTACACTCCGTTCCCTGTTGCAGGACTTTCCGATGACGCTGTTGCTGATGGAGAAACTGATCCTGACTTCAACCTCTATAATCCATTGGAGAATATAGCAGACAATGACCAACGTCAAGACCGCGCAAAACTAAACATGGCAGGTTCTCTGACATGGGAAATAATAAAGAACCTCAACTTCAAGAGTGAATTCGGATATGACACCGATGACAAGGATGTTAAAAGGTTCTACGGACTTACCACTTATTATGTGAAGAATACTCCGTCTTCCGAAAACAAAGAACATCCGGCAGCAATCTTTACAAATACGAATCATCGCGTAATGCGTAATACAAACACATTAAGTTATGATTTCAAGAAGCTTATCAAGGGTGACGATCATCATCTTAACATGATGGTTGGTCAGGAATATATTGTTGACAAAAGTGTTGTCAAGACAAATACCGTACACGGATATCCTGTAAACTACACAGCAGACAAGGCCTTCAAATTGGCAAATGTCGGTGATGCTTATGAAATAAAGAACTATTATAATCCTGATGACAAGCTGTTGTCATTCTTCGGACGCGTAAACTACGACTATCAAAGCAAGTATCTTTTCAGCGCAACATTCCGTGCCGACGGTTCTTCAAAATTCTCAAAAGGGAACCAATGGGGCTATTTCCCATCTGCCGCTGTAGCTTGGCGTTTGTCTTCCGAGAAATTTATGAAAGGTGCAGAGAAATGGATTGATGACTTGAAACTGCGTCTCAGCTATGGTACAGCCGGAAACAACGGCATACCTGCAGGATATATCAGCCCTGCATACGAAGCTAATACTACAGCATGGATAAATGGTTTCGACAACTATTGGGCAGCATCAAAGACTCTCGCCAACCCTGATTTGAAATGGGAAACAACTATAACACGAAATCTCGGTCTTGACTTTACTCTCTTTGGAAGTAAGCTGACCGGTTCATTCGAATATTATTGGAATACAACGAAAGACCTTCTTATCAAATTCAACACCGAAGGTATCGGTTATGACAACCAGTATAGAAACATGGGTGAAACCGAGAACAAAGGTTTTGAAGCTAATGTAACATGGCATGCCATTAACAACAAGAACTTTACTCTTGCAGTAAACGCTAACGTAGGTTTCAACAAGAACAAGATAAAGAGTCTTGGTATAATGAACGACTTTACAGCTGAGTCAGGCTGGCTGTCAACTCTTAAGGGTAAAGACGACTATATGGTCAGAGTCGGCGGTTCTGTTGGCGAAATGTACGGATACCGTTGTGGCGGACGTTATGAAGTAAGCGACTTTGAAAGATATGACGAAGCAACAAAGAAATGGATATTGAAGCCAGGTGTTGCAGACGCTTCTTCTGTCATTGGAAGTATACGTCCGGGAACAATGAAGATACTTAGCACCACACAATATTGGGATTCAGAGTCTGGAGTATGGAGAGACAGAACAACCGGTGAAGAGGTAACAAAGAATGCCGGTATCGTATCTGAGGCCGATCAGCAGATTATTGGCAATGCCAACCCGAAATGCACCGGTGGTTTTGGTATCAACATGACATTCTATGGCTTTGACTTGGCAGCAAACTTCAATTGGAGCATCGGCAATGACATTTACAATGCCAATAAAATAGAGTTCACACAGACAGGTGGAAGCAAATATCGTAACCTTCTTAACATTATGGCAGAAGGAAACCGTTGGACTAACCTGAATCCGGATGGAACTATATGCAATGATATGGAGCAACTTGCCGCAATGAATGCAAATACAACAATGTGGTCTCCATATAGCGAGCAAAAAGTATTTACCGATTGGGCAGTAGAAGACGGTTCATTCCTTCGTCTTAATACATTGACTTTGGGATACACAGTTCCTAAATCTCTCACACAGAAACTGCATATACAAAACTTGAGATTCTACATTACCGGTTATAACGTTTTCTGTTGGACAAACTATTCAGGTGCAGATCCTGAAGTATCAACAAGACGTAGCACCGAGCTAACTCCGGGTGTTGACTACTCAGCATATCCAAAGAGCCGCTCACTGGTATTGGGATTAAATCTTAATTTCTAATAAACAAGTATTAAAACGAACAACAATGAAAAAGATTATATTATCACTTTTGGCGGGCGGTTGCTTGATGTCTTCTTGCGAAAGCATGTGGGAAGATACTCTGAATGCCCCTACCCAATCGACAATGGACGAACAAGTTATCTATTCGTCTGCCGAATTGGCCGAACCGGCTGTAATGGCAATTATACAGTCTTTCTGTGAAACAAACTCTTATCGTGGACGTTTCCTCGTATATTATGGAACAAATACCGATTTTGAGTGGTATAATACAGGCGAAAAGACCACAGATGACAAGGCACGACTCAGTAATTACAGCACAACAGCCACCAACGGCCAGATGAATACAAGCAACAACCATTATGCAAAGGCATACGAAGGTATAGAGCGTGCTAACCGTTGTATAGAGTCTCTAAGAAAATATGCAGACCTTGAGCATGACGCAGCTCTTCGCCAATTGCTCGGAGAGGCGCTGACATTACGCTCTGTATATTATCTTGATTTGGTAAAGGCGTACGGTGATGTTCCGGCACGTTTCGAACCGATAAACAATAACAATATGTATGTCGGAAAGAGTGACCGTGACGTTATCTATCTTCAGTTATTAAATGACTTGCTCGAGGCAGAAGATCTGGTTGCATGGCCTAATGAAAGTGAAGTGACCAAATCGGTTGAACGTGTCAGCAAATCATTTGTAAAAGGATTGCGCGCACGTGTAGCCTTATATGCAGGCGGTTACAGCCAACGTCCTGACGGAACGGTAAGACTCAGCACCAATGAAGAATTGTCTCAAGACAAGATGTATAAAATAGCAATGGACGAGTGTCTTGACATTATAAACAAAGGATGTAATACACTTGGAAGCTTTGAAAGCACTTTCAGACAATTCAACGCCGAGAACCTTACTGCCGGTCGTGAAGAAATGTGGGAAATACCTTTCTCTGAAGGACGTGGTCGAGTAATATTCGATCTTGGACTTCCACATAAGACAACAGACAAATATACCAAACAAGCAAAGGGCGGAACAGTAGGTCCAACTCCGACAGCATTCTATAAATACGATCCGGAAGATGTGCGCCGTGATATAACATGTATCCCATATTTGTGGAACAACGGTAAGCAAGAACCTAATAAAGTTTCTCAATGGTATTTCGGTAAATATAGATATGAGTGGTTGCCACGTATCGTTACATCAACAAACGACGACGGTCTGAACTGGCTGTACATGCGTTATGCTGACGTAATACTTATGGCTGCCGAAGCGATAAACTATTTTGAAGGT
>JBJFGK010000187.1:0-7477 GCA_051892655.1 Prevotella sp. | reverse complement strand
GCATTCAAGAAAGATTCAAAGATAAAGAGTAATTTCACGAAGATTACAATCGGATTAGCTTCACCGGAGGAAATTCTCGAGAATTCTTATGGTGAGGTTACCAAACCCGAAACCATAAATTACCGTACCTACAAGCCTGAGCGTGATGGTCTGTTCTGTGAGCGCATTTTTGGACCTACAAAGGACTATGAGTGTGCATGCGGCAAATATAAACGTATCAGATATAAGGGTATTGTCTGTGACCGATGCGGTGTAGAGGTAACTGAGAAGAAAGTTCGTCGTGAACGTACAGGACATATAGAATTGGTTGTGCCTGTTGCACATATATGGTATTTCCGCTCTCTTCCTAATAAAATCGGTTATCTTCTCGGTATACCGACAAAAAAATTAGATTCTGTAATATATTATGAGAAGTATGTCGTTATACAGCCGGGTGTTATGGAAGGTAAGACTGATGCTGACGGCATTGAGGTCAATGGTTCTCATAAGATGGATTTCTTGTCTGAAGATGAGTATATAAACATTATGGATAATCTCCCAGAAGGGAATGAACTTCTTGAGGATAATGACCCTAACAAGTTTATTGCAAAGATGGGAGCTGAGGCAATATATGATCTTTTGATGAATATTGATCTGGATTCATTGTCTTATGAACTTCGTGACCGTGCAAACAGCGATTCTTCCCAGCAACGCAAGACAGAGGCATTGAAACGCCTCCAGGTTGTAGAAGCGTTCCGTTCAAGCAAAGATATCAATAAGCCTGAATGGATGATAATGAAGATTATTCCGGTTACTCCTCCTGAACTTCGTCCGCTTGTTCCCCTTGACGGTGGTCGTTTCGCAACGTCAGATCTTAATGATTTGTACAGACGTGTAATCATTCGTAATAACCGTCTTAAGAGACTTATGGAGATTAAAGCACCTGAAGTCATTTTACGTAATGAGAAACGTATGTTGCAGGAAGCGGTGGATAGCCTTTTTGATAATTCACGTAAGAGCAGTGCTGTAAAGAGCGATTCCAATCGTCCTCTTAAATCTCTTTCTGACTCTCTTAAAGGAAAGCAAGGTCGTTTCCGTCAGAACCTTCTTGGTAAGCGTGTCGATTATTCTGCACGTTCGGTTATCGTTGTTGGTCCCGAACTTAAGATGGGAGAGTGTGGTTTGCCAAAACTAATGGCAGCAGAACTTTACAAACCGTTTATCATACGAAAACTTATTGAGCGTGGTATAGTAAAGACTGTTAAAAGTGCCAAGAAGATTGTTGATCGTCGTGAACCCGTAATTTGGGACATTCTTGAGAATGTAATGAAAGGACATCCGGTTCTTCTCAACCGTGCTCCTACACTTCACCGTCTCGGTATTCAGGCTTTCCAACCGAAACTTATAGAAGGAAAGGCTATCCAGCTTCATCCGCTTGCTTGTACGGCATTTAACGCCGACTTTGACGGAGACCAGATGGCTGTTCACCTTCCATTGAGCAATGAGGCTGTGCTTGAGGCCCAGATATTGATGCTCCAGAGTCATAATATCCTGAATCCTGCAAACGGTGCTCCTATTACCGTTCCTTCTCAGGATATGGTTCTCGGCTTATATTATATCACTAAGATACGTCCGGGAGCAAAGGGTGAGGGTCTTTCTTTCTATGGTCCGGAAGAAGCGATAATAGCCCATAATGAGGGAAAATGTGATTTGCATGCTCAGGTTAAAGTCGTTGTAAAGGACCTTGATGAGGGTGGAAATCTTGTTGATAAGACTGTAGAAACTTCTGTAGGTCGTGTCATTGTAAATGGCATTATACCTGAGGAGGTTGGTTTCGTAAACAAGATTATCTCCAAGAAGAGCTTGCGCGATATTATTGCTGATGTGATTAAGACAGTCGGTTTTGCACGTGCGTGCGAATTCCTTGACGGTATAAAGAATCTCGGTTATCGTATGGCATATCTTGCAGGTTTGTCATTTAACCTTGATGATATCATTATACCAGAGAAGAAAGTTGATCTTGTGGCTCGTGGAAATGATGAAGTCCGTCAGATTACCGACAACTATAATATGGGCTTTATTACCGATAATGAACGCTATAATCAGGTTATTGACGCATGGACCCATGTAAATAATGAACTCGGAGATATCCTGATTAAAGAAATGACAGAGGCCGATCAAGGATTTAATGCCGTATATATGATGCTTGATTCCGGTGCTCGTGGTTCTAAGGATCAGATCAGACAGTTGGCAGGTATGCGTGGTCTTATGGCAAAACCGCAAAAAGCAGGAGCCGAAGGTGCACAGATTATTGAAAACCCTATTCTTTCTAACTTCAAGGAAGGTATGAGTGTGCTTGAGTATTTTATCTCTACTCACGGTGCACGTAAGGGACTTGCTGATACGGCTAGGAAGACAGCCGATGCGGGTTATCTTACACGTCGTCTTGTAGACGTTTCTCATGATGTTATAATAACGGAAGAGGATTGCGGAACGCTACGTGGTCTTGTTTGTACGGCGCTAAAAAATGGAGATGAGATAATATCATCTTTGTACGAGCGTATTTTGGGACGTGTGTCGGTGCATGATATCATACATCCTAATACCGGTGAACTTATTGTTGCAGCAGGTGAAGAGATTACCGAACCTATTGCACAGATTATTGAGGATAGTCCGATAGAGAGCGTGGAAATACGTTCAGTATTGACTTGTGAGAGCAAGAAGGGTGTATGTATGAAGTGTTATGGACGTAATTTGGCAACAAGTCGTATGGTTCAGAAAGGCGAGGCTGTCGGTGTTATTGCAGCTCAGGCTATTGGTGAACCGGGTACACAGTTGACTCTTCGTACTTTCCATGCCGGTGGTGTTGCCGCCAATGCTGCCGCTAATGCTTCTATTGTCGCTAAAAACGACAGCAAGATTGAATTTGACGAGTTGCGTACAGTTCCGTTTGTTGAACAAGGTGAAAATGGAGAAGTAAAATGTGAGATGGTTGTAAGCCGTCTTGCCGAAATACGCTTTATTGATAAAAACACCAATATCGTGCTTTCTACATTGAATGTTCCGTACGGTAGTTCTTTATATTTCAAGAACGGTGATGATGTCAAGAAAGGGGACATGATAGCTCGTTGGGATCCGTTTAATGCTGTCATTGTAACGGAATATGCAGGAAAACTGAGATTCCGTGATGTTGTTGACGGTGTAACCTTCCATTCAGAGACTGATGATACAACCGGACTTACGGAAAAAATCATTACCGAGTCTAAGGATAAGAGTAAGGTACCTACTTGTGATGTCGTAGATAAAGATGGCAATGTCATAAGTACATATATATTCCCTGTAGGAGGTCACGTCGTTGTTGAAGACGGTCAGAAAGTCAAGACCGGTACTACATTGGTAAAGATTCCACGTACTGTCGGAAAGGCTGGAGATATTACCGGTGGTCTTCCTCGTGTTACCGAGCTTTTTGAAGCTCGCAACCCGTCAAATCCGGCTGTTGTTAGTGAGATTGACGGTGAGGTTACTATGGGTAAAGTGAAACGTGGTAATCGTGAGATCATAGTAACGTCAAAAACGGGTGAAGAGCGTAAGTATTTGGTTTCATTGTCAAAGCAGATTCTTGTACAGGAGCACGATGCTGTTCGCGCCGGTACACCTCTTTCTGACGGCGTTATAACTCCAAACGATATACTTTCAATCAAAGGTCCTACAGCTGTTCAGGAATATATCGTTAATGAGGTTCAAGACGTTTATCGTCTGCAAGGTGTAAAGATAAACGACAAGCACTTTGAAATTATTGTACGTCAGATGATGCGCAAGGTTCAGATAAACGATCCGGGCGACACAACATTCCTCGAGCAGGAGATTGTCGACAAACTTGATTTCGCTGAAGAGAATGACCATATATGGGGTAAAAAAGTGGTTGTAGATGCCGGTGATAGTGAAACATTACATAAGGGACAGATAATTTCTGTCCGTAAATTGCGTGATGAAAACTCTATGCTGAAACGTCGTGATCTCAAACCTGTTCAGGTTCGTGATGCTGTCGCAGCTACATCAACTCAGATTCTGCAAGGTATAACCCGTGCAGCTCTTCAGACAAAGAGCTTTATGTCAGCCGCTTCTTTCCAAGAAACGACAAAGGTACTAAACGAGGCTGCTATACGAGGAAAAGTTGATAGCCTTGACGGTATGAAGGAAAACGTTATATGCGGTCATCTGATACCGGCAGGTACCGGTCTTCGTGAGTTCGATAAGATAATTGTCGGCTCAAAAGAAGACTATGATCGTGTGCAGGCAAATAGAAAGAACGTTATAGATTATAGCGATAAGCAGGAGGAAGAAGTAAAGGCAGAATAATTTTGCTATATTCTGTTTTTAAAACAATTATAGAAGAGAGGCTGTGTCAAAATGTGCGCAGTCTCTCTTCTTTGTATATGTTGAAAAATTGCTGTCAAATGGAAAACCATCATATCTTTATCTGTAAGCACGGGTATTTGAAACACCGCATTTCAGACTCTTAACTACGCATTTTCGACATGCTAAATATACTCTTCTCTCCTTAATAGCGTAAATGTTTATTGTTGTTGTAATCTTTACCATACCTGAACGTGCACAACATTTTTGTGGTATGTTGACCTTTGTAGACTCTTTAAATTGTTCTAATATGTCCGTATAAAGCAGCTTTTCTCCGAAGATAGAAATATTGTCAGGATGTATGATTTTCTCTTTTGCTGACAATAATGGAAGATTCTTTTGTTTGAAATCAGCTTTTATTGGATCGCAATATTCCAAATGCAATTTTATTTATCTTGTATGTCGAAAAAAATATGTAATTTTGCGAATTATAAATTGTATTGATTATAATTTGGCATGGAACCTGTCAAAATCAGGTTGATATGTGAAAAAAGTTTTTTATAAAGATATGGGCAAAATAATACTTACAGGTGATAGGCCTACAGGAAAATTGCATTTGGGCCATTATGTTGGCTCTTTAAAGCGCAGGGTTGAACTGCAGAACGAAGGTGACTTTGACAAAATGTTTGTTTTTATAGCAGATGTTCAGGCTTTGACCGATAATGCGGATAATCCTGAAAAGATACGTCAGAATATCATAGAAGTTGCACTTGATTATCTGTCTGCCGGACTTGATCCGGAAAAGGTAACATTGTTTGTGCAGTCTCAAATACCGGAATTGGCTGAATTGACAACCTATTATATGAATCTTGTAACAGTGTCAAGATTACAGCGCAATCCGACAGTAAAGACTGAAATACAAATGCGTAATTTTGAAACAAGTATTCCGGTAGGTTTCTTTACTTATCCTATAAGTCAGGCAGCGGATATTACGGCATTCAAAGCCACGACGGTTCCGGCTGGTGAGGATCAGGAGCCTATGCTTGAACAGACGCGCGAGATTGTTAAGCGGTTTAATAATATATATGGAGATATACTTGTTGAGCCAAAGATTATGTTGCCGTCAAATCAAGCTTGTCTGCGATTGCCTGGTACTGACGGAAAGGCAAAAATGAGCAAATCTTTAGGTAATTGCATATATCTTTCAGACTCTGCCAAAGATGTACAGCAGAAAGTGAAAAGTATGTACACGGATCCGGGACACCTGCGTGTGGAAGATCCAGGTAAAATAGAAGGCAATACTGTCTTTACATATCTTGATGCTTTTAGTACAAATGATGATTTTGCTGAATTCTGGCCTGAGTATAAGAATTTGGATGAGTTGAAAGGCCATTATCGTCATGGAGGACTTGGGGATATGAAATGCAAGAAATTTCTTATTAATGTACTTGACAAACAATTGGAGCCGATACGTCAGCGTAGACATGAGTTTGAAAAAGATATTCCTGAAGTTTTCAACTTGTTGAAAAAAGGTTCTGAGGCAGCTCGTGACGTAGCGGTTCAAACACTTCATGATGTTAGAGAGGTCATGAAAATAAATTATTTTGATGACATGGAGTTGATTAAACAGCAGGCCGAAAAGTATAAGTAATGAAAATTTGTTTTAAATGTGGATAAATAACCAGTATAAATATTATATATAATGGAAAACAATAACAATAAAGGACAACTTCAAATAGATCTTCCACAGGAAGTGGCGCAAGGTGAATATGCAAATTTTGCAATTATAACTCATTCGAGTTCAGATTTTATATTAGATTTTGCCAGAATTTTGCCCGGTGTACCAAAGGCAACAGTAAAGTCGCGTGTAATTTTGGCTCCGGAGCATGCAAAACGCTTGCTTATGGCTCTACAAGATAATGTAGTAAAATATGAAAGTAATTTTGGTCAGATCTTGATACCGCAACAAGAAAAAGGGACAATAGCACCCTTCAATATTAATAAGGGAGAGGCTTAGTCTGTAAATATTATTACGTTTATATTGTATCTCATTGTTAGTAATGGTTAATTTACGTCAAAGAAGTGTATATTATGTGAATTTTACATTAATATGCACTTCTTTGATTTGTCTTGATTAGGCGGTTTAAATATAATTTTGTAATTTTGCACCCCAAAATGGTCTGTATTAGAGCGCCATACATTATTTAAGAGAAGTAAAAATACAAAATATATAAAATAACTAAAAAATTAAAAACAATGCCTACAATTCAACAATTGGTAAGAAAAGGCAGAGCGGAGCTCGTAGACAAGAGCAAATCGCCGGCTTTGGACTCATGTCCTCAGCGTCGTGGTGTTTGTGTCCGTGTTTACACTACCACTCCTAAAAAGCCTAATTCGGCAATGCGTAAAGTTGCCCGTGTTCGTTTGACAAATCAGAAAGAAGTAAACTCTTACATTCCCGGAGAGGGTCACAACCTTCAAGAACACTCTATTGTGTTGGTTCGTGGCGGTCGTGTAAAAGATCTTCCGGGTGTTCGTTATCACATCGTTCGTGGAACACTTGATACGGCTGGTGTGGCTAATCGTACACAACGTCGTTCAAAGTATGGAGCCAAGCGTCCTAAGGCTAAGAAATAACTTTTTATAGGTTTAAAAACAGGACATTTTTTTAATCGTTTTGCTGGAGAATTGTTAATAAGGTTGAGTAAGTTGCTCCAGAGGGAGCGCTGAAGAACAAAGTGAACAGCCCCTGCAGAATTAATTATTTAATTAAGAAATGAGAAAAGCAAAACCAAAGAAGCGTGTGGTCCTTCCGGATCCCGTTTTTAATGACCAAAAGGTCTCAAAGTTCGTGAATCATTTGATGTATGATGGCAAGAAAAATACATCTTATGAGATTTTCTACAAAGCACTTGATGTAGTAAAGGAGAAAATGGCAAACGAAGAGAAGTCTGCACTTGAAATTTGGAAGATGGCTCTTGATAATATTACTCCTCAGGTTGAAGTAAAAAGCCGTCGTATCGGTGGTGCAACATTCCAAGTTCCGACTGAAATCCGTCCGGACCGTAAGGAAAGTGTGTCTATGAAAAATATGATAAACTTTGCACGTAAACGCGGTGGTAAGACAATGGCAGACAAACTT
>JBJFGK010000186.1:0-7593 GCA_051892655.1 Prevotella sp. | reverse complement strand
AATTTGATTAACTTTTTTACAAGTATTCAAGCCCGCAAGGATTGTTTTTTGTATCAACAAAAGTGTCGAATTGAACCTTGTCAGCCTCGCTGTCGGCGACCAAATGTACGATTTGACCGCACAAATCCTTGTATGTATTGTCCGGATAGAGAAATTCTGCGTCTTAAATTCTACTGCAAAGTAGAGAAAAAACCTACGAACAAGGGGTTCACGCATGTCAAAAGGCACGTTTTTGAGCACTAAATCCAAGATTTTCGCCGTTTTCAGCAACACCGGCATATAGGGAACCTTGTAGGAAAAATATCGTAACTCATTGATATTAAACTTTTTAGGTTATTAAACATTTGGGAAAGCGGTCAGTTGGTCAATTAGTTTTTTAAGGGTACCCACTTCTCTATTATATATATAACTTATTAATTATTAATTAGTTATAGAATTATAAGGAAGGGGTATACCCCTCTTTTTTTAACTGACCAATTGACCAATTGACCGTTAATTAATTTAACACTCTCGTTGGCTTTGGCTTAAACCACTTTCCTCTACGCGGTCATCAGGATAAAGTTCTTTGAGCGCTTGGCGCAGCTCGCTCGCAAATCCCTGCGGACAGAAATGTAATAACCAATGAGAAGACCGAATACTATGACATTAACGGCCGCAAGACGAAAGGTCTGCAAAAGGGATTGAATATTCTGAAACAAGGCAGCAAGACAATGAAAATAATAATCAGATAAACAAGGATAAAGATAATGAAAAAGCAACAATATATAACCCCCGAGATAAAGACATTATGTTTAGATGTTCTAAATGACTGATTAAATTAAAAATACCGTGCCGAAAAAATTATTCGACACGGTATTTTTAATTTGTAACATATCACATAAAAAGAGATATGCTATAAGGAATAACCGCTTAAAGAAACTAATTCTTGCACTTTACGGCTGCCTGTTCTATGTCAAGACAGTTGCGATAGTTCTCGATATATCTGTTAAATCCGGCAACTTCATCTTCCGTAGGTGCTATTTCAACGCCTTCGTTACCGGCAAAGACACATTGGTCAAGCCATTCGGGAAGAGTCTTGCCCTTTGCTTCTACAAGATATGCAGCCAACAGGGCGATGCCCCATGCGCCGCCTTCGCCTGCCGTCTCCATTACGGAGATAGGTGAATTAATGGCTGCTGCAAGCACACGCTGGCCTACACCTTTGGTCTTGAACAGTCCGCCATGTCCGGTAATGCGGTCAACAGACACGTGTTCTTCGTTGAAAAGAATGTCGTTTCCGATCTTCAAAGCCCCGACAGACGCATACAGATGAGCGCGCATGAAATTGGCAAGATTAAACTTGTCTGATGCAGATCTCACAAACAGCGGACGTCCTTCGGAAAGTCCTGTTATAGGCTCGCCGGAAACATAGTTGTAAGAGATTAGTCCTCCGCAATCGGTATCGCCGTTAAGGGCGTTGTTATACAGTTTGCCGTAGATCTCGTTCATATCAACCGGAATGCCGAGCAACTCCTGATATTCGCGGAAGAGCGATACCCACGCATTAAGGTCGGAAGTACAGTTGTTGCAATGTACCATAGCCACCGGACTGCCGTCGGGGGTTGTTACCATGTCAATCATTTCGTAAGGTTTGGAAAGTTCTTTTTCCAAGACAATCATCGAGAATGATGATGTTCCGACAGACACGTTTCCTGTGCGCTGTCTTACGGCATTGGTAGCTACCATACCCGTACCTGCATCGCCTTCGGGAGGACAACAGGCTATTCCTGCAGAAAGAACGCCTGTCGGGTCAAGCAATCGTGCTCCTTTTTCAGTCAGTCTGCCTGCATCCTGACCGGCAGAAAGCACTCTCGGCATAATGTCAAGCAGTTTCCAAGAGAGATGTTCTTTGGCGATATGCTTGTCAAAAATCTCCACCATGTCCGCACAATAGTCTTTTGTGGCAGAGTCGATGGGGAGCATACCTGACGCATCTCCTATACCGAGAACCTTTTCTCCTGTCAGTTGCCAATGAATATATCCGGCAAGAGTGGTAAGATAGTCAATATTGCCAACATGGCTCTCTTTGTTGAGTATGGCTTGATACAGATGAGAGATGCTCCATCTTAGCGGAATGTTGAAGTTGAAAAGCCTTGACAGTTCTTCTGCGGCGCAGGCTGTGTTTGTATTGCGCCATGTGCGGAAAGGAGCAAGTATGTTCTCTTCCTTGTCAAAAGCCATATATCCGTGCATCATCGCGCTGATGCCGATAGCGGAAAGACGCTTTATTTCAACGCCATACTGTTGTCTTACGTTTTGACAAAGGTCGGAATAACAGTCTTGCAGTCCGTTCCATATAGCGTCAATAGAGTATGTCCACAAACCGTCAACCAACCGGTTCTCCCATTCATGGCTGCCTTGCGCTATCGGATTGTGTGACTCGTCTATGAGTACCGCCTTTATTCGGGTAGAGCCGAACTCTATGCCGAGTACGGCTTTGCCTGATTCGATAAGTTGTTTTGACATAGGCTGATTAGCAAAGAGCTTTGTTTAACATGTAATAAACTTCGTTGAAGCGAAGTTCTTTCTTGAACTCACTTATCGTGGTGTCCTTGTTGATGTGAACCATTTCGATACCTGCTATTTCTGCATAGTCTTCCCAATATTCGGGAGTGATGTCGTATGAGAAGCAGGAGTGGTGTGTACCACCGGCAAGAATCCAAGCTCCGGCTCCGACTTCAAAGTTGGGTTGCGGAATCCACAAGGCATTGGCAACAGGAAGTTTTGGCAACGGACGCGGTTCTATGCAATGAACGTCGTTTACAATAAGGCGGAAGCGGTTGCCAAGATCAACTACAGTTGCCGTGACACCGTCACCGGTCTTTGAATTGAAGACAAGTCGCGCTGTCTGTTGCTTGCGGACGCCAATACCGAGATGATGTACTTCAAGGCGAATGTCGTCGGCTGCTAGGAGCGGGCAAACTTCCAGCATGTGGCTCTGCATGATAGAGCTGTCTTTACCGTTGAAATTAAGTGTGTAGTCTTCAAGGAAAGAACAAGCGTGGCTCATTCCCTGAGTCATAAACCATATTGTGCGGTACAAAGCGGCACTCTTCCAGTCGCCTTCTGCTCCGAAACCGTAGCCTTCTGCCATCAGTCTTTGTGATGCGAGTCCCGGTATCTGGTCAAATCCTACGAAGCCTTTCTTGTCTGGATCACCCCAGTCGCCAAGATCATCGAAGTTGGTAGTAAAGCCTTTTGCGCCTTTCTCTTTCAGGATTGCCCGTAAAGCGACTTCCGCACGTGCGGCATTACGCATCTTCTTTTCGCCTATTTCCGCACCTGCCTCGCAAGGTACTATGCGGTATTCCTTACGGTATGTCTCTACAAGGGCGTCAATCTCGGCATCGGTAACCTTCTTCCAGTATTCCATAAGTTCGGAAACAGGACAATAGTCAACGTGATATCCAAGTACCTGTTCTGCAGAAACCTTGTCGCCGTCTGTAACGGCAACATTGTTCATCTGGTCGCCAAAGCGTATGATAAGCATATCTTGAGCATCAGCCCAACCGGCGCAGACTCTTGCCCATACGGCAATATGCTTTTGAGCTTCTTCGTCTTTCCAGTGGCCTACAACCACTTTGCGGCGTATGCGCATACGTGTACAGATATGTCCGAACTCACGGTCTCCATGTGCACTTTGGTTAAGATTCATGAAATCCATGTCAATATCGTTCCATGGTATTTCAGCATTGTATTGCGTATGGAAGTGGAGTAGGGGCTTTTTCAACTGTTGCAGACCATGTATCCACATCTTTGCCGGAGAGAATGTATGCATCCAAGTAATGACACCGATACATTTTTCTTCGTTGTTGGCGGCCTTCATCAATGTCTCAACTTCCTTGCTTGAGTTGGCGGTACCTTTATAAACGACCTTTACAGGTATGTTGCCACTTTGGTTTAGTCCTGCAACCATTTCCTTAGAATGTGCATCAACCTGAACTACGGCGTCACCTCCATAGAGTAACTGTGCACCCGTAATCCACCAAATCTCGAAATTATCAAATGCTTTTGTCATATCTTTTATGTTTTTAATTATTTGTTACTTGTTCTATTTGATTTATTTCTTTTGTCCGTAATAGGCATTTGGCCCGTGTTTGCGGCTGAAATGCTTTTCTACAAGTAGTTGGTTCATCGTTGTAGATGGATTAAGTGTAAATGAAATGTATGCCATTTTTGCCACTTGCTCCATAACGACAGCATTATAAACAGCGTTATCTGGGTCTTTACCCCAAGAGAACGGCCCGTGATTCTTTACCAATACTCCCGGAGTGTGAACGTAATTCATGTCCTTGAAACGGTTTACGATAACCGTTCCGGTCTCTTTCTCGTATTCGGGCATCTGGTCTTCTGTCATATCTTCAGTACATGGGATGCAGTCGTGAAAGTAGTCGGCATGGGTTGTACCGATATTTGGAATGTCAAGACCTGCCTGCGACCATGCTGTTGCGTATGTCGAGTGGGTATGAACGATACCTCCAATTTCCGGAAAAGCCTTATATAAAACGAGATGTGTAGGAGTATCTGATGACGGATTAAGGTCGCCTTCAACCGTTTTTCCCGTCTCAAGATCTACAACTACCATATCAGATGCTTTCATGTCATCATAGCTTACACCCGAAGGCTTGATTACCACGAGTCCTTTATCTCTGTCTATTCCTGATACGTTGCCCCATGTGAATATCACAAGATTGTGCTTTACAAGGTCAAGATTTGCACGGAATACTTTTTCTTTCAGTTCTTCTAACATAATTCTAATATTTATGTGTTGTTGTTTCTATGATTTGTTACTCTGGTTTATTACCATAATGATATATACAATATGGTAAGGATGATAACAACAAGTGCAGCACCAACGTTAAACGCTTTGTCAGTCTTGAATATGTTAAGGTCTATCGTTACGAGCTTTGCATCCTGAACTTTGTCAATAGCATTTGAACGCAGATAGAAACCGAGTGTAGCAAGCATTGCCGCAAGGAATATCATGGCTCCTTGTGTGCCGTAAATAGTCAGCGTGTTGCTGAAGAATGACGCGACAAGTATGGCGAAGCAAATAAATGCTGCCACATACATTATCCTGCTCCAGAACAATTGTGTCTTGACAGTCTTTTCATCAAGTACGTCTGCCTTTACAGCTTTCTTGCTGTAAATGGAAATGCCTACGAACAATATTACGAGACAGATGAATACATATCCTGAACGAACAAGGAACGGCACTTCCGGCAAGGTAAACTTAAAGAGAATGGAGAACGCGAAAGTACCAATGGCTGCAACAACAGCGGCTGTTCCGGATGCCCGCTTCCACAAAAGGCCGAGTCCGAAGATTACAACGACACCCGGATATACGAATGCGGAATATTCTTGTATGAATTGGAACGCTTGGTCAATACCGCCCATCAAAGGATAAACAGCTATCAAAGCGATAATAAGTGCGCAGAGTGATGTCAAGCGACCTACTGTCACAAGGCGTGTCTCGCTGGCTTTCTTATTGATAAACTGCTTATAGATATCCATTGTAAACAATGTTGATGTTGAGTTGAACATTGAAGCCAATGATGATATTACGGCTGCTGCAAGTGCTGCAAACGAGAGTCCTTTAATAAATGTTGGGGTGAAATTATGTATAAGATACGGATAAGCATCATCGGAACGTGTTATGCTTCCATGCAGATGCTCTTTCAACGTATCAAAAACAGCCACTCCATTGACATCGCCGTTGAGGATAAAGAATGCGCAAACGCCCGGAATACAAACGATGAAAGGTATCAATATCTTCAAGAATGCCGCGAATATCATACCTTTCTTGGCTTCTGCCAAAGATTTTGCAGCAAGACCTTTCTGTATGATATATTGGTTGAAGCCCCAATATCCCAAATTGGTAAGCCAAAGGGCACCGAAAATGAGGACGATACCCGGATTTGTGAAGAACGGATCTTCTTTTTGCACAGTAACACCATTTTCAACGACACCGTTAATTACGGGATATAACTCTTCATTTCTTGTAACCACAAGATTGAAGTGTTTGTCTCCCGGCTGGTTTATACACCAATCATAAATGTTGCCCAACGCTTCAATAGGACCGCAATGCCATACTTCTGCACCGATAACATAAAGAGCGGCGTATGCTGTGATGAGTCCGCCGCCAACAAGGAATGTCACCTGCATGACGTCTGTCCATGCCACAGAAGCCAGACCGCCATATATAGAGTATATACCGGCAATGACAAACAACGCGAAGATTATGACAAGACGAACCTGATCGATTTCCATACCGAACATAGATACAGTCATGTCAGTAGGCAAACCGAGAATCTGCTGTATGGCGAGTGCACCGAGCCATGCCACAGATGTGAGGTTTACAAATACATAAAGGAAAAGCCAGAGCAGAGAGAAAGCAAGTCCTACTCCCCAATTATAACGTTCACGAAGGAACTGGGGAATGGTAAATATTTTTTTCTCTATCATCAGAGGCAACAAGAATTTACCTACAACAAGCAGTGCCGCTGCAGCCATAAGTTCGTATGCTGCTTGTGCGATACCGGAAGCAAAAGCTGAGCCTGACATACCGATAAACTGCTCGGCAGAGATATTGGCCGCTATGAGTGACGCGCCTACTGCCCACCATGTCAAAGTATTTCCGGCAAGGAAATAGTCATTAGATGATTTTTTCTCTCCTTTTTTGCTGCGTGACAAGAACATGCCCATTGCAACGAGAATGACGATGTATATACAGAATACAACATAGTCTATGGTCTGAAAACCGTTGTTCTGCAGTGCTTCTATTACTTTCATTGTTAGATGTGATTTGTTTTGAGGTTTTTAATTGATGTTGATTTATGTTATTGTTTTTGTATGCTTATTTTACGCTAAACTTGAAAATGCAATGTGAATAGTATTCTTCACCCGGTTTGAGATATGGAGAAGGCCATTCTTTCTTGTTAGGCGAGTCGGGATATTTTTGTGTTTCAAGGCAACATGCGGCATGTTTCTGATATGTTATGCCGTATTTTCCCGTTAATGAACCGTCAAGAAAGTTTCCGGTATATATCTGTACACCCGGTTCGTTTGTATATACATCAAGATTGATGCCGGTAAGCGGGGAATAAAGAGATGCTGCGATAACGGTGTCATCACCTTTGCCGTCTTTATATGTATTAAGACACCAGTTGTGGTCGAAGCCCATACCGTTCTTTACCTGTTCGTCATTGAAGTTGTTAACATTGGCTCCTATAGCTGTCGGAGTCCTGAAATCCATAGGCGTACCTTCCACTTTGCGTATCTCGCCGGTTGTCATAAACGTTGTGTCTGTGGGAGTGAAGTTGTCGGCATTGACATATAACAGACAGTTTTCTATGTTTATGTTGGCATCACCGTTAAGGTTAAAGTATGAGTGGTTTGTCATATTGATAACAGTCTCTTTGTCGGATGTTGCATGATAGGCAATATCAAGACTGTTATCGCTTTTTAATGTGTATATTACCGTTGCTTTTACGTTGCCGGGAAAACTGTTGTCCCCGTCTTCAGACAGCAGACTTAGTTCCAGAGTGGAGTCGT